>NZ_JBAWSY010000015.1:0-78808 GCF_037104765.1 Psychrobacillus mangrovi | reverse complement strand
GACTTGCATGTATTAGGCACGCCGCCAGCGTTCGTCCTGAGCCAGGATCAAACTCTCCATAATAGAGAACTTAAAAAGCTCATTTTGTTTTGCTGGCATCATCATTAAATGATGTCAAAATTGTTTGCTCTCCGACTAACCGAAGTTAGTCTATCAAGCTATATGTCTTAACGTTTTGCATGTTCAGTTTTCAATGTTCATTTTGTCGTTTTGTTTTGGCGACCTTTGTATCTTAACATCTTTTTAACATGAATGTCAACACTAAATCATAAAATTTATTAGAAAGAATGGAAAGGTGCGATTTTACAATGAAAACAAAGCTTTTATTAATCGGAACAGTGCTAGTATTTTTAAGTCTATTTTTTATTATCCCAAATAATTATTCTTCTATGCTTCCCGTTTTTCAGTTAACTGAAAAGCCTACCGTTGTCTCTAAAGGAACACATGGCAAAACAATCACAATCGATTTAACTTTTGGTAAAGAGGATATGGAAACTTTCATAAAGGACTTGCAAGCACCTTATCCACATTTTTTCATTAGCAATGATTGGATAAAACGTTCCCCGTCACTTATTAAAATAATGAAAGAGAAGAGTATCCCAATTAGTCTATTAGGGCAAGATGGCGCTAAATATATAGAAGATCCTAATTTATTTAAAAAGGAAATCGATGAATTTGAACAATCAATTGGTGAACTTCCACTTTGGTTTCGGACAAAAGATTATGTGTTTCCTATGGAATTACAAAAAATAGCATGGCAACATGAGGTCAATTTACTAAGTTCAAGTAAATACTGGGTAAAAGGAGATCAAATTCCGAAGCTTAAGAAAGGTGATATACTAAGTGTACCGCTCCATCAAGAGGAAAGAATAGATATAAAGCAATTAAATCAACTACTTAAAACTGACTCTCTTCTTTCTGTTGAACAAAATATATTTGGCTTAACAACTAAAAGTAAAACTATACCTGATTAAAAAATTGCTCTGACTATTATATGTCAGAGCAATTTTTTATTTCGTTTTTACCGCAACGGCTTCTTTTCTTGCTTTTCTACGTTCTTCTAGTTTTTTTCTATCTACATCTGATTTTGCATTGTATTTTGGTAAAGCTAATAATTGGTAAGCATTAACTGCGAGAATTGGGAATAATAATAATGTCACCCAGCTATCCACGTTGTCAGCTCGTACCATTAATACTGGTAACCACTCTAAAGTAGAAACAACAATCATAAAAAATAATGCAGATATTAACGTATGTTTTTTTGTTATTTTGGCTTTAGTTATCGCAACAATCACAGCTGTCGCGATCATTATAAATAATAAAACAACATATAACCATACTTGTCCGGTTGTTTCTGCGTTCGGTTTAAAGCGGAAGAAAATTAAATCAAAAATAACGATAACTATTATTAATAATTGTACCCAATTCCATAACGTTAATGTTCTAAAAATATTTACACCCATTTGATGAATTGTTAAATATGCAAAAAAGCCCATTTGAGTAATTACGCTTATAGTAAATCCCATTACAACCATAAAGGCTAATGCGGCAAAAAACTCACTCCATTGACCAGCCTCAAAATATTTAGCAAAAGCATCGTCCCAACGTATAAATAAACCTAACACTCCTGTGATTAGTCCACCTATCCACATAGCATTTAGAAAAAATTTAATCCAATTTCGAATTGTCACAGCAAGAAATCCCCCATATCTTTCTATTTCCCATATAGATTGTAACAACCATTTACAAAAAAATCTATTTGTTACTTACTTCAGTACATATTTATATAAAAAATGTGAACAATAATTGAAAGGATGGTGATTGATTTGAAGTATTTTGCCCTCATTTTATTAACTATTGGCTTACTGTCTGGGTGCAACGGTAGCCCTACCTCTTCCCCGCCTTCTTATGATGAGATGAAAAAGGTAGTAATAGATGCTTTACAAACAGAAGAAGGAAAGAAATCTGTTCGAAAGCTTTTAGATGACCCTGAATTTCAAGGATTGTTAGTAATTGATAACGAGCAAGTGAAGAAGTCCGTAGAACAAACGATGCTTTCAAAAGATGCCGAAAAGTTTTGGAAAGAAGTTTATCAAGACCCTAAGTTTTCAGAGACAATGGCAAAAAGTATGATGAAACAACAGGAAGAATTAATGAAAACTCTTATGAAGGATCCGGAATATTTAAAAAGTCTTGAAAGTTTTTTCGGTTCCGCTGAAATGAATAAAGAGTTAGGAAAAGTACTACAATCTCCTGATATGCGCAAAGAAATGCAAAAAGTAGTAGAAGAAACCATACAAAGTCCTTTATTACAAACCAAGTGGCAAAAGCTAGTAGAAGAGGCTGGCAAAGGGCAGGGCGGTGGTGGTGGTTCTGAAGGGAAGGGTTCAGGACAGGGAAAAGAAGCAGGAAAATAAGGCCGCTCCTTTTTGGGAAACGGCCTTTTTTTTATGCTTTTTCAATTACATTTTGTGCAATATCTAAATAAATTTTACCTGTATCATGTGTTTCTCCATATACAGATGGAGCAAAGTCAATATCGTTCCAATCAGGTTGTCCTAGAGGAATTTGACCAAGTAATTCCGTACGAAGTTCATCGGCAAGTTTTGGTCCCCCACCTTTACCGAATACATATTCACGTTCACCAGTAGATTTAGATTCATACCAAGACATGTTTTCAATGACACCTAATATTTCATGATCTGTTTGTAAAGCCATTGCACCTGCTCTTGCAGCTACGAATGCAGCAGTTGGATGCGGAGTTGTGACTATTATTTCTTTAGAGGCAGGTAGCATTTGATGAATATCCAAAGCAACATCTCCTGTACCTGGTGGTAAATCTAACAATAGATAGTCTAACTCTCCCCACTCAACATCTTTAAAGAATTGGTCTAAAGCTTTCCCTAGCATTGGTCCACGCCAGACAACAGGTGTGTTATTTTCTACGAAGAATCCCATAGAAATAACTTTTACCCCTTTACGATTTACAGGGATAATACGATCTTCTTTGATTTGTGGCATATCTTTAACACCCATCATATCAGGAACACTAAACCCATAAATGTCTGCATCTACTAAGCCTACTTTTTTTCCTAATCTTGCAAGTGCTACCGCCAAGTTTACAGATACAGTTGATTTACCAACGCCACCTTTACCAGAAGCGATGGATATAATTTTCACTTTACTATTTGGAGAAAGGATGCTTTCATTATCACTTTCTTTAGCTTGACCGCGGAATTGCTCTAATACTTCTTTTGGAAGCTCTTCAAAACGAATACCTACAGTTGCTGCTCCTGCATCCTTTAATACTTCTACTACTTTCCCTTGCAATTGCATTTGCTCTGCAGAATTAATTTTAGCAATTGCTAGTTTCACACTGACGTGATTTTTTTCTTCTTTTATAGAAACCTCTGATATTCCGTTTGTTTCTTCTAATGTTCTATGTAAAAATGGATCGTTTAATTCTCCTAATAATGCTCTTACCTGTTGCTCATTAATCATTTGTAGACACTCCCCTTTAAGTTAAACTATTCGCAATATAGTATACCATATACGAGTGTCTACATTCCCTCACATTGACTTAGTAAATATTATCTTCTACAAAACGACGAACACCCTTTGTAACAGCTTCTACCATTTGCTTTTGATACTTATCGGATTTTAGTAATTCTCTCTCTTCATTATTACTTATAAATCCAGTTTCCAATAACACAGTAGGTGCTTTTGATTTCTTTAAAATATAAACCTGTTTGATGGCAAGTGCTTCTCTTTCTGTATTCCCAATATCTTCACGGATTGCTCCTTGAATGGATTTCGCTAATAATTCTCCATTCTCATGGCCTTCTGCATGATAGAAGACTTGCGCACCTCTCCATCTTTCCTCTGGAACTGCATTTACATGTAGACTGATTACTATATCCGCTTCCGCGTTATTGATAATCTCTTCCCGTAGAAGTAAATCCGCACGCTTCCTTGAACGGATTGTTGGAAAATCTTCATCGGGAGCATGCTCAGCAATTGCGTCCCCTTCTTTACGGCGAGTCATCACAACAGTTGCTCCGTTTTCTTTTAGGACCTTTTCCAGTTTTAGAGACATAGAAAGCGTAATATCTCTCTCTACTGTTTCTCCATGACTGGCGCCTCCATCCAAACCTCCATGTCCAGGGTCAATTACTATTTTCACTCCACTTAATGGTTCCGGCATGAAAAAACTTAAATCGCTTGCTTTTGTACTATAAAACACAGCAACTAAAGAGATTAAAAACAATACTCCAATAACCAGCCATTTTTTCAGTTTCATCGCTCCTTTTTCACTCATTATACGTATGAGGGACAAAGAGTATGTTAGCTTTTTGGAACAAGTTATTTAATCTTTATCTATTCGATAAATCCCTTTTTTATTTCTAATAACACAGTCATTTTTCTTGAAAATATTGATCATATGCTCATTACTTTCATCCGTACTTCCTACGTACGTATTGGCGTTCATCTTTTTTAATAGATATAACGTTATCTTATGAATCTCAGCACCAAGTCCCAGACCTCTCATACTGGGTACGATACCAAAGTAGAACATTCTCCCTTCATCAGTTGTACCCATCTCTATATACGGAATGCTGATTCCGACCAATTCGTTGTCCTTTAAAAAATAATAGCAATGACTTCTCCAGTTATCTCCCAGTTCTTGAGAAAGTGCAGCCATTATTTGTTCAATTGGCTGGGGAATGTTTTTATTCGCCGACCCTGAACGACATAATTCATATGCATCGGCAAATTCTTCATCTGTCATTGACCCTTCTGATAGAGCATGGAATATGAAATCACTTTCATTTAGCTGTTCTTTCTCTAATGCTTTTGTATATTCATGGATAACCGAAATTCTTCTAAAACCTTTTGCAAGTAACCAGTTTTCAAAGTCTTCTTCCATAAGTAATGATAAATACTCAATTTTTTGTTCCTCGTATTCTTTTAATAGCTTTGTAAATTCCTCTTTGTATTCTTCCTCAGACTTACCTTCTATTTTAATTTGATCAACTAACCAATATGCATTGTTTTTAATGATGTTGAATAGGCGCATTTATAACTCTCCTCACTTTGTTACTTAAATAAAAGGATGGTACGGCCAGCACAGTAATAAATCCAATGATGGTAAACACCATCCCCCCTCCATTCAAGCTATCTAATAGAAACCCACCCAAACTCGGTCCAGCTATCCTACCAATCGATTTCACGCCAGATAATGCAAAATAAGTTCCTTTTTCATGGTCCTCGCACATGTCATCGATATGTATGTCTACCATCGTGAACACTAATACTTCTCCAGCAGTAAAGATGACCATCGCAATGATTAACATGAAAATGTGCTCATTCTGACCAAAGAAAAACAAACCTATTGATAATAGAGCGCTTCCGATCATCAAAGAGGTCGTTGTGCTAATTACTTCCCCTAACTTATAAACAAAATATTGAATTACTATGACAGTAATAGCATTGGTTGTGATGAGCCATGAAAAATAAGTTATAGCTAGCTCATGATCAAATGTAATACCTAAATACTGACTAAAGGTAGAATCGAATTGGCTATAACCGAAACTGATGAAAATTAAAGCTAATATAAATATGCTAAATGCATGATCCTTTTTAAAAACATAGAACGATTGAAAAATAGATATTTTCTTAGAGTCTATCGCCACTTGCTTCATTGGATACTTTTTAAAGATAACGGCGAACGTCACAATATTAATAAAGAAAATAAAACCAACTGCGAAAAACAGCTTCTCCATCCCAAATTGTTGAAAATAGACCGACGTTAACGGAGCAATCGCCGCAGAAATATTAATTAAAAAGTACCGGATGTTAAAGATGAACCGTCTATTTTCAGGCTCAGTATAAAGACTCAATAGCACACGATAAGTAGGTTCTACTATAGCCTGACTTATCCCCAATACTGCCGCAAACAAAATGAACCCAGCATAATGATCGATAAATGGGAAATAAAAATAACACCCCAAATAACCAATCAGTCCGGTAATGATGACTTTATCCTTCCGAAACTTATCAATATAAGGTCCAACAAAGAAACTCATAAACAAATTAGATAACGCTAAGGTAGAAATTATTGCCCCGATTTGAAAGCCTGAATAATGAAATTCATCTAATAAAAACAACGTGAGATACGGCAACACTAAAAAAGTGCCAAACCGAGCAATAAAAATACTAAACAGAATAGTGGTCGTCACAACATTAAATTTATTTCTCATAATATACCTCTTCATATGTAATAATTTCCTTTTTAATATAACCCTACTAAAACAACGAAACAATATAATATTTCTGGTTCCAGTTTTATTTCTGGTATGTTACTGGTGCCAGGCACCAGTAACATTCCTGTAATACTATGTTGTTAGGTTTTATATTTACTGCACTAGGAGTTTTTCAATCTTCTCATTTTGATTAAGTCGTTTCTTTTTTAAAGTTGCTCACAATTACTTAGAATAGAGGTATTAATTAAAACCGAGGGGATTCTATCATGGGGAATGTATACAGTGAGATTGTTCAATTTCAAGGAGATCATTATAACTTCGGATACATGCAAGGGAATCTTTTAAAAGAATCGCCAATATTAATAAATCGAAAAAAGCAGTGGGCTCCAAAAAGTCGTCACTTCATTATTAATGAATCAGAGTTCCAAAATGTAATTTTGACATTTGCACCTCAAATTTGGGATGAGATTCAAGGACTTGCAGATTCTTTGAATTGGAAGATGGAAGATGCGATACGAGAATTCGGTGGATATTATCTTGAATACGGAAGAAGCGGTTGTTCGATTTATACAGGAACTGAATATATGGTTCGCAACTATGACAATCATCCATTTTCATATGAAGGACGCTTTACAATTTATCAACCGACCGATGGAGGATATGCCGTAATCGGTCCTTCCATGCAAATTACAGGTCGTACAGATGGGATGAATGAAAAAGGACTTGCAATGGGCTACAACTTCATTAATAGAAAGAATTCAAGTGATGGCTTTGTCTGTAATATGATTGGTCGAATTATTTTAGAAACGTGTGCAAACGTAGAAGAGGCAATTGATCTTTTGAAAGAAATTCCACATCGTCATTCATTCAGCTATGTTTTATTGGATCCTAAAGGAGAGACTTTTGTGGTGGAAGCTTCACCAAGGGCGGTAGAAGTTCGTCAATCAAATGTATGTACAAATCATTTTGAAGAATTGACGGAAGAAAATCGATATCGTACGGATGATTCCTTCCGAAGACAGCAAGAGATTCTTCAACAACAAAACTACGTAACAGATCCTTATACTGCATACCGAATGATGAATGACTCAGATAAAGGCGTATTCTCTAAAAAATATGGAGCATGGGCAGGTACTTTACATACCTCCATCTATTTTCCAAAGGAAATGAGAATTGGATTTACACTTGGTGGCGATCGATTACCACTTATATTTGATTTCAACGAATGGATGCAAGGGGGAAAAATGAAAGCGAAACGTATAAAAGGCGTACTCGATTCAAACCTTCCTTTTATCAATATGGAAGAAATCAAAAATATAAAACATCTGTAACATATCTCGTTACAGATGTTTTTCTATCGGTGTATATAGGTAGAAGTCTTTCTCATATTAATAATAAAAAAAGACCCCCAACCAAAGTGGTTGAGAGCCTTTGAAACGCAATATTAACGTTTTGAGAACTGAGGTGCACGACGAGCGCCTTTAAGTCCTGGTTTTTTACGTTCTTTCATACGTGGGTCACGTGTTAAGAATCCTGCAGATTTTAATGCTGGACGGAAATCAGGGTCTACTGTAAGTAGAGCACGTGCAATACCATGACGGATTGCTCCTGCTTGACCTGTGAATCCACCACCATTAACATTTACGTGAATATCGTAGCTACCTAGAGTTTGAGTAGTTACTAATGGTTGTTTAATAATTTCACGTAAAGTTTCGTATGGTACGTAATCTTCTACGTCACGTTTGTTGATAACGATTTTTCCTTCGCCTGGTACTAAACGTACGCGTGCTACTGAACTTTTACGGCGACCAGTGCCGATATATTGAACTTGTGCCAAGTGTATGTCCTCCTCTTATTAATTATCCGCGAAGCTCGTATGCTTCTGGTAGTTGTGCTGCATGTGGGTGTTCTGCTCCAGCGTAAACGTGAAGTTTTGAGAACATTTGACGTCCTATAGTGTTTTTAGGAAGCATCCCTTTAATTGCTAACTCGATCATTTTTGTTGGGTACTTAGTACGCATTTCTAATGCAGTACGTTGTTTAAGTCCACCTGCAAATTGAGTGTGACGGTAGTAAATTTTGTCATTTAACTTGTTCCCAGTTAAATGAATTTTGTCCGCGTTGATAATGATCACATGATCACCTGTGTCAACGTTTGGTGTGAATGTTGGTTTGTTTTTACCACGTAAAATAGCAGCTACTTCTGAAGCTAAACGACCAAGAGTTTGGCCTTCAGCGTCAACTACTAACCATTTACGTTCTACTTCGTGACCTTTAGCCATGAATGTTGTACGCATGTATTTTGTCCTCCTAATTCAATCATAATCGATCTAAAATTTTCTATATCCTCATACCAATAAGTTTCGGGGCTTATATTGTGGGGTTAATGAAAATACCATACATCATCATACCCCGGATACTTCATTAAGTCAAGTATTTTTCATAAAACACCTGGAAAGGTTGTTTCATTAGAAATACTCTACATTTTCCAGGTATAAACCGTGTGGTGGCGCGGTTTTTCCTGCTCTCTTTCGATCGCAAGAATCGACTATGGTCCGCATCTCCTCCACACTTTTTTTCCCGATTGCAATTTCCCATAAAGTTCCTGCAATTATACGAACCATATTATATAAAAAACCATTTCCGTTAATGACCATATGCAATTGATTCGACTCTTTTTTCACTTCGAATTTAACAGAATGAATAGTTCTTACGAAATCTTTTACACTAGTATTAGAAGCACAAAAACTGGAGAAATCATGAGTTCCCAATAAGTGGACAGTTGCCTCTCTCATTAATTCCACATTAGGTTTATTTCGATCTACATGTACAGAATAATTTCGCTCAAAGGGACTTTGGACTTCATTTAATGACCAAATATAACGATATGTTTTACCAGTAGCATCGTACCTTGCATGAAAATCATCACGCACTTGCTCTACAACTAGAATGCGTATATCCCCGGGAAGCTGTACATTTAGTGCAGTTCTCCAACGTTCCATTGGTAGCGTTAGCGAACTATCGAAATGAATGACTTGTCCCGTAGCATGAACACCAGCATCTGTTCGTCCACTAGCAACTACTTTTATGGATTCTCCTTTATGCATGACACCAAGAACACGTTCTAGCTCTAGTTGAACAGTTCGTTTCCCTGGTTGCACCTGATATCCAGAAAACCCACTTCCATCATAACTGACGATTGCTTTTAATCTCACACACACACCTCGTCTAACTTCTAAAATAAACAAGAATCCCCGCTAATACAACAAGCGAAAGTATACTAATCGTATCTCGTGTCTCCCATTCTAACTTACGATATCTTGTTCTTCCTTCTCCACCCTTATATCCTCGTACTTCCATTGCAGTTGCTAAGTCTTCTGCACGTTTAAAAGCACTCACGAATAACGGTATGAGAAGTGGAACAACCGCATTCATTCTTTCCTTCATACTTCCTGTCGTCATATCAGATCCTCGTGCCATCTGTGCTTTCATAATTTTATCTGTTTCATCCATTAAAGTTGGGATGAATCTTAGCGAGATTGACATCATTAGCGCTAATTCATGCACTGGGAGCTTCCATTTCTTTAAAGGGTTCAATAGTGTCTCTAATGCATCTGTAATCGATATAGGGGTCGTAGTAAGCGTTAGAATGGACGTCAATATTACTAATACGAAAAAACGTATCGAAATAAATATCCCTTGTCTTAAACCTTCCTCATAAATAGATATGAACTTCCATTGAAATATGATGTCGCCTTCACGCGTAAATATTAAATGTAATAAAAACGTGAAAATAATTAGAATTACAACTGGCTTCAAGCCATTTATTAAAAAATAAAGTCGAATCTTGGACATACGGATTATTAAAAATGTAAACACAAGCAAAATACCATATGTAATCCAGTTATTAGCGATAAAAACAATTGCAATAAATAAAAAGACAAAGATTAATTTAGCCCGAGCATCTAATCGATGTATAAAAGAATCCCCTGGTATATAGCGACCAAATATCATTTTCTCAAGCATTATGACTCACGCTCCTTTTTGATAAGGTTCGTAAGTTCTTCTGCCAAGGATTCTTCAGTTAGGCATATAGTAGACAGTTTTTTGCCTGTCATCTTCTCTATCTTTTTTTGAAACTTAACACTTTGTGGTAATTCCAAGCGATAATCTGTTAAACGCTCTTCATTGTTAAAAATCTCATTTGGTGTTCCTTCTAAGACACACTTGCCATTATGCATGATAGCTATACGATCAGCATATCTCGCTGCATCCTCCATGCTATGTGTTACTAAAACTGTGGTCAAACCTTTTTCTTTATGAAGTCGATAAAATAATTCCATTATTTCTTTGCGTCCCCTTGGATCTAATCCAGCTGTTGGCTCATCTAGTACCAGAACTTCTGGGTTCATCGCAAGTACCCCAGCGATTGCCACTCGACGCATCTGTCCCCCTGATAGATCAAAAGGTGATTTCTCTAATACATCTTCAGGCAGTCCTAGCAACTTTACTAATTCAATTGCACGTTTTTTTGCTTCCTCTTCAGAGACTCCAAAATTCATCGGACCAAACATAATATCTTTAAGTACCGTTTCATCAAATAGTTGATGTTCTGGAAATTGAAAAACAATCCCTACTTTTTGTCTAACTTGTCTTAGTTGTTTGTTTTTCTTCTCCGGTTTTACTTCAACATCACCAATTTTAATAGACCCTTCCGTAGGCTTGAGCAATGCATTTAAATGCTGCAAAACAGTTGATTTGCCTGATCCAGTGTGCCCAATGATTGCTTGGTAGCTACCAGAAGGTATATGCAGGTCTACATCATATAATGCTCGTTTTTCAAAAGGTGTATTTTTTGCATAAGCATAGCTTACTTGTTGAAGTATGATGTCCATAAATCATTCACCAACTCTTCTTCTGTCATATGGTCTGCCATTAGTGGAATTCCTTGCGTACGCAATAACCGAGATATATTCATTGTAAATGGCAAATCTAGTCCTAGATCTACTAGTTCCTGTCCTTTTTGGAATATCTCTTCTGGCGTACCCTCTGCATATTTTTCACCATTATTCATCATAATGACTCTATCCGCAAGTAATGCTTCTTCTAAATCATGAGTAATGGAGATAACCGTTAAATCGGTTTCTTCTTTTAGCTGGCGTACAGTAGTGAGAACCTCTTCTCTCCCTTGGGGATCAAGCATGGAAGTAGCTTCATCCAGCAATAAGATTTTTGGCTTTAGTGCTATTGCTCCTGCTATCGCGACACGCTGTTTTTGTCCTCCTGATAAATGATGAGGCTCACTATTCATAAAATCCTTCATTTTCACTTTAACTAATGACTCTTCTACTCGTTCTACCATTTCCTCAAAAGGGATTCCGTTATTTTCTAATGCAAATGCTACATCATCCTGTACTGTGGCTCCAACGAATTGATTATCCGGATTTTGAAAAACCATACCCATTTGTGAACGAGTTTCCCATAGATTCTGTTCGTTCAGTTCTTCCCCAAAAATACGTACTTTTCCCTTCTGAGGAAATAGAAGACCATTCATTAATCTTGCAATCGTCGACTTACCGGATCCGTTATGACCCACTATTGCCACCCACTCACCTGCACGGATTGTGTAAGAAACGTTATTAACTGCTGGTCGAATTTTTTCATCTTCTGCTATATATGTAAAAGTTACTTCTTGTAAAGAAATTATTTCGTTTTTCATCCTTTACCTCCTCTAGCTCAACTCTGCTGTCTAAGTTCATGTAACCATTCTACGATAAAATAAAAAAGCGCGCACCTCATTTTGAGAAATGCGCTCTTCTATAACGGTTTCTTAATTGGCTGCTCAAGACCAATTAGGAAAATGAGGTGCGTAGAGCTAGACGAGTCGCTACTTTCTATAACAAGATTCAGTTGAATCAGATTAAAAGTCCGCTCATCATAACACTCAGCTTTTATATTGTCGTATAAATCTAATAAATATGTTTGAAAAAAGAAGAGGGTGGTAGGAACACCAATTACCCTCTTCAACTTTTAATATTAATCAAATTCGCCTAGGGGCATTAAATTAATTTTACAGTACGTGCAAACGCCTGAAAATTAAACTAACTCAATTACTACTACAGGCGCACCGTCTCCGCGACGAGGTCCAGCTTTCATAATACGAGTATAACCGCCTTGACGGTCTGCATAGCGTGGCGCTACATCATCAAATAATTTTTGCAAAGCAAAAACTGTTGTTTCATTACCTTCTTCATCAGTAGAAGTTGCTACTTCACGACGAATGTAAGCAGCTGCTTGACGACGTGCGTGTAAATCTCCGCGTTTACCTAAAGTGATCATTTTTTCAACAACAGAACGTAATTCTTTTGCACGTGCTTCAGTAGTTTGAAGACGCTCATGAATAATTAGGTCAGTTGTTAAGTCACGTAACATCGCTTTACGTTGAGAACTTGTACGTCCAAGTTTTCTGTAACCCATGGATGTTTCCCTCCTTTGGTGAATAATTCAAATCTAGCTATATCAAAATCGCTTAGTCTTCTTTACGTAATCCTAAGCCAAGCTCATCTAACTTCGCTCTTACTTCTTCTAGAGATTTACGTCCAAGGTTTCTTACTTTCATCATATCGTCTTCTGACTTGTTAGCAAGCTCAAGTACTGTATTAATACCAGCTCGTTTTAAGCAGTTATAAGAACGAACAGAAAGATCAAGTTCTTCAATAGTCATCTCTAATACTTTCTCTTTTTGATCTTCTTCTTTTTCAACCATGATTTCAGCAGTTTGTGCCTCGTTTGTCATCCCTACAAAAATATTCAAGTGCTCTGTTAAAATTTTTGCTCCAAGCGAAATCGCCTCTTTTGGACCGGTGCTGCCATCTGTCCACACATCAAGAGTTAATTTATCGTAGTTTGACAATTGGCCAACACGAGTATTTTCCACTTGAAAATTAACGCGTGAAACTGGAGTATAAATAGAGTCGATCGGGATTACGCCGATAGGAAGATCCTCACGTTTGTTTTGATCAGCAGGAGTGTAGCCACGGCCTCGACCTGCATACATACGCATGCGGAAATGACCATTTTTGCCGATAGTTGCAATATAGAGATCAGGATTCAATATCTCAACGTCACTGTCATGTGTAATGTCAGCAGCTGTAACCGTTCCTTCTCCTTTTACATCAATCTCAATGACTTTTTCTTCGTCAGAGTAGATTTTCAAAGCTAGTTTCTTAACATTCATAATAATAGATGCAACATCTTCCACTACGCCTTCAATAGTTGAAAACTCATGTAAAACGCCATCTATTTGAATAGAAGTAACTGCAGCTCCTGGTAAAGAAGACAGAAGGATACGACGTAAAGAATTCCCCAAAGTATTTCCATAGCCACGTTCTAACGGTTCTACAACAAATTTACCAAATTTGGCATTTTCGCTGATTTCTACACTTTCAATCTTTGGTTTTTCAATTTCGATCATTCCAATTTACCCTCCCTCAAAACATCGAATGTATAGGTTCTTTCCATCATATGAATTCGATCGTTTAACTGATTGCTGTTTGCACAACCTCAGTCTGTACAATAAATGATGTTCTCAAACAACGAGTTTCACCTATTATTACACGCGACGACGTTTTGGTGGACGGCAACCGTTATGTGGTACTGGTGTTACGTCTTTAATAGCTGTAACTTCTAGACCTGCAGCTTGAAGTGCACGGATAGCCGCTTCACGACCAGCACCTGGGCCTTTAACAGTTACTTCTAATGTTTTCAAACCATGTTCCATGGAAGTTTTTGCAGCTGTTTCTGCAGCCATTTGTGCAGCAAATGGAGTAGATTTACGAGAACCTCTAAATCCAAGCGCTCCAGCACTTGACCAAGAAAGTGCATTACCTTGCATGTCTGTGATTGTAACAATTGTATTATTAAATGTAGAGCGGATGTGAGCAATACCGGATTCGATATTCTTTTTCACACGACGCTTACGTGTTTGTTGTTTACGTGCCATGTTAAGAAGAAACCTCCTTTACCGATTATTTTTTCTTGTTCGCAACTGTTTTACGTGGACCTTTACGAGTACGAGCATTGTTCTTCGTATTTTGTCCGCGTACAGGTAAGCCGCGACGGTGACGGATACCACGGAAAGATCCGATTTCCATCAAACGTTTAATGTTTAGTGATACTTCACGACGAAGGTCACCTTCTACTTTGTATACACCGATTTGTTCACGGATTTTGTTTAGCTCATCTTCTGTAAGATCGCGTACACGAGTCTCCTCAGAAATACCAGCTCCAGCCAACACTTTTTGTGAAGTAGTCTTACCAATTCCGTAAATGTATGTTAATGAAATAACAACGCGTTTGTCGCGTGGAATGTCAACACCAGCAATACGTGCCATATGTGTCGTGCACCTCCTTCTTATTAGCCTTGTCTTTGTTTGTGTTTAGGATTTTCACAGATTACCATTACTTTACCGCGTCGGCGAATTACCTTACATTTTTCGCAGATCGGTTTTACAGATGGTCTCACTTTCATCTTAACCTAACCTCCTTAGTAGTCCGGAGTGCAAAAGATTATTTAAAACGGTACGTAATACGACCGCGAGTTAAATCGTAAGGAGATAGTTCAATTGTGACTTTATCTCCAGGTAAAATGCGGATAAAGTGCATACGAATTTTACCCGATACATGCGCAAGTATTGTATGACCGTTTTCTAATTCTACCTTAAACATCGCGTTTGGCAAAGTCTCAACAACTGTTCCTTCGACTTCAATTACATCATCTTTCGCCATCAACCCTGTCTCCCTTCTATATACAAATCAGGTTCTCATCAAAACTCAAACGTAATTTGCTGTTAGTATAGCCTCTAATGGAACGAAACTATTCGTTTTTAGCATATGTTTGGAAATCATGAGAGATGTTCGAAAGACACTCGTAAGGTTTCGCTTGTAGCAATCCACGGCGTAGACTGACTGGTAGAAACCTGTCTCCCTCATGTCAACATATTCGTACGAAAGTGTTGGATGAGTTCCATAGTACCCGTTCGTTACATAGATGCTTCCACGAAACCCATTATACCCCTTAAGTATCGGAAATGCACGTGGACTAGGGGGCCCTCGTTTTTGTTACACTTCTTTCCTTAAGTTCGTATACCGGGCGCAATATGCTTTTGCAGCTCTCGAAAAAAACATTTCGTTCTTTGCATAATGCCCGGTTATTCAGTCAATCTGAGACAGGCACCGGGCTATTAAATGCGGTTGCCCTGTAACAGAGCATCAAGATCAGCAAAAACTTTTGAAATTTCTTGCTGTCCATCTAAATTTGTTAAAACACCTTTGTTGCCATAAAAATCAAGCAAAGGTTGAGTTTGCTTCATATTTACTTCCAGACGGTTAGTAACCGTTTCGGGATTGTCATCCGCTCTTTGATAAAGCTCCCCACCATCTTTGTCACAAACTCCTTCGTTAGCAGGAGGGTTAAAGACTAAATGGTAAGCTGTGCCACACTCTTTACAAATGCGACGGCCAGTTAGACGTTTAATCAATTCTTCTTTTTCAACTTGAATGTTGAGCACATGCTCAATCGATTTTCCAAGATCCGCAAGTAAAGCATCAAGTGCTTCTGCTTGAGGTACTGTTCTTGGGAAACCATCAAGTAAGAATCCTTTTTCACAATCTGGTTTACTCAATCTTTCACGGACAATACCAATCGTTACTTCATCAGGTACTAGCGCACCTTGATCCATAAACGATTTTGCTTTTAAGCCTAGTTCCGTGCCATCTTTAATTGCTGCGCGAAACATATCGCCTGTAGAAATATGAGGGATTGCGTACTTCTCAACAATTTTATCTGCTTGAGTACCTTTACCAGCACCCGGCAGACCCATTAAAACGATATTCATACGGAAATGCCCCCCTCAGGACTATTTTGTAGATTTTTAGGAACTCAGTCGTTCCTAAAAACCAACATTATTTCATAAAGCCTTTATAATGACGCTTAACTAATTGTGATTCTAGCTGTTTCATCGTTTCAAGTGCAACACCTACAACGATTAGTAAGCTTGTTCCGCCAATTTGTGCTGATTGCGGAAGTCCCGCAAATTTAACAAACAATAGAGGCATAATCGCGATTATCGCTAGGAAAATCGAACCTACAAATGTTAATCGATATAATACGCTAGTCAAATAATTTTGTGTGTTAATTCCTGGACGAATACCTGGAATATACGCACCTTGCTTTTTCAAATTGTCAGCTACATTCTCCGGATTCACTTGAATGAATGCATAGAAGTAAGAGAACGCAACGATTAGAGCAATGTAAATCATCATACCAATTGGTTGCGTGTAATCCAATGCATTAGATATGAAATCAGTGACCTTATTTTGACCAAAAAATAAAACAATAGATTGTGGTGCCATAAGGAAAGCTGATGCAAAGATTACTGGAATTACTCCCGCAGCATTTACTTTTAAAGGTAAGTGCGTTTGTTGACCACCCGTTTGAGCAGTACCAGCAACACGTTTCGCATACTGAATCGGAATTTTACGTAACGCTTGTGTTACATAAATTACCCCAACTGTAACTGCGATCACTGCCAATAAAAGTAGAATCATAACGATTATATTGATAAATAGTGCATCTCCAGCATCAACAATTTGTTGTGCATATAATTGGTTTACTGCATTCGGAATTGCAGCAGCGATACCAGCGAAGATAATGATTGAAATACCATTACCAACACCTTTTGCTGTAATCTGCTCACCCAACCACATTAAGAATGCAGTTCCTGCAGTTAACACAATTGCAATAACAAGATATGTCATGATGCCTTCGTCCTTTATTAAAGAACCACTATACATACGGTTGAATCCATAAGACATAGCAATTGCTTGAATAAAAGCTAGGACAATTGTGAAGTAACGAGTGAACTGAGCAAGCTTACGTCTTCCGACTTCCCCTTGTTTCGACCACTCTGTAAACTTTGGTACAACATCCATTTGTAACAATTGAACAATGATGGAAGCTGTGATGTATGGCATGATTCCCATTGCTAAAATAGAGAAATTAGCAAGGGCTCCACCACCAAATGTATTTAAAAATCCGATCAAACCTAATTGATCTGTTTGTTTTAAAACATTTGCATCGACATTCGGTACTGGAACAAATGTACCAATACGGAAGACGATTAACATCAATAAAGTAAAAATGATTTTATTTCGAATATCTCTCACACGCATAAAGTTGGAGATTGTCTGAAACATTAAACCACCTCAGTTTGTCCGCCAGCGTTCTCAATTGCTTCTTTAGCTGACGCAGAGAATTTGTGAGCTTTTACAGTTAACTTTTTGTCAAGTGATCCATTACCAAGAATCTTAATACCAGACTTCTCACTGCTCACAACACCTGTTTCGATTAATAGAGCAGGTGTTACTTCTGTGCCTTCTTCGAAACGATTTAATGTGTCAAGGTTCACAATTGCAAACTCTTTACGATTAATGTTCGTGAATCCACGTTTTGGTAAACGACGGAATAATGGGTTTTGACCGCCCTCAAATCCTGGACGAACCCCACCGCCCGAACGAGCGTTTTGACCTTTATGACCTTTACCTGCAGTTTTACCATTACCAGAACCGATACCACGACCTACGCGATTGCGTGTAGAACGTGATCCTTCTGATGGTTTTAACTCATGTAGTTTCATATGGTGGCACCTCCTTATTCTTAAATTAAACCTTAAATTTCTTTCAAAGTCACTAAGTGAGCTACTTTTTCAACCATTCCGCGGATAGCGGCATTGTCTTGGTGCTCAACTGTTTGGTGCATTTTACGTAGTCCCAGAGCTTCGGCTACTTTACGTTGATTTGGTTTAGTACCAATCAGGCTTTTAGTAAGGGTAATTTCTAATTTAGTTGCCATTGTAATTTCCCCCCCTTATCCTAATAGTTCTTCTACTGATTTACCACGCAATTTAGCAACGTCCTCAGCGCGTTTTAGTTGAGTTAATCCTTCTACTGTAGCACGAACCATGTTGATTGGTGTGTTAGATCCAAGTGATTTAGATAGAATATCAGTGATACCAGCTAATTCTAGTACCGCACGAACCGGTCCACCAGCAATAACTCCTGTACCAGGTGCAGCAGGTTTAACTAGAATAGAACCAGCTCCAAAGCGTCCAATTACTTGGTGAGGAGTTGTTCCGCCAACTCTTGGCACTTCTACTAAATTTTTCTTAGCATCTTCAACCGCTTTACGGATTGCATCTGGAACCTCTTGAGCTTTACCAGTACCAAATCCTACATGTCCATTCTTGTCACCGACAACTACTAATGCAGTAAAACGGAAACGACGTCCACCTTTTACAACTTTAGCAACACGGTTAATCGTAACTACGCGTTCTTCAAGTTCAAGTTTGTTTGGGTCAATACCACGCATGAAATATGTCCCTCCTTCTTCTTAAAATTCTAAGCCGTTTTCACGTGCAGCTTCAGCTAACGCTTTAACACGTCCATGATATAAGTAACCGCCACGGTCGAAAACAACAGATTTGATGTTTTTTTCAACAGCGCGTTTTGCAATGATTTCACCAATTGATTTAGCAGCTTCAACATTTCCAGCTGTTCCATCAAAGTCATTATCCATAGTAGACGCGCTCACAATTGTCAAACCTTTTGAATCATCGATCAGTTGCGCGTAAATATGTTTGTTAGAACGGAATACATTTAAACGCGGACGTTCAGTAGTACCCGTGATTTTTGTACGAACACGTGCATGACGTTTTTTACGAACTTGATTTTTGTCTTGTTTCGTAATCACAGTGGTCACTCCTTTCTAATGCGAGATGCATTATTTACCTGTTTTACCTTCTTTGCGGCGTACAACTTCGCCTACATAACGAATACCTTTACCTTTGTAAGGCTCTGGTGGACGAACAGCACGAATGTTAGATGCTAATGCACCAACGCGTTCTTTGTTAATACCGCGAACGATAATTTTTGTATTAGAAGGAACTTCAACTTCAATTCCATCTTCAGGAGTGAACTCAACTGGATGTGAGTACCCTACATTAAGTACAAGTTTCTTACCTTGTAGTTGTGCACGGTAACCTACCCCAACTAATTCAAGTCCACGTTCAAATCCTGCAGAAACACCAGTGACCATGTTTGCTAATAAAGCACGAGTTGTTCCATGAATTGTACGATGTTCTTTAGATTCTGAAGGACGTACTAAAGTAATTACAGTACCTTCTTGCTCAATTTTAATATCTTGGTTAAAAGATGTTGTTAATTCACCTTTTGGCCCTTTTACTACTACTGTATTATCTTCATTAATAGTTACAGTAACACCTGCAGGAACCTCTATTGGTTTTTTACCTACTCGAGACATTTTGTTGCACCTCCATTCGTTTGTTGATTATTACCAAACGTAAGCTACGATTTCTCCGCCAACTTGTTTAGCGCGAGCTTCTTTATCTGTTAATAAACCATTTGAAGTAGAAACTAAAGCAATTCCTAAACCGTTTAGTACTTTAGGCACTTCGTTTGTTTTAGCGTAAACGCGTAGACCAGGTTTTGAAATACGTTTCAAACCAGTAATAACGCGTTCGTCGTTTTGACCATATTTTAAGAAGATGCGGATGATTCCTTGTTTGCTATCTTCTACATATTCAACATCACGAACGAAACCTTCGCGTTTTAAAATTTCAGCGATTTCCTTTTTCATGTTTGAAGCAGGAACTTCTAATTTCTCGTGACGAACCATGTTAGCATTACGAATGCGTGTAAGCATATCTGCAATTGGATCTGACATTGTCATTACATTTACCTCCTTCCCAGTATAGGGGTTTACCAGCTTGCTTTTTTAACGCCAGGAATTTGTCCCTTGTATGCAAGTTCACGGAAACAAATACGGCAAAGCTTAAATTTACGATATACAGAGTGCGGACGTCCACAACGCTCACAGCGTGTGTATTCTTGCACTTTGAACTTTGGCGTACGTTGTTGTTTAACGATCATTGATTTTTTAGCCACGTTTTCGCCTCCCTTATTTTACTTTTGGAATGGCATGCCGAATTGTGTTAATAACTCACGAGCTTCTTCGTCAGAGTTCGCAGTTGTTACAATTACGATGTCCATACCGCGTACTTTCGAAACTTTATCATAATCGATTTCAGGGAAGATTAATTGCTCTTTAACTCCAAGAGTGTAGTTACCGCGACCGTCAAATGCTTTTTTAGAAACACCACGGAAGTCACGTACACGTGGAAGAGAGATAGAGATTAATTTATCCAAAAAGTCATACATACGTTCACCACGTAGAGTAACTTTTGCACCGATTGGCATTCCTTCACGAAGACGGAATCCAGCGATCGATTTTTTAGCTTTCGTAATTACAGGTTTTTGACCTGCGATGATTTGTAGTTCTTCTACAGCAGCATCAAGTGCTTTTGTGTTAGAAACAGCATCGCCCACACCCATATTGATAACAATTTTATCAACTTTAGGTACTTGCATTACTGAGTTATATTCAAACTTGCTCATAAGAGCAGGAGAAACTTCCTTAAGATATTTTTCTTTTAGGCGGTTCATGTGTGTACCTCCCTTCTTTTTACTTATTTAATAATTTCACCAGATTTTTTCGCAACACGAACTTTTTTGCCATCTTCTACTTTATAACCTACGCGAGTCGGCTCGCCAGTTTTAGGGTCGATTAACATAACATTCGATACGTGAATTGCAGCCTCTTGACTAACAATTCCTCCTTGCGGATTAGCTTGGTTTGGCTTCATATGTTTTTTGATGATGTTTACACCTTCAACTAACACACGGTCTTTCTTAGGATAAGCAGTTAGGATAACACCTGTTTTCCCTTTGTCTTTTCCTGAGATAACCTTTACTTTGTCGCCTTTTTTAACATGCATTCTGTCGCACCTCCTTGATTGGCACTTTCATGTAAATTAAAGAACTTCTGGAGCTAAAGATACGATCTTCATGAAGTTGCTATCGCGTAATTCACGAGCAACAGGTCCAAAAATACGAGTTCCACGTGGCCCTTTATCGTCTTTGATAATTACGCAAGCATTTTCATCAAATTTGATATAAGTACCATCTTTACGGCGTACGCCGCTTTTTGTGCGAACGATAACAGCTTTAACGACGTCACCTTTCTTGACAACGCCACCTGGTGTTGCTTTCTTAACTGTACATACGACGATATCGCCGATGTTAGCAGTTTTACGTCCAGTACCACCAAGTACTTTAATAGTTAAAACTTCACGTGCACCTGAGTTGTCAGCAACTTTCATACGAGTTTCTTGTTGGATCACTTAGGTAACCTCCCTTCGGAATTAATTAGTTCCGAAATTCATTATTAGATAATAACCGCTTTTTCTAAAACTTCTACTAGACGGAAACGTTTTGTAGCAGATAGCGGACGAGTTTCCATGATGCGAACGATATCGCCGATTTGGGCTTCGTTTTGCTCATCATGTGCTTTAAATTTCTTAGAATACTTAACACGTTTACCGTACAATTTATGCTTTTTATGAGTTTCAACTAAAACAGTAATTGTTTTATCCATTTTATCAGAAACTACACGGCCAGTGTATACTTTGCGTTGATTGCGCTCAGTCATGCCTGAAAACCTCCTTTATCAGTTGTTTGCACTGATTTCTCTTTCGCGAATCACAGTTTTCATACGCGCAATCGCTTTACGTACTTCACGAATGCGAGCTGTGTTTTCTAATTGACCAGTCGCCAATTGGAAGCGAAGGTTGAAAAGCTCTTCTTTCAGTGATTTCACTTTTTGTTCGATTTCTGCAGTGGTAAGTTCACGGATGTCATTAGCTTTCATTAGATTCACCACCAATTTCTTGACGTTTAACTACTTTACATTTAACAGGAAGCTTATGTGCTGCTAGTCGAAGTGCTTCACGAGCGATCTCTTCAGATACACCAGCAATTTCAAACATAACTTTTCCTGGTTTTACAACTGCAACCCAACCTTCCGGAGCACCTTTACCGGAACCCATACGAACCTCTAGAGGCTTTTTCGTGTAAGGTTTATGTGGGAAAATTTTAATCCAAACTTTACCGCCACGTTTCATGTAACGTGTCATTGCAATACGAGCTGATTCAATTTGACGGCTTGTGATCCAGCTAGCTTCTGTAGCTTGTAGACCGAATTCACCGAATGAAACTTCTTTACCGCCTTTTGCTTCACCACGCATTTTTCCGCGGTGTTCACGACGATATTTAACGCGTTTAGGCATTAACATATTATTTGCCTCCTTCCTCAGAGTTCTTCTTCACTGGAAGGACTTCACCACGATAGATCCATACTTTTACGCCTAGCTTACCATAAGTTGTGTCAGCTTCAGCATGTGCATAATCAATGTCAGCACGTAATGTATGAAGTGGTACAGTACCTTCACTATAGTGTTCAGCACGCGCGATGTCAGCGCCGCCAAGACGTCCAGATACTTGAGTTTTAATACCTTTAGCGCCTGCACGCATTGTGCGTTGAATTGCTTGTTTTTGAGCGCGACGGAAAGATACGCGGCTTTCTAATTGACGCGCGATGCTTTCTGCTACTAATTTAGCATCTAAGTCTGCTCTTTTAATTTCTACGATGTTGATGTGTACACGCTTGCCAGTAGTATCGTTTAAGTGTTTACGAAGTGCTTCAACTTCAGTACCACCTTTACCGATTACCATTCCTGGTTTCGCAGTGTGAATTGTAATGTTAACACGTTTTGCAGCGCGTTCAATTTCTACTGTAGAAACTGATGCATCTTTCAAACGAGTTTCAATGTACTTACGAATTTTTAAATCTTCGTGTAGTAGAGTTGCATAGTCTTTACCAGCGTACCATTTTGACTCCCAGTCACGAATAATACCTACTCGTAATCCTATTGGATGTACTTTTTGACCCACGAATTATCCCTCCTTCTTCTCAGATACCACTACTGTGATGTGGCTTGTACGTTTGTTAATAGCACTTGCACGACCCATAGCACGTGGACGGAAACGTTTTAGTGTTGGACCTTCGTCAACGAAGACTTCAGAAACAACTAAGTTGTTAACATCTAAATCATAATTGTGCTCAGCGTTAGCGATAGCAGATTTTAATACTTTCTCAACAACAGGTGATGCTGCTTTAGGAGTAAGTTGTAAAATTGCAACTGCTTCACCGACTTGCTTACCTCTGATTAAATCTACGACTAATCTTACTTTACGAGGAGCAATGCGCACTGTTTTAGCAATAGCTTTTGCTTGTGACATTTGAATGACCTCCTCTCAAATTAGCGTCTTGTTTTCTTATCATCTGCACCATGACTTTTATAAGCGCGTGTTGGTGCAAACTCGCCTAGTTTATGACCTACCATATCTTCAGTAACGTATACAGGGACATGTTTACGTCCGTCATATACTGCGATCGTTAATCCGATGAAAGTAGGGAAAATTGTAGAACGGCGAGACCAAGTCTTAATCACTTGTTTTTTCTCAGAGTCCTTTTGTGCATCGACCTTTTTTAATAGATGATCATCTGCAAAAGGTCCTTTTTTCAAGCTACGACCCATGCTGGAACCTCCCTCCGTGATTGCACCACGGTTCTATCTTTGAACCGTAGTAAAACCACTTTATTTTTTACGACGACGAATGATAAGTTTGTCGGATTTGTTTTTCTTGCTACGAGTTTTGTATCCAAGAGTTGGTTTACCCCATGGAGACATAGGTGACTTACGACCGATTGGCGTACGTCCTTCACCACCACCGTGTGGGTGATCGTTAGGGTTCATTACTGATCCACGTACAGTTGGGCGGTTACCTAACCAACGATTACGACCAGCTTTACCAATGTTCACAAGTTCGTGTTGTTCATTTCCTACTTCACCAATAGTTGCACGGCAAACACCTAGGATTAAACGAACCTCACCAGATTGTAAACGTACGATTACGTATTTACCTTCTTTACCAAGTAATTGAGCAGATGTACCAGCAGAACGAACTAACTGACCACCTTTACCAGGTTTCATTTCAATGTTATGGATAGTAGAACCCATTGGAATGTTTTGTAATGGAAGAGCGTTTCCTACTTTAATATCAGCTTCTGGACCTGACACGATTGTCATTCCAACTTCTAAGCCTTTAGGAGCTAGGATGTAACGTTTTTCCCCATCAGCATAATTAATCAATGCGATATTCGCAGAGCGGTTTGGATCATATTCAATAGTGGCAACGCGTCCTGGAATGCCATCTTTGTTTCGTTTGAAATCGATGACACGGTATTGGCGTTTGTGTCCACCACCATGATGACGAACAGTAATTTTACCTTGGTTGTTACGGCCGCCTTTACGCTTCACAGGAGCAAGAAGTGATTTCTCAGGTTTGTCAGTTGTGATTTCAGCGTAATCTAACGTTGTCATGTTACGACGTCCGTTTGTCGTTGGTTTATACTTTTTAATCGCCATTTTTTTCCCTCCTTCTTGAGTATTAAATTCCTTTAATAAGGATTAAATTTCGAATAACTCGATTTCTTTGCTATCAGCAGTTAAGGTAACAATCGCTTTACGGCGTTTGTTTGTATAACCACCGAATTTACCTACACGTTTGAATTTACCTTTGTAGTTCATGATGTTTACTTTTTCAACATCTACTCCAAAGATTTCTTCAACAGCATATTTAACTTGTGTTTTGTTAGCGCGAGTGTCCACTTCAAAAGTGTACTTCTTATCTGCCATTATTTCAGAAGAACGCTCGGTAATGACCGGACGTTTAATAATATCACGTGCTTCCATTAACCAAGCACCTCCTCTACTTTTTCTACTGCAGCTTTAGTCATCACTAATTTTTCGTGACCAACTAAATCTAAAACGTTAATGCCTGTTGCAGACACAACTGTGATACCAGGGATGTTACGTGCTGCTAACGCTACGTTTTCATCTAAATCAGCAGTTACGAATAACGCTTTTTTATCGATGGAAAGGTTAGATAACACTTTCACAAATTCTTTTGTTTTTGGTGCATCAAACGCTAAACCTTCAAGTACTACGATGCTTTCTTCGTTCACTTTAGATGAAAGAGCTGAAAGAAGAGCTAGACGACGTACTTTCTTAGGTAATTTATAGCTGTAACTACGTGGAGTCGGACCAAATACAATACCACCGCCACGCCATTGTGGAGAGCGAATTGAACCTTGACGAGCACGACCAGTTCCTTTTTGTTTCCAAGGTTTACGGCCACCACCAGCTACTTCAGAACGGTTTTTCACTTTGTGATTACCTTGACGAAGTGAAGCGCGTTGAGCAATGATAGCTTCAAATAAAACAGACTCGTTTGGCTCAATACCGAAAACTTTATCGTTTAACTCGATTTCGCCAACAGAAGATCCTGCTTGATTGAATAAAGATACTTTTGCCATTCCTGTTTCCTCCTTTCTTCAGAGATTATTTCGATTTAATAGCAGCTTTTACAACTACTAATGATTTACGAGAACCAGGAACATTACCTTTAACAAGTAGTAAGTTACGTTCTGCATCAACTCTTACGATTTGTAAGTTTTGAATTGTAACTACATGCCCACCCATTTGACCAGGTAATTTCTTTTGTTTAAATACGCGGTTCGGAGCAACTGGCCCCATTGAACCCGGACGACGGTGGTAACGAGATCCGTGAGCCATTGGTCCACGTGATTGTCCATGACGTTTAATAACACCTTGGAAACCTTTACCTTTAGTAACACCTGTTACATCAATTACATCGCCTTCTGCGAAACTTTCAACGTTGACTTCTTGACCAACTTCGTAATTAGCTGTATCCAAGCCGCGGAATTCGCGGATGAAGCGCTTAGGAGCAGTGCTCGCTTTAGCTACGTGCCCTTTCGCAGGTTTATTAGAAAGCTTTTCTCTCTTATCTTCAAAACCTAACTGAATTGCTTCGTAACCGTCTGTTTCAACTGTTTTCTTCTGAAGTACTACGTTTGGAGTAGCTTCAATAACAGTTACAGGGATTAAGTCACCGTTCTCAGCAAATACTTGCGTCATACCGATTTTTCTACCTAAGATTCCTTTGGTCATCCGTCACACCTCCTATAATAATTAATTGTTTTTATTTTTTTACCATTAAAGTTTGATTTCAATATCAACGCCAGATGGTAAGTCAAGCTTCATTAACGCATCAACAGTTTGTGGTGTTGGGTTAACGATATCGATCAGACGTTTATGCGTACGCATTTCGAATTGTTCACGAGAATCTTTATACTTATGAACAGCACGAAGAATTGTGTACACAGACTTCTCAGTCGGAAGTGGAATCGGACCTGATACACTTGCACCTGAACGTTTAGCAGTTTCCACAATTTTCTCAGCAGATTGATCAAGGATTCTGTGATCATACGCTTTCAAACGGATACGAATTTTTTGTTTTGCCATTATTTTCCCTCCTTCTCGCCTATTTTCTAGACATTCTCCACGAAAATTTTCCGTACACTCGCCATGGCAAAGCGGCCGGGTGTGTCGGTAACCTCTCGCTTCATCGCAGTCAAAGACCAACATTCAACATTATATACAAAATAAAATAATTCCGCAAGTGTTTTTACGAAATTCTTTTTAAATGTTGATATATTATTTCTCTTAACTTTTAAAACAGCTTTATTGAGCCGTATTCCAGTATACAAAACTATCGCTATTATTTCAAATGAAACGTCAAATTAATTATTTATCCATACTTTTCTACTATATATAAAGGACGCTCTTCTAAATGAGCGTCCTTGCCATACTTAATTATAGAACAAACACAACCGCAATCCATCCAAAGAGAACTAACGGTATGTTGTAACAAATAAATGTAGGTACACATGTATCCCAAATATGATTATGCTGTCCATCTACACTTAAACCTGCAGTTGGTCCGAGCGTTGAATCGGAAGCTGGTGATCCTGCGTCACCCAATGCTCCTGCTGTTCCAATCAAAGCAATGGTCGCTAATGGACTTAATCCTAGTTCTAATGATAGTGGCACAAAAATAGCAGCTATGATTGGAATGGTAGCAAATGAGGAGCCGATTCCAATCGTTACGATTAATCCTATAATCAACATGATTAATACCGCCAAACTTACATTACCTGCGAGTAAATCTGCGGATGCCTCAACTAATGATTCTACGTGACCAGTGGCAGTTATCACTGCTGCAAATCCGTTTGCAGTAATCATTACAAACCCTACAAACGCCATCATACGCATTCCTTCAGTTAACAATTGATCGGCTTCTTTCCATTTAAGAGCTCCACTTATATATAGAACAGTTATACCTGCTAGAGCACCTGCAATCATGGAATCTGTTTCGATTTGAACGTAAAGCGCCGCGATTAATGAGATAATTGTAAAGACTATACTACTTTTCTTCACATTAACCTCAAGCTCTTCAACTTCAACATCCTCTTGCTTATAAGTTCTCGGCTTACGAAATAAGACAAAAGCTGCTATTAATCCAAAAACCATTCCTAATGCTGGTACTGCCATAGCTGTTGGAATATCATCAAGTGCTATCTCTAGACCAGACAATCCCATTTGTGTTGCTACAATTTGCTGGTAGATTGCGCCAAATCCATACGGAAGGAACATATAAGGTGTGATTAAACCAAATGCTAAAATACATGCAATTAATCGACGATCTACTTGTAACATATTTAAAATTTTTAAAATTGGTGGTACCAACAAAGGTATAAAAGCGATATGGATGGGGATTAAGTTTTGTGAAAAAATAGCCATCATAAGTAACAATAAAAACACTAATACTTTGGCTAATCCTACTTTTTGAGAATCTCCTTTTCTTTTCACTAGCTTTAATATAACCCCTACGAGTAATTCCGGTATACCTGTTCTCGAAATAGCAATTGCAAAGCCCCCTAATAATGCGTAGCTTAGCGCAATAGTCGCTCCTGCGCCTAAACCACCCGTAAATGCCTCAATTGTTTCTGCGACTGATAGGCCGGCTGTAAGACCCCCTATAAGTGCCCCTATAATTAACGAGAATACAACATTTATTCGAAGTAAACTCAATATTAACATTACTCCTACTGCAACTAATACAGCATTCATATTTAACACTCACTTTCACACACTAGATTACTAACTTGATAAAGTTTAATATTTTTCTTCTCGAATGTCAATGCGAAACCCCCTTTGCAATAAGTACAAAGGGGGTTCTGTTCATATAAAGTTCTTAAATGTTCCTTAAAGTGCCTCATTTACTACTTTTCTGTAATAACCAATGGAAAGGAATGCAAAGACTGAATATAAAACTACATAGAAACTCATAGTGATTAACAGTGGTGCTACTAACTCTGTACCAAAAAACATCCAACCGGATTTCACCGCAAAGTAACTATGCGCTAGACCAATAACTAGTGGGATCCCGAAGTCATTCGTAGTTTCTAAATATATAGTTTGAGTTTCTTCTAATTCCGAACGGTCTACTAAACCGATACCCACTTGTTTTTGTCCAGTATGATTGCTGTTGGATTAAGATATCCTTTGATAATTTTTCAAATTGTTCGTCGGTAACAATAATCGTCATACCACCTCCGATCAAATAATAGGCAAGTATGGACTCTTCAATAATATCTTTTATAATGATAGGAACTTCCCCATTAGCAGAAGTATGCTGTACCGGTCTGTTTCCTTCTATTTTTACTATTTCAGACAACATATTGCTAAACCTGTAACGTAACCTTCTCCTTCTTCTAACTTAAGATCAGTTATCATATTTGGGCATCACTTAGCTTAGTTACCCGCATTATGGACTTTGTCATAATACTTAAGCCAGATGGTATATCACTCACATATAAATCCGAAGTATCTACCTCTACATCTAAGAGCTCTATCGATGTTTCGATATAACTAATATCCTTTTCCTCTAATTCTCCTCAAATGGTTGTCCTGACGAATTTCTCTATACCAATGGAAGCCATCAAAAGCAGGCAATTGTATATCTATAATAACTAATTGCGGTTTTTCTTCTATAAATGTATGTATTATTTTTTGGAAGTCTTCAGGTCCAATTACATCAAAAGACCATTGTATAAAGCGATCTCTTACCAAATCAAAAATGGACTGATCATCTTCTACCAACAATATGCTTGTACTAATTGGAAGCACCCCCCTATAAATAGTTACACTATTTTTTGCACAAAAAAAATCCATCTCGTCGTCACGAGATGGATTTTAGCTTGTAATTTATAAATTATTTAGTAATTGTAGCAACTACGCCAGCGCCTACAGTACGTCCACCCTCACGGATAGAGAATTTTGTACCTTCTTCAAGAGCGATAGGAGAGATCAAAGAAACTGTCATTTCGATGTTGTCTCCAGGCATAACCATTTCTACGCCTTCTGGTAAGTTACAAACGCCTGTTACGTCAGTTGTACGGAAGTAGAACTGTGGGCGGTAGTTTGAGAAGAATGGAGTATGACGTCCACCCTCTTCTTTTGAAAGAACATAAACTTCAGCTTTGAAGTCTGTGTGTGGTGTAATTGAACCTGGTTTAGCTAATACTTGACCACGTTGGATGTCTTCACGAGCAACCCCACGAAGTAGAGCACCGATGTTGTCACCAGCTTCTGCATAGTCAAGAAGTTTACGGAACATTTCAACACCTGTTACAGTAGTTGATTTTGCTTCTTCAGTAATACCGATAATGTCTACAACGTCACCAATTTTAACTTGACCACGTTCTACACGTCCAGTAGCAACTGTTCCACGACCAGTGATAGAGAATACATCCTCAACTGGCATCATGAATGGTTTGTCAGTTTGACGTTCTGGAGTTGGGATATAGCTATCTACAGCGTCCATTAATTCAACGATTTTTTCTTCCCATTCTGCTTCGCCTTCAAGAGCTTTAAGAGCAGAACCTTTGATTACTGGAATGTCGTCGCCTGGGAAATCGTATTCAGAAAGAAGGTCACGAATTTCCATTTCAACTAATTCAAGAAGTTCTTCGTCGTCTACCATATCACATTTGTTCATGAATACAACTAGATAAGGAACACCTACTTGACGTGAAAGAAGGATATGCTCACGAGTTTGTGGCATTGGGCCATCAGCAGCAGATACTACTAAAATACCGCCGTCCATTTGAGCTGCACCTGTGATCATGTTTTTAACATAGTCAGCATGTCCTGGGCAGTCTACGTGAGCGTAGTGACGAGTTTCAGTTTCATATTCTACGTGAGAAGTATTGATTGTGATACCGCGTTCTTTTTCTTCAGGTGCGTTGTCGATATCAGCGTATGATTTAGCTGTACCACCCATTTTTTTAGAAAGAACTGTTGCGATAGCAGCAGTTAGAGTTGTTTTACCATGGTCAACGTGTCCGATTGTACCGATGTTAGCATGCGTTTTGGAACGGTCAAATTTTTCTTTAGCCATTAGAGATTGCCTCCTCAGTGATTGTTTGATTTTTTATGATAAAAGCAAGGGACAAGTAGCCCCTTATCTTTCATACACTATAATTTAGTTATACTTTAATATTGGTGAAAATTCAATTATTCACCTTTATGTTTTTTAATAATTTCTTCAGAAATTGATTTTGGAACATCTTCATAGTGATCGAACACCATTGAGAATACTCCACGTCCTTGCGTATTAGAACGTAAAGACGTTGCATATCCGAACATTTCAGCAAGTGGAACCATTGCACGTACTACTTGTGCGTTACCACGAGCGTCCATACCTTCAACGCGACCACGACGAGACGTGATATCACCCATGATGTCTCCTAAATATTCTTCAGGAATAACAACTTCTACCTTCATGATTGGCTCAAGAAGTACTGGGTTTACTTTAGATACAGCATTTTTCAATGCCATAGACGCCGCGATTTTAAATGCCATCTCATTCGAGTCAACATCATGATATGATCCGTCGTATAGTTTAGCTTTAATATCGATTAATGGGAAACCTGCAAGTACCCCATTGTCAAGCGAGTCACGAAGACCTGCTTCAACAGCTGGAATATATTCACGTGGAACTACCCCACCAACGATTGCGTTTTCAAATTCAAAGCCTTTTCCTTCTTCGTTTGGAGAGAACTCAATCCAAACGTGTCCGAATTGTCCACGACCACCAGATTGACGTACAAATTTACCTTCAACTTGTGCGGAATTGCGGAAAGTTTCACGATAAGATACTTGAGGAGCACCTACGTTAGCTTCAACTTTAAATTCACGACGCATACGGTCAACTAAAATATCAAGGTGAAGTTCACCCATACCTGCGATGATAACCTGACCAGTTTCTTGATCAGTATGCACGCGGAATGTTGGATCTTCTTCAGAAAGTTTTTGTAAAGCTTGACCCATTTTATCTTGGTCTGCTTTTGTTTTTGGTTCAACAGAAAGTGAGATAACTGGTTCTGGGAATTCCATAGATTCTAGAATTACTAGAGCTTTTTCATCACATAGTGTATCACCAGTAGTTGTATCTTTTAAACCTACAGCTGCAGCGATGTCTCCAGAGTATACTTGAGAGATCTCTTCACGAGAGTTAGCATGCATTTGTAGAATACGTCCTACACGCTCACGCTTACCTTTTGTAGAGTTTTGCACATATGAACCTGATTGAAGTGTACCAGAATATACACGGAAGAATGTTAGTTTACCAACATAAGGGTCAGTCATTACTTTAAATGCTAATGCAGAGAATGGCTCTGAATCATCAGAATGACGTTCTATTTCCTCTTCAGAATCAGGATCGATACCTTTCATAGGTGGAATATCTAGTGGTGATGGTAGGTATGCAACAACAGCGTCAAGAACTTTTTGAACACCTTTGTTTTTAAATGCAGTACCACATACTACTGGATAGAATTCTACGTTTAGAGTACCTTTACGGATACCTGAAACTAATTCTTCGTTCGTAATTTCTTCTCCACCAAGATATTTTTCCATAAGATCTTCATCAAGTTCAGCAACCGCTTCAACTAATTTTTCACGGTACTCTTCAGCTTGAGCTTTATATTCTTCTGGAATTTCTACTTCTTGGATATCAGTTCCTAAATCATTACCATACACAGTAGCCTTCATTGTTACTAAATCGATAATTCCACTAAATTCATCTTCAGAACCAATTGGTAACTGGATTGGATGAGCGTTAGCTTGTAAACGGTCATGAAGAGTTCCTACAGAATATAGGAAATCTGCTCCCGTTTTATCCATTTTGTTAACAAATACAATACGTGGTACGCCGTAAGTTGTAGCTTGGCGCCATACTGTTTCAGTTTGTGGTTCTACACCAGATTGAGCATCTAGTACTGTAACCGCACCATCAAGAACACGAAGAGAACGTTCAACTTCAACTGTGAAGTCTACGTGTCCTGGTGTATCGATAATGTTTACACGGTGGTTGTCCCAAGCAGCTGTCGTTGCAGCAGAAGTGATTGTAATACCACGTTCTTGTTCTTGCTCCATCCAGTCCATTTGTGATGCACCTTCATGCGTTTCACCAATTTTGTGGATTTTACCAGTGTAATAAAGAATACGCTCCGTAGTAGTCGTTTTACCAGCATCGATGTGAGCCATGATACCGATATTACGTGTTTTTTCTAAGGAGAACTCTCTAGCCATATTGTATTTCTCCTTCCAATTTCGGATTAGAGTATGATTTTTAAATAAATCTTACCAACGATAGTGTGCAAATGCTTTGTTAGCTTCAGCCATTTTGTGCATATCTTCACGTTTCTTAACAGAAGCACCAGTGTTGTTAGATGCATCAAGAATTTCGTTAGCTAAACGTTCTTCCATCGTTTTTTCTCCACGAAGACGTGAATAGTTTACTAAGTAGCGAAGACCTAGTGTTGAACGACGATCAGGACGTACTTCAACTGGTACTTGGTAGTTTGCACCACCAACACGACGAGCACGTACTTCAAGAACAGGCATTACATTGTTTAGTGCAGCTTCGAATACTTCTAAAGCATCTTTACCAGAACGTTCTTTTACAAGTTCAAACGCTCCGTATAGAATTTTTTGAGAAGTACCTCTTTTACCATCAATCATCATTTTGTTGATTAAACGAGTTACTAGCTTTGAATTATAAATTGGATCTGGTAACACGTCACGTTTGGAAACAGGACCTTTACGAGGCATGTGTTTTCCTCCTTTCGACGAATGTCTATTTATTAATTAAGTTCTAAATTAGTTTTTCTTTTCTTTCGGGCGTTTTGCACCGTATAAAGAACGGCTTTGCATACGACCACTAACTCCAGCTGTATCAAGAGCACCACGTACGATATGATAACGTACCCCTGGTAAGTCTTTTACACGTCCTCCGCGGATAAGTACAACACTATGTTCTTGTAGGTTGTGTCCTTCTCCTGGAATATAAGCAGTAACCTCTAACGTATTTGTTAAACGTACACGCGCATATTTACGAAGTGCTGAGTTTGGTTTTTTCGGCGTCATAGTACCAACACGAGTACAAACCCCACGTTTTTGTGGTGAGTTAAGATTTGTAGCTGATTTTTTAAAGCTGTTATAGCCTTTACCTAATGCTGGAGACTTAGATTTCGTGATAATGGATTTACGAGGCTTACGTACCAATTGGTTAATTGTAGGCATCGATTATTCCTCCCTTCATTTGTTCTTGTTAATTCCACACATCCAGGTGGTTCATTTTTTGGGTAAAAACAAAAGTCTTTGTGTTTTACACAAAAACTGTTACACAGTAATAGCTACGACAGATGCGTTTATACGCAATCCACAAGCTTTACCAAGATCTACTTTAGACTCGACATAATAGAAAGGAATATTGTTATCTTTTGCTGTCGACTCCGCAAGAGCAATAATTCTGTCCTCTACATCTCGTGCAATATAAACTTCTTTGACAAGCCCTTTTTTCATTGCTTTTACTGTTTGCTTTGTACCAATGATTGTTTTTTTTGCTTGCTTCACTTTTTCATAAGACATTTTCATATCCTCCAAAGCTACAAGTCAGATAACTATCAACCTTAAATATATTATCATTCATAGAAAAAGGTGTCAACAATAAACATAAAATATTAGGGAGAATTTTTCTCCCTAATATTTATTTTTTATTCAGCGCTAACTGCTTCTTTACCTTTATCTGCATGATTAGTAGTGATTTCGATTTGGCGATAACGTTGCATACCTGTACCAGCTGGAACTAGTTTACCGATAATTACGTTCTCTTTCAATCCTAACAATTCATCACGTTTTCCTTTGATTGCTGCATCTGTTAAGACACGAGTCGTTTCTTGGAATGACGCTGCAGATAAGAATGATTCTGTTTCAAGAGAAGCTTTAGTAATACCAAGAATAACTGGACGACAAGTTGCAGGAATTTTCCCGTTCAACACTGCTTCTTTATTCGCATCTGCAAATTGGTGGATATCGAGTAATGAACCTGGTAATAGATCTGTTTCTCCAGCCTCAATTACGCGCACTTTACGAAGCATTTGGCGAACCATTACCTCGATGTGTTTGTCTCCGATTTCTACCCCTTGCATACGGTAAACTTTTTGTACTTCTTTTAGTAAGTACACTTGAACCGTAGATACATCTTTTACTTTCAATAATTCTTTCGGATCTACAGAACCTTCTGTTAATACCTGTCCGCGTTGAATTGTATCGTTTACTTGAACTTTTAAACGAGCATTGTACGGAGCCATATATTTACGAGTTTCTACATTACCTTGAATTGTAATTTCTTTTTGGCCTTCTCTAATTTCATCAATTTCAGTAACAACACCTGTAATTTCAGAAATAACAGCTTGCCCCTTAGGATTACGGGCTTCAAAAATCTCTTGGATACGTGGAAGACCTTGTGTAATATCGTCTCCAGCAACCCCACCTGTATGGAATGTACGCATTGTTAACTGAGTACCTGGTTCTCCGATTGATTGAGCTGCGATAATTCCTACCGCTTCCCCAACTTCAACCGTATCTCCAGTTGCTAAGTTTAAGCCGTAACATTTTTTACATACACCATGTTTTGTATTACATGTAAATGCAGAACGGATTGTTAACTCTTCGATACCTGCTTCTTCGATTAGACGAGCGATATCTTGTGTAATTAGTCCGTCTCTTTCTAAAATAACTTCATTTGTAGTTGGATGGTAAATAGTTTTCTTCGCATGGCGTCCTACAATACGTTCGCCAAACTCCTCGATAACTTCTGTACCTTCCATAAGTGAACCAATCAGTAAACCACGATCTGTTCCACAGTCATCTTCACGGACAATTACATCTTGTGCAACATCTACTAGACGACGAGTCAGGTAACCAGAATCGGCAGTTTTAAGCGCTGTATCGGCAAGACCTTTACGAGCACCATGTGTAGAGATGAAATATTCAAGTACTGTTAATCCTTCACGGAAAGATGATTTGATCGGAAGTTCGATAATTCGTCCAGCCGGGTTGGCCATCAGTCCACGCATACCAGCAAGTTGAGTAAAGTTAGATGCGTTACCACGGGCACCTGAGTCACTCATCATGAAGATAGGGTTCATATTATCAAGGGATTTCATCAGTTTATCTTGAATAACTTCTTTTGCCTTACTCCAATGTCCGATAACGCTAGCATAGCGTTCTTCTTCCGTGATAAGACCACGGCGGAATTGTTTCATTACTTTATCCACTTTTCCTTGTGCTTCTTCAAGAATTTCACCTTTGTCTGGAAGTACGACAATATCAGAAATACCAATTGTAATTCCAGCTTTAGTGGAATATCTAAATCCAAGCGCCTTCATACGGTCAAGCATTTTAGATGTTTCGGTAATATGGAAACGTTTAAATACTTCAGCAATGATATTTCCAAGGATTTTTTTCTTGAATGGTTGAACAAGTTCCATAGATTCAATATGTTTCTTCACATCTGTAGTTGTAGAAACAAAGTATTTTTCAGGAGTTTCAATTTGTAGATTGAAATCCGTTGGTTCGTTAATATACGGGAACGTTTCTGGTAGTATTTCATTAAAAATTACTTTACCAACAGTCGTTAACAATAACAATTTGTTTTGTTCTTCCGTAAACGTTTGGTTATTTAAAGATGATGCAGCAATTGCGATACGTGTATGCAAATGTACATGACCAGTATTGTATGCAATTAGCACTTCTTCTGGACCATAGAAAGTAGAACCTTCTCCAGTAGCACCTTTACGCTCAAGTGTTAAGTAATAGTTTCCTAAAACCATATCTTGAGATGGTGTAACAACTGGTTTTCCGTCTTTCGGGTTCAAAATGTTTTGTGCTGCAAGCATTAGTAATCGAGCTTCCGCTTGAGCTTCTGCTGATAAAGGAACGTGAACAGCCATTTGGTCACCATCGAAGTCAGCATTATATGCTGTACATACTAGAGGGTGAAGACGAATAGCGCGACCTTCTACTAATGTTGGTTCGAATGCTTGAATACCTAGTCGGTGAAGAGTAGGTGCGCGGTTTAATAAAACCGGATGCTCCTTAATTACATCTTCTAATACATCCCAAACTTCTGCATGCATACGTTCAATTTTACGTTTTGCACTCTTAATGTTGTGAGCTAGCCCACGTTCAACTAATTCTTTCATTACAAATGGTTTGAATAGTTCAATAGCCATTTCTTTTGGAAGACCACATTGATACATCTTTAAGTTTGGACCTACTACGATAACGGAACGACCAGAATAGTCTACACGTTTACCAAGTAAGTTTTGACGGAAACGACCTTGTTTCCCTTTTAACATATGAGAAAGTGATTTCAATGGACGGTTACCAGGACCTGTAACAGGACGGCCACGACGACCATTATCAATCAATGCATCTACTGCTTCTTGTAACATACGTTTTTCGTTTTGCACGATGATGCTCGGTGCACCAAGGTCCAATAAACGTTTTAAACGGTTGTTACGGTTAATTACACGACGGTACAAATCGTTCAAGTCAGATGTAGCAAAACGTCCACCATCTAATTGAACCATAGGGCGTAATTCTGGTGGAATTACCGGAAGCACATCGAGAATCATCCAATCTGGTTTGTTGCCCGAGTTACGGAAAGATTCTACTACTTCTAAACGTTTGATCGCACGTGTACGACGTTGGCCTTGAGCAGTTTTTAACTCTTCTTTTAAGTTCTCTGTTTCACTTTCTAAATCAATCTCTTGAAGTAGACGTTTGATCGCTTCTGCACCCATAGCAGCTTGGAATTTCGATCCAAACTTATCACGATATGCACGATACTCTTTTTCAGAAAGTAATTGTTTCTTTTCAAGTGGCGTATCCGCTGGCTCAATTACTACATAAGAAGCAAAATAAATTACCTCTTCAAGTGATCTTGGAGACATATCCAAAATTAGACCCATGCGACTAGGAATACCTTTGAAATACCAAATATGTGAAACTGGTGCAGCTAATTCGATATGTCCCATGCGTTCACGACGTACTTTTGCACGTGTTACTTCCACTCCACATCGGTCACAAACTACACCTTTATAACGAACTCGTTTGTATTTACCGCAGTGACATTCCCAGTCTTTTGTAGGACCAAAAATACGTTCACAAAATAGCCCATCTTTTTCTGGCTTTAGTGTTCGATAGTTGATTGTTTCAGGTTTTTTCACTTCCCCGTAAGACCATGAACGGATTTTATCAGGTGAAGCTAAACCAATTTTCATATACTCAAAATTATTAACATCTATCAAGGAGCCTACCTCCCTTTAGTCTTGTGTCTTTGAAAGACATTCCAAGTAGCTCTGCATTATGCAATTTTATACGGAAATACGGACAGGTATCACCTGTCCGATTTCATTTTTTCTTATTCCGCTGTACCAACTGGTTCCTCTTCATTTGCATGTGGCAAAATTCCAAGCGCATCAGCAGCAGGAATATCATCGTCTTCATCTAAATCACGAAGTTCAATTTCTTCTTCGTCAATTGTTAACATTTTAACGTCCATACCTAAACTTTGTAATTCTTTAATCAATACTTTAAATGATTCAGGAACTCCTGGTTCTGGTACACTTTCACCCTTAACAATTGCTTCATACGTTTTTACACGACCTACAACGTCATCGGATTTAACTGTTAAAATTTCTTGCAATGTATAAGCAGCACCATAAGCTTCAAGTGCCCATACTTCCATCTCTCCGAAACGCTGACCACCAAATTGCGCTTTCCCCCCAAGAGGCTGTTGCGTAACTAGTGAGTAAGGTCCAGTTGAACGAGCATGAAGTTTATCATCAACCATGTGGGCAAGTTTAATCATATACATAACCCCTACAGAAACGCGGTTATCAAATGGTTCGCCTGAACGACCATCGTATAAAATAGTTTTACCATCACGGTTAAGTCCTGCTTCTTCCATCGTATTCCAAACGTCTTCTTCGTTGGCTCCATCAAATACTGGAGAGGCCATATGAACACCTAGAAGTCTAGAAGCCATACCTAAGTGAAGCTCTAATACTTGACCAATGTTCATACGAGAAGGTACACCAAGAGGGTTTAACATGATATCTACTGGTGTTCCATCTGGAAGGAATGGCATATCTTCTTCTGGAAGGATACGTGAGATAACCCCTTTGTTACCATGACGTCCAGCCATTTTATCCCCAACAGAGATTTTACGTTTTTGAACTATATAAGCGCGAACTAATTGGTTAACTCCTGGAGATAGCTCATCACCATCTTCACGATTAAATACTTTTACATCTAAAATAATCCCGCCAGCACCATGTGGCACACGTAGAGATGTATCGCGAACTTCTCGAGCTTTTTCACCAAAGATAGCGTGAAGTAAACGTTCTTCTGCAGTTAGTTCAGTAACCCCTTTAGGTGTTACTTTACCAACTAAGATGTCACCATCACGAACTTCAGCTCCAATACGAATAATTCCACGATCATCTAAATTGCGTAATGCATCTTCTCCAACGTTTGGAATGTCTCTAGTAATTTCTTCTGGCCCAAGCTTAGTATCACGTGATTCTGATTCATACTCCTCGATATGCACTGAAGTATATACATCGTCTTTCACGAGACGTTCACTCATAATAACGGCATCCTCATAGTTGTATCCATCCCATGTCATAAAGGCTACTAGCACGTTACGTCCTAGTGCAAGCTCTCCTTGTTCCATAGAAGGTCCATCTGCAAGAATATCAAGTGGTTTTACTCGATCTCCCACTTTCACAATTGGACGTTGGTTTATAGATGTTCCGTGGTTAGATCGTTCGAATTTATGGACTTTATACGAAGTTAAATCACCTTTCACTTCTTTTCCATCTACTTCTTCGATACGTCGAACACGAATTTCTTTCGCTTCTACATGCTCAACGATTCCGTGATACTTCGCAATAACAGCAGCTCCAGAATCACGTGCATTTACATGTTCCATACCAGTTCCAACAAACGGAGCTTCTGGATTTAATAATGGAACAGCTTGACGTTGCATGTTTGCTCCCATAAGCGCACGGTTGGAGTCATCATTTTCCAAGAACGGAATACATGCAGTCGCTGCAGAAACTACTTGTTTCGGCGAAACGTCCATGTAATCAATTTGTTCTCTTCTAAATACTGTATTATCACCACGGAAACGACCTACTACTTCGTCGTTTAAGAACGCACCTTCATCTGATAATGGAGAGTTTGCTTGTGCAGTCACATAGTTATCCTCTTCATCCGCAGTTAAATAGTCGATACGTGATGTAACTAATCCCGTCTCCGGGTCAACACGGCGAAATGGTGTTTCAATAAATCCAAATTTATTCACTTTTGCAAAGCTAGAAAGTGAGTTAATAAGTCCAATGTTTGGTCCCTCAGGTGTTTCAATCGGACACATACGACCATAGTGGGAATAATGAACATCACGTACTTCAAAGCCAGCACGCTCACGTGTTAAACCACCAGGCCCAAGAGCTGATAGACGACGTTTGTGCGTAAGTTCAGCAAGCGGATTTGTTTGGTCCATAAACTGAGATAATTGTGAACTACCAAAAAATTCTTTGATAGATGCAATAACAGGACGAATATTGATCAGTTGTTGTGGAACAATTGATTGTGTGTCGTTTATAGACATACGCTCACGTACTACACGCTCCATTCGAGAAAGACCAATACGGAATTGGTTTTGTAGTAATTCTCCAACTGAACGTAAACGACGGTTACCAAGATGATCAATATCATCCGTGTTTCCGACATTAAATAACAGGTTAAAGAAGTAACCGATAGAAGAAACGATATCAGCAGGCGTAATGTTTTTAACTTCGTTTTCCACATACGCATTGCTAATTACATTAATTTCTTTTTGTTCTTCGTCATTTGGCGCGTATATTTTAATCGATTGAATCGTAATATCATCTTCTAAAACACCACCTACTTGAGATAATGTTCTAAATCCGATTCCATTTTCCAAATGAGGAATTAGTCGATCTAATACTCGTCGATCTATAAGAGTACCAGCTTCTACTAATATTTCTCCTGTTTCTGGATCCACTAGCGTTTCCGCTATTGTTTGGTTAAACAAACGATTTTTAATATGCAGCTTTTTGTTCATTTTATAACGCCCAACGTTAGCTAAATCATAGCGTTTTGGGTCAAAGAAGCGTGAATATAGCAAGCTCTTTGCACTTTCAACTGTAGGTGGCTCACCAGGACGTAGACGCTCATAGATTTCAAGTAACGCTTTTTCAGTCGTTTCTGTGCTGTCTTTTTCAAGCGTGTTACGTAAATATTCATTATCACCAATTAAATCGATGATTTCTTGATCTGATCCAAAGCCTAATGCGCGAAGTAAAACAGTGACCGGTAGTTTTCTTGTGCGATCGATACGAACGTAAACAACGTCTTTCGCATCAATTTCATATTCTAACCATGCACCACGGTTTGGAATAACTGTTGCTCCAAAACCTTTTTTACCGTTTTTGTCTGTTTTGTCGTGGAAGTAAACACTTGGTGAACGGACTAACTGAGATACGATTACACGCTCAGCACCATTGATTACGAAAGTTCCGGTTTCAGTCATTAATGGGAAATCACCCATAAAGACATCTTGTTCTTTCACTTCATCCGTTTCTTTGTTGTGGAGACGTACTTTTACGCGTAATGGAGCTGCGTAAGTTGCGTCACGTTCTTTTGATTCGTCGACTGAATATTTTGGTTCATTTAAACTGTAGTCGACAAATTCAAGTGATAGATTGCCTGTAAAGTCCTCGATTGGAGAAATGTCTCTAAACATTTCACGTAAACCTTCTTCAAGGAACCATTCGTAAGATGCTGTTTGAATTTCGATTAAATTCGGAAGTTCAAGCACCTCACTAATACGCGCAAAACTTCTGCGCTGGCGGTGTTGTCCGTACTGAACTAGTTGACCTGTCAACTCATTCACCCCTCAATAAAGCTATAATGGGTCTTTTCGATATGAACAAATTAGTGTATGATATCGAGAAAGACAAAAAGAAAACGAGTTCTAAATTAAGAGCTCATTTTTTATTAATCAAACTAACTTTTTCTCGGCCAGTCTACCCATATTTAATCCATTTCATTCAAAAGGGCATACTACCTCAAAATAATATTTTTGCATTTTATTATAATATCATAGCGATTTTGTCAAGTCAATCTTTTGTAGCTTTTAAAATCCAATATCCTTTGATTTTAACAACTACTTCCACTTGACCAAAAATCTCTTCCAAATGGCTAAAAGTTGATGGTGCCCCTTGTTTCTTTTGAATTACAACCCACAATTCTCCCCCTGAAACCAACTTTTCATAGGATTCATTGTAAAAACGAAAAATAGTTTCTTTTCCAGCGCGAATCGGTGGATTAGTTATAATAGCCGCAAAGTTTGCAGTGTTCACTGCTGACAACCCATCACTTTCATAGATTCGTACATTTTGTATCCCGTTCGCAGCAGCGTTTTTTTCTGCAAGTTGGATTGCACGTGTGTTAACATCTACTAAATGAACTGTTCTTCCTTCATTTGCTTTCGCAACGGAAAGACCAATCGGACCGTATCCACACCCTATATCGAGAAAGTCTCCTTCTCGATCCGGCGCTTCAAAAGCATCGATTAATACACGGGAGCCAAAATCTACTTCGCTTTTACTAAATACACCAGCATCTGTTTCAAACCGAAAATTATGTCCAAGTAACGTAAAATTCCAGTGACGTGGTTTACTTTCTGTTTGAGGCTTTCTAGAGTAATAGTGATCAGACACCGAATAACCCTCCATAATACATACGAAGAAAAGCCCGTCGTTAAATGACGAGCTTTTTTCTTCGTACTGTACAAAATTACTTAACTTCTACGTTAGCGCCAACTTCTTCAAGTTGAGCTTTGAAAGCTTCTGCTTCATCTTTAGAAATGCCTTCTTTAAGTGGTTTTGGAGCGTTGTCTACTAATTCTTTAGCTTCTTTCAAGCCAAGACCAGTGATTTCACGTACTACTTTGATTACTTTGATTTTTTGATCTCCTGCAGAAGCAAGGATTACGTCAAATTCAGTTTGCTCTTCAGCTGCAGCAGCACCGCCACCTGCAACCATTGCTACTGGAGCAGCAGCTGTTACACCAAATTCTTCTTCGATTGCTTTTACTAAGTCGTTTAATTCTAGAACTGTCATTTCTTTGATAGCGTCTAAGATTTGCTCTTTACTCATTTTGTTTTCCTCCTATAGTGGATAGTTTTAGGCTATTTGCCTTATTTTAATTGTTAAGCCGCGTAAATTATGCGCCTTGTTCTTCTTTTTGTTCTGCAACAGCTTTTGTTGCAAGCGCAAAGTTGCGCATTGGTGCTTGAAGTACTGAAAGAAGCATAGAAAGAAGACCTTCGCGTGATGGAAGTTCTGCTAATGCTTTAACGTCTTCAGCAGATGCTACAGTACCTTCGATGATACCAGCTTTAATTTCAAGCTGTTCGTTCTTTTTAGCAAAATCATTAATGATTTTTGCAGGTGCAACTACGTCTTCGTTAGAAAATGCTACTGCATTTGGTCCAACAAGATGTTCGTTAATCCCGTCAACACCAGCAAATTCAGTTGCACGGCGTGTAAGTGAGTTTTTGTAAACTTTAAATTCCACACCAGCTTCACGAAGTTGTTTACGTAATTCAGTTACTTGCGCAACGTTTAAACCACGGTAATCAACAACTACTACTGAAGCAGCAGCTTTAAACTTTTCTGCAATTTCTTCAACTTGCACTTTTTTAGTTTCAATTGCTTTGTTCATTTTGGCACCTCCTATAAGAATTGGCCATTTATACCGAAAAAAAAGAAAAGCCTCTGGATCTACGGATAGACACAGAGGCAGAAAGTCATCATCTAAAAGAATCTGAATTTGCTTGTCCTCGGTAGGATATTAAGTGACAAGTCACTCCTACTGTCTTCGGTACAAATGTATATTTCACAACAAAAGCCATCTTATCAGATAAACTTGTTATTGTCAATTATTATTTTACTGATTGAGTATCAATTTTTACAGCTGGACCCATAGTAGTTGTAACATTTACAGACTTCATGTAAATACCTTTTGAAGCAGCTGGTTTAGCTTTTTGTACTACATCAAATACTGTTAAGAAGTTTTCTACTAATTTGTCGTCTTCGAAAGAAACTTTTCCGATAGGAGCGTGAATGATACCTGCTTTGTCAGCACGGTATTCTACTTTACCAGCTTTGATTTCTTCGATAGCTTTTGTTACGTCAAATGTAACTGTACCTGTTTTTGGGTTTGGCATTAAGCCTTTTGGTCCAAGTACACGACCGATTTTACCAACTTCACCCATCATATCTGGTGTCGCAACGATAACATCGAAATCGAACCATCCTTGTTGGATTTTGTTGATGTATTCTACATCACCTGCGAAGTCTGCACCAGCAGCTTCTGCTTCTTTTAGTTTTTCGCCTTTAGCAAATACTAATACACGTTGAGTTTTACCAGTCCCGTTTGGAAGCACAACTGCTCCACGGATTTGTTGGTCATTTTTACGAGTATCGATTCCTAAACGGAAAGCAACCTCTACAGTTGCATCAAAATTAACTGTGCTCGTTTTTTTAGCAAGTTCAATTGCTTCTTTAACTGAGTACAATGCATTACGGTCAACTAATTTTGAAGATTCTTGTAACTTTTTACCTTTGTTAGCCATTTAAAATGTCCTCCTTGATAGTGGTTTTAGCGGAATAAACCTCCCACGTGTAAAGGTTGCAGTTATTCTTAGGAACAACTACAACCTTCCAAAAAACAAATGCGTCATATCAAAATGCACATTAAGTATTAGTCTTCGATCGTAATACCCATGCTACGTGCAGTACCTTCAACCATCAACATAGCTGCTTCAACAGACGCTGCATTTAAATCTGGCATTTTTTGTTCTGCGATTTCGCGAACTTTATCACGTTTCACTTTAGCCACTTTTACGCGGTTTGGTTCACCTGATCCAGATTGAATACCTGCTGCTACTTTAAGTAACACTGCTGCCGGTGGAGTTTTTGTAATGAAAGTAAATGAACGATCTTCAAATACAGAAATTTCAACCGGAATGATTAGACCTGCTTGATCTGCAGTACGTGCGTTGAACTCCTTACAGAATCCCATGATATTAACACCCGCTTGTCCTAATGCAGGACCAACCGGTGGCGCTGGGTTTGCTTTACCAGCAGGAATTTGTAATTTAACAACTTTAATCACTTTTTTAGCCACGAGACACACCTCCTTAAGTCCGTGATGTGGTAATTGGGTTGCCCCTCCCACTCAAATATCTGTCTCTCAGCGAATTGCCGATAACATTATAAAAATTAATGCAGACTCGTTTTCAGTCTGACCTTTGAAATGATACCACTATTTTCAATCTTTAGCAAGCAACAATGGAAAATAATATTTTTTAGTGTGAACTAGTTCTAATTTGAACGTATCACTTCAGATCATTAAAAAGTGCTTGCACTACGCTTGACAAGGATTATATTTTTGTTAATTGATCGAAATCTAACTCCATATTAGTTTCTCGGCCAAACATATCTACAGAAACTGTCACTTTTCCTTTAGCAGTATCAATTGTTTCTACTTTCCCTTGGAAGTGAGCAAATGGTCCCTCTAGTACTTCTACTAGTTCTCCGATTTCAATATCGATTTCCACTTTGCCTTCGGTATTACCCATTTGTTTCAACATAGATTCCACTTCTTCAGGAGCTATTGGAGTTGGTTTTGTTCCTCCGCCCGAAGAACCCAAGAATCCTGTTACACCTGGTGTATTTCGAACTACATACCAAGCATCATCCGTCATAATAAGCTCAACGAATACATACCCAGGAAAAGTTTTTCTCGTTACAACACGTTTTTTTCCATCTTTAATATCTGTTTCTTCTTGTTCAGGGATATATACTCGGAAAATTTTATCTTGCATCCCCATTGTTTCTACACGTTTTTCTAAGTTTGCTTTTACTTTATTTTCATACCCAGAGTAAGTATGAACGACATACCAATTTTTTTCCATAGTTGCTGGACTAATCGTCCTTCCCTCCTTTTCTCAGACAAATGAAAAAACCCGTTCGTTTAGATAAGACGGGCTATTTTCAAAATATTAACATACTACATTTTATAAATCCAAATACCAACGGAAAAGTTCTGAAATTCCTAAATCTACTAAAGCAAAAAATACAGTCATAATTACAACAGTTGTAAGTACGATCACTGTATATTTCGTAAGCTCTTTCTTTTTAGGCCAGCTTACTTTTCTCATTTCGGACATTACATTTTTAAAAAATCCTCCAACATTAGCCATTCTAGCTAAACCTCCACACGGAAAATCTATCTTTTTTACATACTCATAATGTTTGTTTATGAAGTGTATGTTCGTTACAGTGCGCACAATATTTTTTTAGTTCTACACGTGTTGCACTTTCTTTCGATGCAGGAAACGAATAATTTCGATTTCCACATTTCTCACAACTCAAGACAATTTTCTTTGTCATTATCTCACCTTTTTGGCGTCTAATCTTTTTCAAGATTATCATTTTACACATACAGTGTCAACAAAATCCCAGTGTTTAGGCATAATTACTACCAATCTCCATATATCTCTCTAGCTTGCGTTTTACTCGCTGCAATGCATTGTCAATTGATTTCACATGCCGATTTAGTTCTTCTGATATTTCTTGATAAGACTGTCCATCCAAGTATAGCGCAAGAACTTGTTGCTCCAGTTCACTTAAAATTTCCGCCATTTTCTCTTCCATATAGTCATAGTCTTCTCGGTTGATAATCAATTCCTCCGGATCATCTATTACAGAGCCGGCAATCATATCCATCAAAGTTCGATCGGATTCTTCATCATAGATCGGCTTGTCCAATGAAACATAGGAATTTAGCGGAATATGCTTTTGACGTGTAGCAGTTTTAATTGCAGTAATAATTTGTCTAGTAATACACAACTCTGCGAATGCCCGAAAGGATGCTAGCTTTTCTTCTTTAAAATCACGGATCGCTTTATATAATCCTATCATTCCTTCTTGCAGAATATCTTCCTTGTCTGCTCCAATTAAAAAATAGGATCTGCCTTTCATTCGAACGAAAGAGCGATATTTCGTAATTAAAAAATCCAGCGCTTCAGTGTTACCTTGATGAACCATCTCTACAAGCTCCTCATCTTGTAAACTATCTAATTGTTGTAGATTATGTTCGATCTTTTCCAATGAAGTCACCTCTGCAAGTTTACGATAGTTATCACAAGTATACAGGATGAAAATTTATCCAGTCAATGCATCATTTCATTCCTCTTCGCCATTTTTCGAAAATTTCTGCAACTTCGTCTGTTAAAGGGATCTTGGAAGACGGCTTATTATCCTGAATATACCTCACTTTTTTCGTTATATTCGATGATATAGCCGTCATTTCAATTTCAAATTCTCGAGCAGATTTTCTTAATGCGCCTTGTCCAAAAATAACTCTTTGCTCCGTCATATCAGAAGTTGCTACATAAATTTCAATTTTTCTACCACTTAATTCTCTCGTAAGCTTCTCAATGCGTTCATCTGCTGTTTCATTTGTACGAGTAAAAATAACCTCTACATCGCGTTGCTTCTGCTTATTTTCAATTCCTGGTACTAAATGTGCGTCAAAAACGACAATTACACGTATACCCGTAAACGCTTTATATTCAGCCATCAGTTCCAGAAGTCGGTCTCTAGCGTCTAGAAGTTTTTCTTGCTTTAAAACTCTTAACTCTTTCCATGCGCCGATGATATTATAACCATCGACAAGAAGAATCTGCATCAGATTATCCTTGAAGAGGACGTCTTACACGTAATACTTCGTATAAAAGTATTGACGCAGCAACAGACGCATTTAAACTTGTTACATGACCGACCATTGGCAAATGGTATAAGAAATCACACTTATCTTTTAATAAACGACTCATCCCTTTACCTTCACTACCAATAATGAGCGCTAATGGAAGTGTGGCATCCATATGACGATAGTCAGTGGACTTTGTAGCATCTGTCCCTGCAATCCATACTCCACGTTCTTTCAATTCATCTACCGTTTGTGCTAGATTTCCAGCTCGATACACCGGAATATGCTCAATCGCCCCAGTAGACGCCTTTGCAACCACTGCTGTTAGTCCTACAGCACGTCTTTTTGGAATTATAATACCATGTGCCCCAACCGCATCTGCTGTTCTCATAATAGACCCAAGATTATGTGGATCTTCAATTTCATCTAAAATAATAAAGAGAGGATCTTCTTGTTTACTTGCAGCTAGTTCAAACAAATCGTCTAGTTCCGCGTATCGATAAGCAGCAACCGAAGCAACGATCCCTTGGTGATTGGCATCAGTCAAGTTATCTAATTTCTTTTTCGGAACGAATTGAACGATAATTCCTGCTTCTTTAGCTAATTGAATTATTTCCGAGACTCCGCTTTTTTGTATACCTTCAGCAATCCATACTTTATTCATGTCTCTACCTGAACGTAGTGCTTCTACAACAGGGTTTTTCCCAGCGATAATTTCTCCAGTTTGCTCTGTATTCTCTGCCATTTACTTCTTCTCCCCTTTCTGTCCGTCAATAAATTCAATCGAAAATAGAAGTAATTCCTGCAACCGTTCTTTTTGCTCACTTAGATACAAACTTCCTACTAACGCTTCAAACGCTGTACTATAATGGTACGTTTGGACATCTGTATTTTTCGGTACTGTACCAGACTTTGCATTTCTACCTCTTTTTAATACCGCAATTTCCTCTTCGGATAGAAAATTTTTGTCTAAAAGCTCATGAACAATCTTCGCCTGTGCTTTTGCAGATACATACTTAGTTCCTTGTCTATGCAGTATATTTGGCTTTACTCGACCAGAACGGATGAGATGCTCTCGAACGACTTGTTCGAAGACGGCATCTCCCATATAGGCTAAGGCTAACGAGTTTAATTGTTTAACATCGGATAACTTAAAGTTAGTCATAAGTTTATCCTCTTTTCCATCGGATACCTTGCGCTGTATCTTCTAAAATAATATTCATTTCTTTTAATTGATCTCTAATTTCATCTGCACGGGCAAAATTGCGATCATTTCTCGCTTGATTCCGTTCTTCGATCAATGCATCAATTTCTTCATCCAACACTTCCTTTTCTTTTTGGAGAGAAATTCCTAATACCGCAGTCAGCTCATCAAAAATAGTTAGGAATTGCTTTAACACATTCTCAGAAGTTTGTTTTTCCAATAGATAAGTATTTGCAAGCTTAGATAATTCAAACACCGCAGCAATTCCGTTCGCTGTGTTAAAATCGTCATCCATAGCAGTGATAAATTGCTCTTTTACTTCTTCTATTTTGTGCATCCAAATATCATGGTGATCACCTAAATCAGCTGTCGCGTCTAAGCGATGTAACAGATTTGCATACGATGTACGAATACGTTCTAGGCCTGCTTCCGCTTGTTCTACCAAATCACCGGAATAGTTAATTGGGTGACGATAATGAACACTAAGCATAAATAAACGCAATACTTGTGGATCAAGATTTCGACGAATATCATTTACTAAAACAAAGTTTCCTAGCGATTTAGACATTTTTTCATTATCGATATTGATGTAGCCATTATGCATCCAATATCTCGCAAACGTTTTACCTGTTCGTGCTTCCGATTGTGCAATTTCATTTTCATGATGAGGGAAAGTTAAATCTTGCCCACCGGCATGGATATCAATTGTATCACCTAGTACTTCTCGAGCCATTACCGAACATTCAATGTGCCACCCTGGACGTCCCTTGCCCCATGGGCTCTCCCAGAAAATCTCTCCTGGCTTCGCAGCTTTCCATAATGCAAAGTCTAAAGCATCTTCTTTCTTTTCCCCAGCCTCGATGCGTGCACCAACTTTTAAATCATCAACCGATTGGTGAGAAAGCTTTCCATATCCATCAAACTTTCTTGTGCGGTAGTATACATCTCCTTGAGATTCATACGCATATCCTTTATCTTCTAACACTTTAATAAAATCAATTATTTCCGTCATGTGATCGGTGACACGAGGGTGCGAATCAGCCCGGCTGCATCCTAATGCCTCTACATCCGCAAAATAAGCTTCAATAAAACGTTCCGTTAACTCAGAAACCTCTTCACCTAACTCATTTGCAGCTTTAATAATTTTGTCATCCACATCTGTAAAGTTAGATACATATGTTACTTCGTATCCTCGGTATTGCAAATATTTCCTTACCGTATCATATACGATTACTGGACGAGCATTTCCGATATGAATGTAGTTGTATACAGTTGGTCCACAAACATACATTTTCACCTTTCCCTCTTCCATTGGTACAAAGGGTTCTTTTTCACGTTTTAATGTATTAAAAATTTGTATTGCCATGTATACTTATCTCCTTTTCCTTTTTAAGTATTTCTATTTCATCTTGTAAATTTTTAATTTCATTCTCCATCTCTCTACATCTATCAGCAAAAGGATCCGGTAAGTCTTGGTGATTCAAATCTTGATGATGTACATTTTGTTTCACTTTTACACCGTCTTGAATTACGACAACTCCAGGTATACCAACTACCGTTGAGTTCATAGGCACATCTTTTAAAACAACAGACCCTGCTCCCACCTTGCTATTTTCTCCAATTGTAATAGATCCTAACACTTTGGCACCCGTTGCTATTAACACGTTATTTGCAAGTGTAGGATGTCTTTTCCCTTTCTCTTTTCCTGTACCGCCTAATGTGACACCTTGATATATCGTACAGTCTTCCCCTATTTCACATGTTTCCCCAATGACGACACCCATTCCATGGTCAATAAAAAATCGTCTACCAATTTTCGCCCCAGGATGAATTTCAATTCCGGTGAAAAACCGGCTAATTTGGGAAATAACTCGTGCGAGGAAAAATAATTTCTTTTTATAAAAAGCATGTGCAATTCGATGACTCCAAATAGCGTGTAAACCTGAATATGTCAATACTACTTCCAGGATACTTGTTGCTGCAGGATCTTGTTCAAATACGACAGATATATCTTCTTTGATTCGCTCAAACATCCCTTTTCTCCTTTCTTTGAAAAGCGCTATGAGTACACTTTTTTCCAAAATAAAAAGCGTCTCTGTCTATAAATAGACAGAGACGCTTTGGGCGCGGTTCCACTCTGATTGAAAAGGTAAATAAAAACACCCTTTCCACTTCGCATCCTTAACGCAGATGATACGTCCAGCCTACTGACATTTTCGGCATGGCACTCAGAGGTGCATTTCAGTAACTCATTGGTTCAGACCACTTTCAGCCGATGATGGTCCTCTCTAAAGAACTTGTGTTACTTACTTCTCCTCATCCTTGCTTTTTCTAGCTTCCATTCGGAATTTGTATCCTCATTTTCACACCTTATTAGAGGAAAGTCAATATTATTGTTTTGCGTATTTAGCCACTCGAGCAATTACTTTTTCTTTGCCTATTAGACTGATAGCATCAGCCAATTCAGGACCATGTGTTTGACCAGTCGTTACCACACGGATTGGCATAAATAGATTTTTCCCTTTATGGCCAGTTTCTTTTTGAACTGCTTTGATTGCAGCTTTAATCTCAGCTGCTTCAAATACTTCTAAAGTTTCTAATTGTGTTTTGAATGCAGCCATTACTTCTGAAACTTGTTCACCTACTAATACCTCTGCCGCTTCTTCAGTATATGCAATCTCGTGATCAAAGAATTGTGTTGATAATTCAACTATTTCAGCACCAAAACTCATTTGATCATGGTAAAGAGCGATAAGCTTTGTTGCCCAAGCTTTTTGTTCTTCCGACAACTCTGCCGGAAGTAGCTCTGCCTTTTGTAAGTGTGGCAATGCAAGTTCCACAACTTTTTCAAGTGGTAATTGCTTAATATATTGATTATTCATCCATGTTAATTTTTGTTTATCAAACATAGAAGGTGATTTAGATAATCGATTCACATCAAATATTTTAATGATTTCCTCTTTCGAGAAAATTTCTTCTTCCCCTTCAGGAGACCATCCTAAAAGTGCAAAGAAGTTAAACATTGCTTCAGGTAAGTAACCAAGATCTTTATATTGAGTGACAAATTGAATAATAGACTCGTCACGTTTTGAAAGCTTTTTACGATTTTCATTAATGATTAACGTCATATGACCGTAAGCAGGATATTCCCACCCAAATGCATCAAATATCATTAATTGTTTTGGAGTGTTAGATAAATGCTCCTCCCCACGGAATACATGGGAAATTTTCATAAAATGATCATCTAAAACTACAGCATAGTTATACGTTGGAATACCATTTGCTTTTACAAGCACCCAGTCACCAATATCTTTGGATTCAAAAGTAACAGATCCACGAACTAAATCTTCAAATGTATATGTTACGTTTTCAGGAATACGCATACGGATTGTATAGGGCATGCCTGCTTCTTCTTTTTCTTGCACTTCTTCAGAAGATAAATGACGACATTTCCCATTGTACATCGGAGCAGCTATGCCATTTGCTTTTTGCACTTCACGTTCTGCTTCTAATTCCTCCGACGTACAGAAACATTTATAAGCTTGTCCTTTTTCCAGCATTTCTTCTGCATGCTTTGTATAAATATCTAGGCGTTCCATTTGACGGTAAGGTGCATATGGCCCACCAATATCAACTGATTCGTCGTATTCGATACCTAACCATTTTAGATTTTCTAGTTGCGATAATTCGCCGCCTTCTACATTCCGCTCGATGTCTGTATCCTCAATACGAACGATAAATTTCCCATTATGATGACGTGCAAATAAATAGTTAAATAATGCTGTACGCGCCCCTCCGATATGTAAATATCCTGTTGGGCTTGGTGCGTATCGTACGCGAACTTCTTGTGCCATTTTATATCCTCCTAGTTTTCGTTCATATAAAGTAAAACTTCAGCTTGTAACATCTTACTATCCGTTAAGCAGGATAAACTTTATTTATTCTACCACTGCTAACGTGTTTTTAAAAGTTAGTCTTTCTTTAAAAGCAATATTGTCGCCATTGAAGCAATTCCTTCTTCACGCCCTGTAAATCCAAGCTTTTCTGTCGTTGTTGCCTTCACGTTTACTTGGGATACATCCGCCTGAAGTAACTCCGCCACGCGTACACGAATTGTCTCAATATAGGGAGCCATTTTAGGCTTTTGTGCAATAATCGTACAATCGATATTGCCTAATTTGTATCCACGAGCATCAACTAGCTTCCAAATATGCTCCAGTAGTTTTGCTGAATCTGCATCTTTAAAATCAGGGTCAGTATCAGGGAAGTGTCTGCCGATATCCCCTTCACCGATTGCTCCAAGTGCTGCATCTGTTATCGTATGAAGCAATACATCTGCGTCTGAATGTCCAATTAGTCCTTTTTCATAAGGAATTGAAACTCCTCCAATTATTAAAGGGCGATTTTCCGCAAATTCATGTACGTCAAATCCTTGTCCAACTCGTATCATGTTATTGTTCCTCCTGCTTCATTTTATTCAATATTACTTCACCAAAAAGAAGATCTTCTTTTGTAGTCATTTTTACATTATCATATGTACTTTCCACGATATGTACACTTTCCCCTAAGCGTTCGACAAGCATCGCTTCATCTGTACCTAAAAAGCCTTCTTCATTTGCCAAACGCTCTGCTTTTTCTAAAAGTTCAAATTGAAAAGCTTGAGGCGTTTGAATAATCCATAAACTTTCTCGATTCACGGTTTCTTGAATTATACCATTTTCCACTTTTTTCATCGTATCTTTTGCACGAACTGCCGCAACTGCTGCTCTCGATTGATTTGCAGTTTCAACAAGTTGGTGAATAACCTCTTGTTTAATAAAAGGTCTTGCTGCGTCATGTACAAGTACAATTCCACGGCTTGGAGAAGCTTTTAAGCAAGCATATACACTGTGCTGACGTTCCGCTCCTCCTTCCGTAATTGCTGCTACTTTTGAAATTTGGTATTTCATTAGCAAGTGTTCAATAAATGCCTGTTCTTCTTTTTTTACCGCTAACACAATATGTTGACACATAGAGTCCTTCTCAAAAACGCGCAAAGTATGTATTAAGATTGGAACATCTCGCAGCTCTAGAAAAAGCTTATTTTGATTAGCTCCCATACGTTTCCCACTACCTGCAGCAGGTAATAATACCGTGTACATCCCTAAATCTCTCCTCCTATAACAATAGAAAAAGGGTGTTCTCCTAATGAAATTTAGGAAACAACCCTCCCCATTATTTCGAGTCCTGTGGTTTTGCGAAAATCATTCGACCTGCTGAAGTTTGAAGAACACTTGTAACTTCCACATTCAAAGCCTGTCCAATATAAGATTTTCCACCTTCTACTACGATCATCGTACCATCATCTAAGTAAGCAACACCTTGGTTATGCTCCTTACCATCCTTAATAACGACTACATGCATTATTTCCCCGGGAATAACAACTGGTTTTACCGCATTAGCCAGGTCATTAATGTTAAGTACGCGCACATGATGAAGATCGCAAACTTTATTTAAGTTGAAGTCATTCGTAACAACTATTCCATTCATTTTCTTCGCCAGACGCATAAGTTTCATGTCTACTTCGTGGATGTCTTCAAAATCATCTTCTACAATCTTTACTGCAGAAGTTCGTTCTGTTTGTAATGTTTTTAACACATCTAGCCCTCGACGTCCTCTTGTTCTCTTCAAAGTATCCGAAGAATCAGCTATGTGCTGTAATTCAGTCAGAACAAATTGTGGAACTACCAGTATACCTTCCATAAAACCGGTCTGCGAAATATCAGCAATTCGTCCATCAATTATAACGCTAGTATCAAGAAGCTTGTATGTTCCAGTAATTAAACCTTGCTCCTCATCCTCTGGATTTTTTTTCTTATTTCCCGATTGTTTGGAAGGAGTAAAAACTTGCAAAAGCTCATCACGTTTTTTGAACCCTACTTGAAAACCTAAATACCCAAGTACAATAGATAAAAGAACCGGTACAACCGAGCCTATGCCCGGAATAGCAATATTATTAATAGCCGTTCCAAGTAAAAACGCAACAATTAAACCAATGACAAGCCCTAATGTACCAAAAAGTAAGTCACCTATTGGCGCCCTCAAAAGACGTTCTTCCATCCATCGAATAAAATTAATTAAATAGTCTGTCAAAAATAATGCGGCAATGTAAAGTATGATTGCACCAATAATAACAGATACATATGGATTATGAATCCAAGGGATATTGGATAAATTTATAAGTTCATATAAGTGCGGTAAAAAAATTAACCCTAATGTACCTCCTATTAAAATGAATGCAATTTGAATAATCCATTTTAACAAACATTCCACCTCCATATATCATTTATTATAACGCCAAATTTTGTAATACGTCTATTTTGACTAACAGGAGCAACTAGTCACCCCTGTTAATCCAGAGGGCACTAAAAACTCTTCAAGGTATCTCTTAGAGCCGTTAATTTCCATTCCAGGCGGACGCTTTCCGCCGGCATGGCTTCAGCCGCTTCCCTCGCTCCTGCGCAAGCTCGTCGCAAAAACTAATTTTCACTACGCTCAGTCCAGGGTCTTCAGCACATGCACCTGCCGCTTCGCTTTCGGTGCAGAAAACATTTGCTATTCCGACTGGAGTCACACCGCCTAAAACGAAAATCAACTATTGTATGCTTACAATTTAGCCTTTTTCTAGATAAAAAAACATGGTGATTTAGAAATAGACAAAGAAATAAGGCACTCTCTGTTAAAAAAATTACTTCATTTTAAAACGTAAGTTTTCAGTGACCTCGTTAATCAATTCATAGTGCTTCTTAACGAAAAGCTTCTTTCATTGCTTCATTGACAGATTCCACACCAACTACTTGAATGCCTTCCGGATAATCCCAACCTCCTAAATTAGAAGCAGGGACAATCGCTCTTTTAAATCCTAATTTAGCCGCTTCCAACACACGCTGTTCAATTCTGGATACCCTTCTAACTTCTCCAGTAAGTCCAACTTCTCCTATAAAACAGTCTGTTGGTGTAACCCCTGTATCTCTGAAACTTGATACAATACTTACTAGGACGGCTAAATCGATTGAAGGTTCGTCTAATTTTACTCCCCCAGCAACTTTTATATAAGCATCTTGCGTTTGTAACAGTAATCCCATACGTTTTTCAAGTACTGCCATAAGCAAAGAAATCCTATTTTGATCGATACCGGTTGCCATTCGTTTTGGATAATTAAAGCTAGATTGTGTCACGAGTGCTTGAATTTCCACTAAAATCGGTCTTGTTCCTTCCATCGAGGCAACAATGGCGGATCCGGCTGCTCCATGGGAACGTTCCTGTAAAAATAGTTCTGAAGGATTCAATACTTCTTTTAATCCTTGTTGTACCATTTCAAAAATAGCAATTTCGTTTGTCGAGCCAAAACGATTCTTTTGAGAACGTAAAATACGATAGGTATGATGGCGTTCTCCTTCAAAATATAAAACCGTATCTACCATATGTTCTAATAAACGAGGACCTGCAATTTGCCCTTCTTTTGTTACATGGCCTACTAAAAAGATTGCTATATTCTTTGTTTTAGCAATGCGCATCAGTTCAGCTGTACATTCTCGAACTTGAGACACACTACCAGGAGCGCTCGTCACTTCAGGATGGTGTACAGTTTGTATAGAGTCGACAATAACAAATCGCGGTTCTACACTTTCAATTGTTTCATTGATTAGCTCTAAATTTGTCTCAGAATATATATAGAGTTCCGCAGAGGTGACACCTAGTCGTTCTGCACGGAGTTTTGTTTGTCTGATAGATTCTTCACCAGATATATACAATACCCGTTCTCCTTTATTAGCAAGCAATGCAGAGACTTGTAGTAGTAAAGTAGATTTACCGATACCTGGATCGCCACCGATTAAAACAAGCGAACCCGGGACAATTCCCCCTCCTAGCACGCGATTCAGCTCCATTAGCTCCGTTTCTACTCGTGGTTCTTCTACTGTTTCTACAGAGATAATAGGTGTGGCTTTTTGCGCTTCTCCAGTGGAATGCTGAAAAGAACGTTTGGGTCCTTTTGAAACGATCTCCAACTCTTCTATCATCGTATTCCATCCACCACATCCAGGACATCTTCCCATCCACTTAGCCGACTCATATCCACATGAATTACACATAAATTTCGTTTTTCTTTTAGCCATTACTTCCTCCTATGTAAAAAAGCTTAAGCACCTGTGGAAGAGGAGTTCTGTCTAACTTCACGATAAAGTGTCGCAACAACTCATTCCCCGCTTCACATGGCCCCCCAATAAGCATAAGACAAAATTGGTTTTTATCTTATGGAAACATCTTCCTATCAGTTTATGGGGTTAGCGCTGTAGCTAGATTGAAAAAAAGGCATCCCTTTCGTAAAGTATGGAATGCCTATAATATTATTTTAACCTTCTGCAACTGTTTCTTTTGCCTTCGTGCGAACGACGAATTCATCATTCTCTACATCAAACACAACATGTTGACCAGTGAGCACTTCACCTTTGAGTAATTCTTCAGAAAGTCGATCTTCTACGTGTTTTTGTAATGCTCTACGCAATGGACGAGCACCATAAGCAGGATCATATCCTTCTGTTGTAATTTTTTCTTGAGCTGCTTCTGTTAATTCAAGTTCAATGCCTTGCTCTTTTAAGCGTTTTGCAAGCTGTTCTGTCATAAGTGTTACGATTTGTTTTAAATGTTCTCTTTCTAGAGAGTGGAATACGATCATTTCATCTAGACGGTTTAAGAATTCAGGACGGAATGCTTTTTTCAATTCTTCTAGCATTTTACCTTTCATATCTTTATAGTCTGTTTTTCCACCTTCATTTAAGTTAAATCCAACATGTTTATTGTATCTAAGAGCATCTGCACCAACATTTGAAGTCATAATAACAACGGTATTACGGAAATCTACAGTACGTCCTTTAGAATCTGTTAAACGACCATCTTCTAATACTTGAAGAAGAATATTAAATACATCAGGATGCGCTTTTTCAATTTCGTCTAATAAAATTACAGAGTAAGGTTTACGACGAACTTTTTCCGTTAACTGGCCGCCATCATCAAATCCAACATATCCTGGAGGTGAACCAACAAGACGAGAAGTTGAGTGTTTTTCCATATACTCTGACATATCTACTCGAATCATAGCATCTTCGTCACCGAACATTACTTCAGCTAAAGCGCGAGCAAGTTCTGTTTTCCCAACACCAGTAGGTCCAAGGAAAATAAATGAACCAATTGGACGTTTAGGATCTTTTAAACCTGCGCGTGCTCGACGGATTGCACGAGAAATTGCATCTACAGCTTCTGATTGTCCAATTACTCTTTCATGAAGCTTTTCTTCTAATTTTAATAACTTTTCAGATTCAGTTTGTGCTAGTTTCGATACCGGAACTCCCGTCCACATAGAAACAACTGCTGCGATATCTTCTACTGTCACTTCAGATTCTTCTTTGCCTTGTTTTTCTTTCCAAGTGTCTTTCATTTTTTCTAATTCATCTTTTAGTTTTTGCTCTTTATCACGGAAAGAAGCAGCTTTTTCAAATTCTTGACTTTGAACTGCAGCATTTTTCTCCGAACGAACCGCTTCTAATTTAGCTTCTAATTCTTTTAAATTAGGTGGTGTTGTATAAGAGCGAAGTCTTACTTTTGAGCCAGCTTCATCGATTAAATCGATTGCTTTGTCTGGTAAGAAACGATCAGAAATATAACGATCAGACATTTTTACCGCAGCCTCTACTGCTTCATCTGTAATTTTCACACGGTGATGCGCTTCATAACGATCACGCAAACCATATATAATTTGAATTGCTTCATCAACAGATGGTTCATCCACTTGAATTGGTTGGAAACGACGCTCAAGAGCTGCATCTTTTTCAATGTATTTACGGTATTCATCTAAAGTAGTCGCACCGATACATTGAATTTCTCCACGTGCTAATGCAGGCTTAAGAATATTTGATGCATCAATTGCTCCTTCTGCTCCGCCCGCTCCAATTAAAGTATGAAGCTCATCTATGAATAAAATAACATTTCCGGCTTGGCGAATTTCATCCATCACTTTTTTCAAGCGATCCTCGAATTCCCCACGATATTTTGTACCCGCAACGACCGTACCCATATCAAGCGTCATGACACGTTTATCACGTAGGATTTCAGGTACTTCATTTTGTACGATTTGTTGTGCTAGACCTTCAGCAATTGCTGTTTTACCTACCCCAGGTTCACCGATTAGTACAGGATTATTTTTAGTACGACGAGCCAAAATTTCGATAACACGTGTAATTTCTTTACTTCGTCCTATAACCGGATCCAGTGTGCCTTCTCTTGCAATTTGAGTTAAATCGCGTGCTAACCCATCTAAAGTTGGCGTACTAGCAGGCGCTGCACTATTGCTACCGTTGCCGTGCGATTGGTCTGAACTTCCTAATAATTGAAGAACTTGTTGACGTGCTTTATTCAAACTTACTCCTGCATTATTCAATACTCTCGCAGCCACGCCTTCACCTTCACGGATTAATGCAAGCAACAAATGCTCCGTTCCAATATAGGAATGACCTAACTTGCGAGACTCATCCACTGAAAGTTCAATCACTTTTTTCGCTCGTGGCGTGTAATGAACGATTGGACCAACTTCTTCGGTCCCTTTCCCAACTAACTCTTCAATTCCCGCTTCAATTACCTTTGGATCTACTTCGATTGCTTCGAGCGCTTTTGCTGCAATTCCGCTTCCTTCACGAATAAGACCAAGTAATATATGTTCTGTACCAATAGATTCATGCTTTAAACGAATAGCTTCTTCTTGTGCTAGTTGTAATACTTTTTGAGATCTTTGTGTAAATCGATTAAACATCATGCAAGTTCCTCTCCTTTTGTATTCAGTTTTTCTCCCATTTGCAACCGTTCCCTTAATAACTTCGCTCGAAACATATCTCGTTCCGAAGCATTTAATGTTGTTTCCGCATTCTTTTGAAGAAAACCAGGTTGCATAAACACCATACATTCATTCAAAATAGTTACATCTACGTCTTGAATAAGTCCCATATCTATTCCTAAACGTACATCTGATAAGCATTTTGCCGCTTCTTCTGTCGAAATAATCCGAGCAAAAGACAACGTACCTAGTGAACGGTATAACCTATCCTCTAGTGTATTGGCAGAATGATTTAATAGTGAATTTCTTGCTTCTCTTTCTTTTTGAATAATTTGTTCGGCAATACTGTGAAGATCGGCAAGTATATCCTCTTCTGTTTTACCTAGTGTCGTCTGATTTGACACTTGATAAACATTGCCGAGCGCTTCGCTGCCCTCACCGTATATTCCTCTTACAACCATTCCCAGTCTCGAAATAATTGTAACAATTCGGTTCATTTGTTTCGTCATTGTTAAAGCTGGCAAATGCATCATAACTGATGCTCGTAAGCCTGTTCCCGTATTTGTTGGACAACTTGTTAAATATCCAAACTGTTCATCAAACGCATATGGTAACTCTTTTTCTAATAATCGATCAATCTTATCCGCTTGATCATACGCTTCTTGTATTTGTAATCCCGAAAACAAGCATTGAATTCGGATATGATCTTCTTCATTGACCATTACACTGACAGACTCATCATCCGATAATAACACTGACCCTGTTTCCGGTGAATTGGCAAGTTTCGGACTAATTAAGTGCTTTTCTACCAACACTTGACGACTCAACTCAGACAAGTCTTTTATTTGGATAGAAGTAAAGTTCGCATGCAGTTCTTCATTTGCATCTAATAGAGTAGCCGAAACGGATTGGTCAATTTTATGCGCTTCATCTTCTGTAAATGCTAGTGGGAAGCGAAAGCCATTTAAGTTTCTGGCTAATCGTATTCTAGTACTCATAACTATATCTGAATGCTCTCCATTCCCCGCCATCCAGCTTGAGGGAGAATTATCTAAAAAGCGTTCAATTGACATGTGAATCGTCACCTCCATTTGCAAGCTTACTTTCGAGTTCTCTTACCTCGTCTCTTAACTTAGCAGCTTCCTCGAAACGTTCTGTTTCAATAGCGTCTTTCATTTGCAAACGAATAGCTTCAATTTTCTTCTTCAACGCTAGTATCTCCCCAAGTGCTCCTGGCGCTTTTCCGACATGCTTAGTATTGCCGTTATGCAATCGTTTAAATACATTGGGCAGTTGCTTTCTGAAGCTATTGTAGCAAGACGCACAACCAAACTTTCCTTCATCTAGAAAACGTTGGATCGACCAACCGCATTCATCACAAACTAATTGTGGTTTACTTTGTGTCTGGTGAACTGGCTGCTGATCTGCGTGACTGAACCAATTCGACAGAAGCTGATGTAGTGAGAGTGGATCCTGTTTATACTCTACGTAAAACGGGTGGAGACTATTAGCGCAGACTTCACAATAATGTCTCTCAAAGTGTTCACCGTTATGCACTTGTGTAACCGTTACTTTCGCTGGTCTTTGCTTACAATTTTCACAAATCACTTTTCAACACCCCGTTTATTTCACTTTTTTTCATATTTTAATGTTAATAACATAGCTCTCAAAATACGCGATCTCAATTCATCTCTTGCAGGAAGTGGGATCACAAGAGTTGTACGGTCCATCGCGGCTAAAATGAGCTTTGCTTCTCGTCTTGTAATAACTTCTTCATCGATTAATCGAAATACAATATCTTCTGTCATTGATTCAGATGCACCATTTTGTAAGCTTTGTATTATATGCTCAATCAAATCAGCCTTATTATGCGCACGGACGCGGAGAATTCGAATATATCCCCCACCACCACGCTTACTTTCAACTAAATATCCGCGATCTTGGGTAAATCGAGTATTAATCACATAGTTTATTTGTGATGGAACACATTGAAATTTTTCAGCAATTTCACTTCGCTTTATTTCAATTTGCCCCTTACTCTCTTCTTCTATAATTGACTTCAAATAACCTTCAATAATGTCAGATATATTTTTCATCTTCTCACCTCTTCTCGCAAACTGACTTTGACTAACTTTGACTATATTATAACGAGAAATTTTTAGATGTGCAATTGATATGATTCGTATCGATATAGACAAAAAACTACTAACCGAATCGGTTAGTAGTAGTTAGGTTGTATCAAAGGGACCACTTGTATTCCACAAATCTTTTATTTGTATATTAATTGTGTAATAAAGAAGCTCGGTTCTATTTCAATATCATTTATTTTTTTGAATCCGAAACGTTCGTACAATTGAATAGCAGGAGTATTTTTCGCTCCAGTTGAAACTTCAATGTGCTGATTTTCCTTTTTGATTTCTAATACATACTTTAATAATGCGGATGCAATTCCTTTACGAAAAAAGTTCGGATGTACAACGAGTCTGCAAATATCTATAAGTCCGTCAGTTATCATAAACGATATAAAGCCGGTCAATTGCGACTCATCATAATATCCAACAAAAATTTCCTTTGAAATCATTATGTTATGAATAGTATCCTTAAGCTGAGGAATTCCATTAAATCCGATCAGCTCTGCCTCAATTTTATAAGCAGGCAATTGAATTTCTAAAATCTCCTTAGCAACTTTCTCTTCTTGATGATGAAGGGACTGTATCAACCTAAAAACTCCTTTAAGTAACAATCATTTTTTCTTTTTATAGTTACTTCTTTGTATTTTGGTCACTTGCTTCCATTTGTCTCGTTCTACTTTTCGAGCGACGATATCATTTTTTCTTTCAATATGCGCAAGCTCTTTTAATAGCTTCAAATAGCTTTTATATCGTTCTTCTTTGAGTGAACCTGTTGTAATTGCTTCTCGTATTGCGCATCCTGGCTCTTTTTGATGTTTGCAATCACGAAAGCGGCATTCATCCGCTAGTTCTTCAATATCTTTAAAACTTGCACTCACACCTTCACTACTTTCCCATAGTTGGAATTCTCTCATCCCAGGTGTATCTATCAATAGTCCACCACTCGGAAGCAATGATAATTCACGGTGTGTCGTTGTATGACGACCTTTACTGTCATCTTCCCGAATATTGCTAACGGCCATTACTTCTTCTCTAGATAATGCATTTATTAAGGATGATTTACCCACACCTGAGGATCCTAATAGTGCTCCTGTTTTACCAGCTGATAATAGTACCGAAAGTTCATCGATTCCTTCGCCTGTAACGCTACTCACTGTAAAAATATCTACACCAAAAGCGACAGACTCCACTTCATTAATATAATAGGCAAGATCATCACAAGTATCTTTTTTCGTAAGTACCACAATCGGTGTAGCGCCTGAATCCCATGCTGCTAATAGATAACGCTCTAATCTACGGACATTAAAATCGTGATTTAGAGACATTACAAGAAACACATAATCCACATTGACCGCTATTAATTGAATATCAGTCGTCATGCCAGCCACTTTTCTTGAGAACTGTGAACTACGTGGAAGCACTTCTTGAATTATTCCTTTTTCTTCGCCTGGCATTCGATCGAGCACGACCCAATCCCCCACTGCTGGAAATGCCTCCCGGTCATGATCAAATTTAAATTTTCCAGATAGAGAACATAGCCATTCTCCTTCATTTGTTATGACACGATACAAATTTTTATGTTCAAGCAGGACACGCCCTGCAATTCCTTGTGAAATCATTTTTTCTTCCCATTTATTAGTCCAACCATATTTTTCGATTAAATTCAATTTTGCTTCCTCCTAATTTTAGACACTAAAAGCGCAAGCCGCTCTATCGGCGACTGGAGCTAGACAATAAAAAAACCATGACTGCACGAATCAGCAATCATGGTTTCCCCGGTCATTAGTAAAGAAGCGCATCAAAAAGTTTACGAAAAACATTTGCAGTATAAGCAAATGAAAAGCATATTCGTTTTACAATTAGAAACACATAGAGTGGGACATCATGAACTTACCGATTCGTTGATTCGTATATACACTTGCCATAATGCCTCACTCCTTTCCTTAAGTTGTTTTCAGAATACAATAAGAATTGCTAATATGTCAATAACAATTTATGCAGTTACATCGCGTTTTGTGAATGACCAGTAACTAATCACTAAAAATAGTACGACATATGCCAAAATTACAGTGATTGAAAATGGCATCGATAATCCCTCAATCATTGGTCGACCATTTCCAATATACTGACTCAAGTCTGTGTTCGCAAACAAGATATACTTTGGAAATTCAAATCTCACCGATAACAGATATGTTATATTTACACCCATAAACATAAGGAAGATCGATATCCCAATTGCAAGAGAACTTGAACGGAATACGGAACCGATCATAAACGCAAGCGTTCCAATTACAAAAACATTTACAAGCGACAGTCCAATTAATAATAATAGTCTTCCCCAAAAAGAAACTTCTACTATCTGACCATTTAGTACTTCTAAATTTGTTCCAGGAGCAGAATCAAAGAAAATAAACGCTCCTATTACTCCGAAAATAAGCATAATGATGGAAATTACTGTTGCAAATATCTCGACCGTCAAAAGTTTGGAGGTGAGTATTTTCCACCTTTTCACCGGTCTCGTTAATAGCATTTTTATTGTCCCTTGCGAAAACTCGGACGCTACAATTCCTGCTGCTACAACTACAGTAAATAACGTGATAAACGAAAGATACTCAGGAACTGTGTTTAAAAATCCTTTTACACTATTTGAACTAATTGGCGCAACATCATTCTCCAATCGATGTTTCTCGAGTGCCAATTGGTCACCTATTCTTTCCTTTTCCTCACTAGGCAAGTTAGGAATCGCCATTTGTTCTTCCAAAGCTTTAACCTGACTTTGAGAAATTTGCTTCCAATTTTCACTAGGCTCTATTTGGCTTTCCATCCATTTTGTTATGCCTGCTGAACCAATCATTAATAACGCAATGAGCACTACCATTACCCAGGTAGCCTTTTTACTCCATAGCTTTAGCCATTCATTTTTTATGAGATTCAGCAATTTGTCCGCCTCCTGTCATTTCTAAAAATTGATCTTCTAACGTTTTTCTATGTGGATGCAAAGAATAGATTTGCAAATCATTCGAAACCATTTCTGCAACTAAAACAGGAACCTCTTTCGTTTCTATTGGAAGAAGATAGCCATTTTCATACGCTTCTACTTTTATGTTTTTAGAAGCAAAGAATCCAAGTGCTTGATCCTTTGGAGTAGCTTCCACGTAATAATGCGATTCTTGTTCTTCTTTTACTTCTTTAATAGAAATTAGTTTCCCATTTTGAATGACAGCGATTCTATCACACATCAATTCTATTTCTGCTAATAAGTGACTAGAAACAAAAATAGAAACGTCATCTTCTATAGATATTTTACGTAAATACATACGGAATTCACGAATTCCAGCTGGATCTAATCCATTCGTAGGCTCATCTAATATCAAGAATTTTGGTCGATGCAAAAGTGCTTGGGCAAGACCTAGGCGTTGACGCATACCGAGTGAATAGGTAGACACTTTCTCATGAATTCTATTTTGAAGACCTACTTGAGCAATTACTTCGTCTATTCGATCTTTTGTTACATTTTTGTTCATTCGTGCAAAATGAACTAAATTTTTATAACCACTCATAAACTTATACATTTCCGGATTTTCAACTATTACACCGACTTTACTCATCGACTCTTCAAAATTTGTTGAAATTGCTTGCCCATCGATAAAAACCTCTCCAGATGTAGGCTTCATGAGTCCTGTCATCATTCGAATTGTCGTTGTTTTACCAGCTCCATTAGGACCTAAAAATCCGGTAATTTGACCTGGCAACAAATCTAAACTAAGATCATCAATAATTTTCTTTTTCCCAATAACTTTCGTTACATTTTGAAGTTTAACTATTGGCTTTGTTTCCATTGATCTCACCTTCCCTAAATAGACGCGTCATCCACGTCGTAATATCTATTCTCTGTAACTCACGAATAGCTTCCACTGGCTCATTGGCAATAATATTACCATCACGTAATACAACGATATTGTCTAAAATAGGCTCCACATCTTTTAACTCGTGTGTAGACAAAATGATCGTTTGTGATTCGGTATCTACAAATTGGATAAACCCTTTAATAATGGATTGTCTTACCATAGGATCTAAGCCCGATAAAGGTTCATCAAGAAGATAGTAATCCACTTCTCTTCCTAGGGTTGCAGCAATTTTAGCTCGCCCTCTGTTCCCTTTCGAAAGTTTTTTTAGTGATGCGTTCAAATCAATGTCTAAAAACTGTGCCACAATACATGCTTTATCAAAGTTAAAATCAGGAAACTGAGAATCATAATACTGAAATAATTGCTTAACTGTAAAATATGGATAAATTTCATCTGCATCAGGCAGGTAAGCTACATGATTTGCTGTTTTCTTCGAAACATTTACCCCATCAAGTGTAATCTTACCATATTGTGGCAGAGAAACCCCAGACATAATCTTTAACAATGTAGACTTTCCGCTACCGTTCTCTCCCACCAGTCCAATAATCCTACCCCTTGGTAAAGTCAATGTAATATTCTTTACAGCTTCTTTTTTCCCATATTTTTTTGTTACATTGTTAAATTGAATCAATCTAATTCACCCCTGTTTCTTTTGGAAATTTGAACAATTACTTCTTGTTCGGTAAACCCAAAAGACTCCATTTGATGAATAAAGTTGGTCACTAGACTTTGCATCATCTCTTCCCTTAATTCTTCTAGCCGCTGCATATCATCCGTCACAAACGTCCCCTGCCCTCGCTTAGTTTCTGTAAGGTGCATCAGTTCCAATTCCTTATACACCCTTTGCATCGTGTTTGCATTCACGCCAAATTCTAGTGCATATTCTCGAACAGAAGGTAAACGATCGCCGGGCTTTACGCTCCCCTTCAGTAAATCGCCAAATATTTTCTCCATAATTTGTTGATATATTGGTTTATCCGGTAAAAAATCCATTTTATTTATCCTCTCACTTTCTTATCAAAAGCATATACGGAGACAATAAATAAAAACGTAAAAAAGAGAATCTCAAATACTATATCACCTATGAAAATGTTATCGGGCAAATGGTAAGTAATATAAAAATTTTCAGAAGACACTTCTCCTAGACCTATTTCGGGGAGCTTTACCGCTCCGTAGTCGGTTAAATTTCTGTAAAAATTTGATTCTATAAACTTTGTGTAATAATGAAAGGCAATAAAATATAAAATGACTGCCACAACATTTGAAAAGATAGCATTGATTTGGCGAATCATTCGTGCAACTACCCACATAGCAAAAATTCCAATTGTAAAAGTAATAGTTGATAATATAACGGTTATGATCAGTCCTAATTCTAATTTGATTACAGAAGAAATTGGTACCACGTTAAATTTTGAAAACAATAAACTAGCTATTATAGTCGCTATACCAATACAAGCTAGCAATATTATGTTATATAGAGAAATCGAAACTAATTTTGCCCCAACTAATTTAAAAGATGATGCTGCAGTATGAAACCAAATATCTGGTCTCTTCATTTCACGCTCTAAACTAGAAAAAAATATAAATACCATTCCCAATACATACAAAAAACCCAACATTGCTGAAATAATCAGAACATGTATACCATAATTTTGTTCTACATTAAATATTCTTCCGATTAATAATGGTCCTAATACTACCACAGGAATATTTACAATGATTGCTAAGTAAATAAATGTTTTGTAAATCATCCACTCTTTCCATAACAATCCTCCCCATTGACTCATTCTTTCCCCTCACAATCTTAGTGTTCTAGTTACATAATACACTGGTATTATCTAAATTGTCAAACATTAATGGAAAATTTTATTTATTATGGTACAGTTCAATTTAGGGAGGGATGAAAATGGATTTTGATACAACAATGGCCGAGCAATATGATCGTGGAATTAGAAGAGCACTGCCTACCTATGATTCAATGCTTCGATTAATCCAAACATTTTTAAGGGCAAATACAAATGAAGAAGCAAACATTTTAGTGGTAGGAGCAGGTGGTGGCAATGAGGTGTCTAGCTTTAGCTTGAATAATCCAAGGTGGACATTTACGGGGGTAGATCCATCTGAGACGATGTTGACAGTCGCAACTGAAAAATGCAAAGACGCTGGAGTAAGTGATCGTGTGGAATTGATACAAGGTACCGTGGAAGACGTAGAAGGTTTAGCTAATTTTGACGCAGCTACGTGTATTTTAGTCTTACACTTCATTCATGCTTATGAAGAAAAATTAAAAACACTTCAAGAGATTCACTCTAGATTAAAAAATGGAGCTCCGTTCGTATTAATTAGTAAGTATGGGGAGCCTACTAGTGACGAGTTTAAGGAACGATTAGCTCTATGGAAAAGTTATTGGCTGGATACTACGAAACTATCCATTGAGGAAGTAGAGGAAATGGAACGAGATATCCTTTCTCTATCTTACTTGCCTGAAGAAGCAATCGTACAATTACTAGCAGAAGCAGGTTTTATACGTGTCGCAAAGTTTTTCTCCACAACACTATTCGGTGGATGGATTTGTTTTAAGGAATAATGTAAAAGAAGCATCTGCATGTGCAGACGCTTCGGATTGTAGACAAACTCAAACTTATTTGTATATAGGATACCAGGTTTTCCGAAGCTTACCGCTCGCTTTCCGCAGGAGTCGAGCAGACGCTTCTCCAAACCAATGAACTGTTATCTTATTATTTACTATATACTTAGTAAGAATAATCTTGAGTTAATAGAAAATGATGAAAAAAAATCAAAATAATGAATGAGAACAATTGTCTTCAATCTGAGCCCTCTGCATTCGCAGACGCTTCTTTTAATCAGGCTTTGTTAAAGGATACTTTTGTTATCTTTAAGTACAGATCATACCGTACCTATATGTTTTCGTGCTGACCGCATGTATCTACTAGTAAAAAGTACAAAGCTTCAAATACCTGATTCTATACTCCACGCTGTGATGAAATGAATACCAAACTATATTCACAGGTGTCATCAGGATGTGCGCCTTACATGCCGCATGAGCGCGAAGAATGAGACTCCGCATAAGGATGTGGGAGTGAGTGAAACGAACGACTCATCCTGCGGTGGCTCATGCGTAGCGTGCGGCAAGCGCACGTCCGTGTGGTTGGCATTATTACACTAGATGAACAGATTTTTTTAAAAAACCACTATGAAGGTTAACGAAGCCTTAATTATATAAATGACATGCCACGAAATGTCCTGGTTCTTGTTCCTTCCAGGCTGGCTTTTCTTCTGCACAAATAGACATAGCATGGGCACAGCGAGTTCTGAATACACATCCAGATGGCGGATTTATAGGACTAGGAAGCTCCCCTTTTAATAGAATTCGTTGTCTTGATTCTTCAATATCTGGATCCGGAATAGGAATTGCGGATAGCAATGCCTGAGTATACGGATGCAGTGGATTATCATATAGCTGATTACTCGTTGTAAGTTCAACCATATGACCTAAATACATTACCCCAATACGGTCAGAAATGTATTTTACCATTGATAAATCGTGAGCTATAAATAAGTAAGTTAATCCCTTTTCTTTTTGCAATCGTTGAAGTAGCTTCACTACTTGCGCTTGTACGGAAACATCAAGTGCAGAAATTGGCTCATCTGCAATGATAAATTCAGGATCTAATGCCAGCGCTCGAGCTATTCCAATCCGCTGTCGTTGTCCACCTGAAAATTCATGGGGATAGCGGTTGGCATGATCTCTATTCAGACCTACGTCCTCCAATAGCTCATACACTCTATTTTTTAACGCTTCTTTTGTTTTATACAAATTATGTATTTCCATAGGTTCTGCAATAATTTCTAACACTGTTGACCGTGGATTTAACGATGCATATGGATCTTGGAAAATCATCTGCATCTTTTTTAAAAAATCTTTACGTTCCTTGTCAATCATCGTATGCACATTCTTGCCCTCAAACAAAACGTTTCCTTCCGTTTTGTTATATAAACCTAAAATTGTTCGGCCTGCAGTAGATTTTCCGCAACCAGACTCCCCTACAAGGCCAAATGTTTCACCCTTCACAATATCAAAACTAATCCCATCTACTGCTTTTAAAGTTTGACCGTGCCCTATTTCAAAGTGACGCTTCAAATCTTGTACGGACAAAAGAACCTTTTCTGCCATGTTAATCCCCCCTATACGGCAAATCTTCTCACTGCACATATTTCCTTCACAAGCTTAGAACCTTCTAATACTAAAATTTCAACTGTTTGCCCAGTGGATGGGGAATGAAGTAACTGTCCATTTCCATAATAAAATCCAACATGACGCACAGATCCTTTCCCTTCGTCATTTGCGAAAAAGATTAAATCACCCTTTTTCCATAAGGAGGTATTATCAATCGGTACTTCTTCTCCACTAACCGCTTGGTCACTTGCATCTCGCGGGATTAAATAGCCACATGCCTTCAACATATTGTATGAGAATCCTGAACAATCATAGCCATAAGGAGACATACCGCCCCATAAGTAAGGAAGATCTAAGTAAAGCTCACCTAAATCCACTGCATCTTCTGCAGATTGTTGAGAAAATCGCTCCATCGTTTCAGCAAAATTTGCGTGCTTTTTTGATAGCAATGCTTTTCCATGGGGGGTTTGTACTTGAAAATAGGTTACATTCTCTGAAATAACAGGAAGTGTCGTATTAAATGGCAGTACAAGCAGCGGCTTCTCATTCATATCCAAAAGCTGAGCTTTCATGGAGGAAACACGTGTAACGCCAATTGCATCTACTCGCTCCTGTTTTGATAGTTGCGATAAAGGAACCCAACCAGGATAACCACGAGAATCCTTTTTAGAAGACTGCCATATTGCGATAATTTTAGCCCAGTCTCCTTCAATTTTTTCTATAAGCACAGGCTCTCCATATAAAAGTTGCGTTTGTACTCTGTTTTCATTACAAAGTGCAAGTCTTTCTTTATAAGGTAATGCTTCTAGCCATTCAACTAATAAAACAGGATTTGCAATACCAGGTGCATCTAAATCTCTGGCAGAAGACGGTTCCGTCCAAACAGTAGCGACTTTCACAGAACAAACCCATTCATTTGCTTCTGTAGTCATTCATAAGCCCCCTTATTCCTTCTTAATACGTGAAATACCAAGTCCATTTTCATTCGAAAACCTCATTCTACTTGCTTCGTATATGACCCCACCAAGAACAAGATCCTTTGCTAGCATTAGTGGTGCATCAAAATCGAAGTATTGAATATTTGGATGACTAGCAGCAAAATGAGCAGCCGCTGTAATTCCTATTTTTGTTTCAATCATACTGCCTACCATACATGCAACACCATTTGCTTCAGCAAGTGTATTAATTTTTTTAGCGTTATATATACCGCCTGATTTCATCAGCTTAATATTAATCAAATCTGCAGCACGCATTTCTAAAACCCTTTTGGCATCATTTACTGAAAATACACTTTCATCAGCCATGATTGGAGTATCCGTTCGATCAGTTACATATTTCAATCCTTCTATATCATGAGCTGGAACAGGTTGCTCTACAAACTCGATAGCAAGACCAGCATCCTCCATTTTTTGGATTGCACGTACTGCTTCTTTTGCATTCCAACCTTGGTTTGCATCAAGTCTTAGCTTCGGTCCATTTCCTACTCTTTCTCGGATAGCAAGAATACGGTCGATATCATCTTTTATTTCTCCTATACCAACCTTTACTTTCAGTATGTCAAACCCGTCCTTTACATATCGCTCAGCATCATCTGCCATTTCTGTTGGTTCATTTACACTAACTGTAAAATCAGTTTCAAGCGTACTTCGATACCCACCTAGAAATTGATATAAAGGAAGTCCGGACATACGTGAAAGTAAATCGTGTATCGCCATATCAACTGCTGCTTTCGCACTCGTATTTCTTACAAGAGAATTGTTCAATTTTTGAAAAATGATTTCACTTTCCAAAAGATTTATTCCAATTAATTGAGGCGCAATTATTTCATTGACAGCGTACCGAATACTGTCCATTGACTCTCCTGTAATAACATGCGTAGGAGGCGCTTCACCATAACCAATTTGCCCTTCACTCGTAGTGACCTTAACAAAAATAGAATATGCAGTAGTAACAGTACGTAGGGCAGTTTTAAAAGGCTTTGTAAGCGGAACTGCCACATCCCATGTTTCAATAGATTGTATAATCAACTAGATGTCCCCCTTATTCCACACCTGGAAGGATAACAAGTGATAAGTTTTCTGCATCCAGCTGTGCCTCGGAGCCAAGCGGAACTGCAAAATGCGGCTCACAATGCCCAATTTTGAAGCCTTTCACTGCGGGCTTTCCTAAATTACCTATATAGTGATCCAACACTTCGTCTAAAGACAAGGAAACTTTGCGTTTTTTAGGCTCTGCATCATTAAAGTCCCCAATGACAAAGCCTGCAGCATCATCCAATTTGCCCGCTTGTCTAAGCTGATTGAGCATCCCATCCACACGGTATGGCTCTTCTCCAATATCTTCTATTAACAATATTTTATCTCTTGTATCTACTTCGTATTTCGTCCCTATTCCACTTGCAAGTAGTGATAAATTTCCGCCCGTTAACTCTCCTCGTGCTACTCCTCCTGAGATGCTAGTGAGTGGGGAAATTGCTGCTGAATAGTGAAGCTCCATTGGCTCAAATAACTGTTGAAACATTTTTCTGGATAAATCCGAAAAAGTAGATTTCCCTACATCAGAAGCTAGCATTGGACCATGGAAAGTGACGATATCTGAATATAAATTCATCCCTGTATGTAAAAAAGTAATATCTGAATATCCCCAGAAAATTTTAGGGTGTTCATTCATTAATTGAAAATCTATTTTATCTGTATACCGAGCTGAACCATAACCTCCACCTGCACAAATGATTCCGGCGATGTCCGGGTTACCAAACATTTCATGTAAATCTTCTAATCTATCTTCATCATTACCAGCAAGATAACCATACACGTTTTCTACACTTTTCCCCATTTGATAAGACAAGCCTAGTTCATCTAGAAATGCTAGTGAATTGTTTAACTGCTTTAGATTAGGGGGACTGGAAGGAGCGATAATTCCAATCGTATCTCCTTTTTGCAATCTTTTCGGTCGAATTTTCATATAGGTAATCTCCTTAATATAGAAGATGCGGCACTACTTTGAGCACCGCATCCATCAGTTTAAAAATTTTAGGCGCTTATACTTTTTATTCTTTATCTGCCGATTTTAAATCCATATAACCTACCGGATGTCTAACGATACCAGATACGTTGGACTTTTCAAGTGTTACTTGGTTGTAGTAATGTACTGGGAAAACTGGCATTTCTTCCATTAGCATTGCGTCTGCTTGGATTAACATTTCCCAACGTTTAGCTTCATCTGTTTCGTTTTTAATATCTTCAATCAAGTTATCATATTCAGGATTTGACCATGTTGTACGATTCATAGAAGAACCAGTTATGAAGCTTTCTAATGCGTTTACTGGATCAGCATAGTCAAATAAGAAAGATGAACGTGACAATTGGTATTTAAATTCTTTTTGCTCCGCAGAGAATACACTTGCTTCTACATTTTGCAGCTTCACATCCACCCCTAATACTTCTTTAAACTTACTTTGAAGAGCTTCAGCAATTTTTTTATGAGTGTCACTTGTAGAGTAAGTTAAAACCACTTCCGGTAATGCCGTGTATCCTTCTTCAGCCATACCTTCAGCTAATAATGTTTTTGCCTTTTCTGCATCAAAACCAGTTAACTTGCCTGCAGTTTCTCTAAATTCTTTACCATCTGGACCAATAAAACCATAAGGAACAAATCCTTCTGCTGGCTTCTCACCATTTTTCGTTACAAAATCCACGATTTCTTGTTGGTTAACCGCTAAGCCAAATGCTTGGCGAATTTTTTTGTTTGTAAAAGGCTCTTGTGATACATTAAAACGATAGAAGTATAAACCTGCTTGATCTTCATTTTTAAGCTCTGGATCACTCATTAGCTGATCTGCAAGTTCAGATGGAACATCAGAGACATCTAGTTCTCCAGTTTTGTACATTTGATATTCCGTGTTTGAGTCATCTACCATTGCCCATTCAATTTTGTCTAGCTTAACAGAACCTGCATCCCAATAGTTTTCATTTTTTGCAAACGAGAAGCTTACATCATGTTCCCATGATGCCAATTTAAATGGTCCATTTCCAACAAATGTGCCTGCTTCTGTAAACCAAGTTGGATTTTCCGTCGCCACTTTTTCATTTACCGGGAAAAAGCTTGGATTCGTAATAATATTCAAGAATGCCTCTGTAGGTGTATTTAATTTAACTTCGAACACTTTTTCTTCTAATGCTTTAATCGCTACAGCGTCAGCAGTACCTTCTCCATTATTGTATGCCTCTGCTCCTTCAATGAAATATGCAAGGAAAGCTGCTGGAGAGGCAGTTTCTGGATTTAACATATGCAACCAGCCATATACGAAGTCACTTGCTAGTACCGGATCTCCATTAGACCATTTTGCATCCTCACGAATTGTAAACGTATATGTCAAACCATCTTCAGATACATCTACTTTCTCAGCCGTAGCTGGCTCTGCAATATGTTCCTTTGAAAGTCTTACTAATCCTTCCATAATATTGTTTAATGAATTCCAGGATACTGCATCAAACCCTACGGATGGGTCAAACGAGGTTGGTTCATTTCCATTATTTAAATAAAGTACTTTTTCTTTTGCCACTTCTGCTTCTTCGGTTTTTTCTTCCCCTTTTGTTGTCTCTGCAGGTTTTTCTTCGCCTGCATTTTTGTTTGCTGTACACGCTGATAGCACCAATGCCAAAAATGCTAAAGCAAATAACGATAACCACTTCTTCATTTTAGTTCCCCCTTTGTATTGTATATATGTGAATGCACTTTCGCGCGCTCATCCAACCCTATCTTTGCTCTACCAATACTTTTGCCCGCTCATCTTGTAACCAGCAATCAACTGCATGCGCTTCTGATAACCTTGCAGTAAATGGATAGGCATGCTCACAAACCTCCATTGCAAAATCACAACGGGCGGTAAAAGGACACCCCTTTGGAGGTGAAAATAAATCAGGTGGAGTACCTTCTATTGGTTGTAATTCTTCTTCCTCCAGATCTAGTCGCGGGACCGAATTTAATAATCCTTTAGTATATGGATGCTCTGGGGTATAGAAGATTTCTCTTTTATCACCGATTTCCACAATTTTTCCCGCATACATTACCGCAATCCGGTCTGCAATTTTAGCCACAACTCCTAAATCATGTGTGATTAGTATAATAGATATGTCCGTTTTTCGTTGAATCTCCTCAAACAGTTCTAAAATCTGCGCTTGAATCGTTACATCTAATGCTGTTGTCGGTTCGTCCGCGATCAATAATTCTGGGTCACAAATAAGTGCAATTGCAATCACTATTCGTTGACGCATTCCACCTGAAAACTGGTGAGGAAATTGCTTTAACCGTTCTTCAGGATTTGGAATCCCTACAAGATTTAACATCTCAATCGCTTTCTTTTTTGCTTCTTGCTTTCCTATTTTATGGTGCGTTCGTAGCCCTTCAGTCAGTTGTTCTCCAATGGAAAGTGTAGGATTTAACGCTGTCATAGGATCTTGGAAGATCATCGAAATATCTACACCTTGTACTTTCCTTAGCTGTGCTTTAGACAATTTAGTTAAGTCTTTGCCTTTGAACATAATACTCCCATTTTTAATGATTCCAGCAGGCTGTGGAATCAACCCCATAATTGCATTGGAAGTAACACTTTTACCACACCCAGATTCACCTACAATAGCAAGTGTTTCCCCTTTATATAAATCGAAACTAACACCTCTAATGGCTTCAACTTCCCCCCCGAATGTGCGGAAAGAAACTTGTAAGTTATCAACTAGTAAAATTTTCTCTTTTAGGTCATTCACCAACTGTTACCTCCTTAACTTCGGATCGAGTGCATCTTGCAAACCATCTCCCAATACATTAAAAGCAAACATCGTTAGGGAAATGAAAAGTGCTGGAAAGAATAAACGCCACCAGTGACCAGATAAAATTACTGGTAATGCATCATTCGCCATGACACCCCAACTTGCAAAAGGTGCTGCAATACCTAATCCTAAAAAGCTTAGAAATGCTTCTGCAAAAATAGCACTTGGAACAGTAAGCGTCATTTGAACTATAATCGGACCCATCGTATTTGGCAGCAGATTTTTCCGTAAAATTCTAGAAGTCTTTGCACCAAAGGATTTAGAGGCAGTCACGAATTCATAGTTTTTTATTTGCAATACCTGTCCTCGAACAATACGAGCCATACCTACCCACCCTGTAACCGTAAGAGCTACAATAATGGTGGTTAAGCTTGCCCCCATTACAACCATTAATAATATAACGACTAACAAATGTGGCAATCCATAAAGCACTTCTACTATACGCATCATTAATGCATCTGTTCGTCCACCTTTATATCCACTTATACCACCGTAAATAATTCCAATGAAAAAGTCGATAAGGGCTGCCATTACCCCTACAAATAAAGAAATTCGAGCACCATACCAAGTCCTAGTAAATACGTCTCGACCTGCCTCATCCGTGCCAAACCAATGGGCGGCAGAAGGACCTTGGTTTTGACTTGGGTAATCTGTGGCAGTTACCGAATAAGGAGAAAAAATTGGACCAAATATGGCAAAAAGCGTAAGTAATATTAGAAATATTAGTCCGCCCATTGCAAGTTTATTTTTTCGTAGTCTACGCCATGCATCTTTCCAATAAGACAAAGAAGGCCTAACAACAGACTCTGCTTTTACTTGATCTTTTGGTTTTGGACGAAACCACTCGTCCTTTATATTTTGTGGGGACACCACGTTTTGTGGGTTTGTCATTACGCATCCCCCTCTTTACGATGTAATTTTATTCGTGGATCTAGAAATCCATATACAATATCTACTAGGAACAACATGAAAACGAGAAATGCACTATAGAAAACGGTAGATCCCATAATGACAGGATAATCTCGGTTATTAATGCTCTCTACAAAATATTTTCCCATTCCTGGAATGGCAAATATCCTCTCTATAACAAAAGTTCCCGTTAATATACCAGCAAGCATTGTTCCCAAAATTGTTACAACCGGCATAAGCGCATTTCTTAACGCATGTCGTACTACAATTCTCACCGGTGAGAGACCTTTTGCACGGGCCATTTTAATATAGTCCTGTGTTAATACTTCGAGCATGCTAGATCTCGTTAATCGTGCAATGATTGCTGTTGGACCTGTTGCAAGAGCAAGAGTAGGTAATATCATATGTATCGGGCTGCTCCAAGTAGCAGCTGGTAGCCACTGTAAGTTTACTGCCAATTGTTGTATAAGTAAGGTTGCAAGAACGAAATTTGGGACAGATATACCAACAACTGCAAAAGTCATCGCAAAGTAGTCAATTATTCCATTGTGCCGGAGTGCAGCAAGCGTCCCTAATATAATTCCGGATATTAAGGCGACAAGTATCGTAACCATTCCTAATTCAAAAGATATCGGAAATCCCCTTGCCAATAATTCATTTACGGAGTCATTCGGCTTTTTAATCGAAGGCCCGAAGTCAAATGTCACAATTGATTTTAAATAATACAAATACTGAACATGCATCGGTTCATCAAGTTTATAAAACTTTTCTAAGTTTGCTTGAATTGTAGGGTTAGATGTCCTTTCCCCGTCAAATGGAGAACCTGGAACCGAGTGCATTAATACGAAAGTTACGGTAGCAATGATTAGAATCGTAGCTATCATCATTAAAAAACGTTTAACAATATACTTCGCCATAAGCAAACTTCCCCCTTAACAAAATTTCGTTTGCATTGCTAGCTCTACCATCACAAGCATCGCACGGTATGCTTCTAATATATCTTTCGCCTCGAACTTAACGATTGTCGTTCCTTCTATAATTTCGCAACCTGGCATAAGTGCTGCCCATTCTGCTTGGCCATAATTGACAAACTCAATACGTAACGTTGGATTTTTGGGAGGTGTGAGCGGTTTAACCTGATTTCTTCCACTAATGGCTTGTGCAACCTTTTCTCTTAGTAATGCATGCGCTTTTTGCGGATGCAAGGTCTTAACGGCGGACCTAGAGATAGATTCTTTCACAACTGCAGTGACAACCCCAGGAATCAAAGCCTCTGCCTCTCTACAAGCTCCATCATCCCCTGCAACCATAATGACCGGCACGCCAAAATGGCCAGCTACATATGCATTTAATCCTAATTCACCAACTTCTACATCGTTTATATACATATTTCTTACTCCAAATATCATCGAGTGGCTCATAACTCCAGGTTGTCCTGCTCTTGAATGATACCCAGCAAATACTGCGCCAAGGTAGGACTCATCTAATGCCTGCACCATCGAAAAAGGTTTTACATCTCCTGTTATTAAAGAAGCTTCCGGATGTAACTCTTCTACTAAAATATTATTCATTTTAGAGTGACTATCATTAACTAGAACTTCTTTTACCCCTACTGATAAAGCGCCTTCTACAATTGCGTTTGCCTCTTGTGTCATTATACGGCGAGCACGTTCATAATTATGCTTACTGGAGTCCACAAAAGTATAATCTGGCAAACCTGTGATCCCTTCCATATCAATCGAAAGAAATAGCTTCATTTCCATCCCCCTTTAACATTTCATTCATCGAAATAACTATTACTTTATCAAAAGATATAGAAAATTTCAATATGTCCAAATATTTATAAAATATTTTTTTATTAGTTTGCAAAACTTCCTTGTTGGTTTTCTAAGAATTAATCTGTTTATCTAGTAGAATGCCAACCATACGGACGTGCGCTTACCACACGGTACGTATGAGCCATCGGAGGATGAGTCGTTACGCGAAAGTCCCATTCTTCTCTTCGCGCCCATGCGGCGTGCAAGGCGCACATCCTGATGACGCCAAAGGATATATTTTCATATTCATTTCATCACAGCGTGAAGTATAGCCTGTCTTAGGGATAACAACAGGACCAACTAATCGAGTAGAGGGAGAATAAGTTAACTTATTTTCGCCCCTCTCACAACACCGTACGTACGGTTCTCGTATACGGCGTTTCAATTTATATTACAGTGTGTACTTCTAAGTAACGTTCTAAAGCAGAG
>NZ_JBAWSY010000014.1:0-79534 GCF_037104765.1 Psychrobacillus mangrovi | reverse complement strand
GACTTGCATGTATTAGGCACGCCGCCAGCGTTCGTCCTGAGCCAGGATCAAACTCTCCATAATAGAGAACTTAAAAAGCTCATTTTGTTTTGCTGGCATCATCATTAAATGATGTCAAAATTGTTTGTTTTCTGACTAACCGAAGTTAGTCTATCAAGCTATATGTCTTAACGTTTTGCATGTTCAGTTTTCAATGTTCATGTTGCCGTCTTGTTTTGACGACTTCTCTATAATACCAAGATACGATGAACATGTCAACACTTTCTTTAAATAAAATATAAAACTCTTTCATTATCATTAAAGGTAAGGAAAGAGCTCTACAGATTAATTACACAAGTGCTTCTATATAAATCGCTCGTTTTACAGTTATATCAATAATTTCACCAGTTTCAGTTAATCGGATCATTGGTCTGAATGGTGCGTCTCTATGTAGAAAAACTACTTCTCCTATTTCTCCATTAGATAAAAGTACTCGAGTAGAAATAGGTACTGCCCCTACTAATGAAATTAAAGCATTTACAACTTGAATATTATATTTACCAAACTCTTCTTCTTTAATCATTTCTAATACTTTAAAAGGAGAGCTTTTTGCTCGATATATCCTTTCGGATGTCATTGCGTGAAAAACATCGGCAACTGCAATTATTTGAGAGTAAATCGAAACGTTATCCATTTTTTCACCCTTTGGATATCCGCTACCATTTAATCTTTCGTGATGTTGAAAAATAGCTAGCTTCATTTCTGGTTTAAGTAACGGACTATCTTTAATCATCTGAAAACTATAAATGGTATGTTTCTTAATCTCTGAAAAATCTGCTTCTGTTAAGTGAGATTTTTTGTCTCTAATTTTAGGATCTACTTTTGCCATCCCTGTATCAGCCATTAAACCTGCCGTAGCTATTTGAATGATTTCCCCTTTTGAATAGTTTAGTTTCTTAGCTATCGCACCACATAGTATTCCTACAGCGATTGAGTGATGAGCTATATACTTATCTTTAGTAGAATAATTATTTAAATAAAAAAGAGATTGTCGATCAGCCGATGCTTTTTGTACTAATGGCATGATGATATTTCGCAACTTTGTTACATCAACCTTCATACCTGATTCCCACGCTAAAAATTCCTTATGATAATTACTAACTGCATCGTTATACAATTGTACAAAGTTTGCTTTAATTTCAGGTGAACTTTCTTCTCTTATTGCTTTATTTGCTTTTTCATCATTTAGTCTCATTAACTCTTCATCAGATCTATTAAACATATTATCTATAGCTATTGGAACTTTGTTTATATTAAAAGCACGTAATACTTGTATATGCTCCCTCAATATTTTAGTATCTTTTCGAATAATAGGAGTCTTTGTATTGACTAGAATATCTTCAGCAATGGTACTGCCTAGTCTTAGTTCTTCTAGATTCTCTAATATATAATCCATTATACTCACTCCTTTTGTCCTTTTAATTTCCTTAATTATACTAAATCTTCACGATTTTTGTATATGTAAAAAAAACACCCCTAAGCAAACAATTGCTTAGGGGTAATTTATTTATTCATCTTCTTCTATTGATGATTCTTCTTCAACATTAATGGAATCCTCAGTCTCCACTTCATTTAAAGAATCCTCTTCCTCTATTTCTTCATCATCATCTTCTTTTTTAACTTTTGCAACGGTTGCAATTAATTCATCTTCTGCTAATCTCATTAATCGGACACCTTGAGTACTTCTACCTGTTACAGAAATATCACTAACGTCCATGCGGATAAGCATACCGTTTATTGTAATTAGCATTAAATCTTCTGTTCCATCTACGGCCTTAACAGCACATAATGGTCCATTTTTTTCTGTGATTTGACAAGTTTTTACGCCCATTCCACCGCGACTTTGTAAACGGTATTCGGATTCTGGTGTACGTTTTCCATAACCATTTTCCGTTACGACTAAAATTTCTTGATCAGGTTCAATAATTTCCATACCTACTACATAGTCATCATCTTTTAGTCGAACACCTCTAACACCACTAGCCGTTCTTCCCATTGAACGAATGTCTGTTTCTTCAAATCGAACTAATTTCCCTTGGCGTGTTCCGATAATAATTTGCTTGCTTCCATCTGTTAAACGTACAGCAATCAACTCATCTTCCTCACGCAAGGAAATAGCTATCAATCCATTTGCCCGAATGTGAGCAAAACCAGTTACAGGAGAACGCTTGGTTACACCATGTTTAGTTGTGAATATGAAATAATTATCCTCTTCAAAAGATGCCATTCGAATCATTGCTGTAACTTGTTCATCTTTTTCGATACCTAGCAAGTTAACAATCGGTAAACCTTTTGCTGTACGTCCGTATTCAGGAACTTCAAATCCTCTAGCTCGATACACTTTACCTTTATTAGTGAAAAATAAGATTGTATCGTGGGTAGATGTGTACAGTAGATGTTCTACAAAATCATTCTCGTTCGTACCCATCCCTTGAACTCCACGGCCACCGCGTTTTTGGCTCTTGTACGTATTTGCAGGTAATCGTTTAATATATCCTTTATTTGTTAAAGTTAAAACAGAATTTTCAACTGGAATCAAGTCTTCATCCTCTAAAACTTCTGCTCCTCCTGCAACAATTTCAGTTCTACGTTTATCTGCATAACGATCTTTAATTTCTGTAATCTCATCTCGTATAATCTCAATTACTCTATATTCATTTGCTAAAATAAATTTTAACTCTTCGATTAATTTAACTAAAGAAGTATATTCATCTTCAATTTTATCACGTTCTAAACCTGTTAAACGTTGTAAACGCATATCTAGGATTGCTTGCGCTTGACGTTCTGATAAATTGAAGTTCTCCATTAAACCATTTTTTGCTTCTTCTCCAGTTTGAGAAGATCTAATTAATTTAATAATTTCGTCTATGTGATCTAAAGCAATTCGTAATCCCTCTAAAATATGTGCACGATCTTCTGCTTTATTTAACTCAAATTGAGTACGACGACGGATAACTACTTTTTGATGCTCAAGATAGTAGTAAAGCATTTCTTTTATGTTTAATACTTTTGGTTGGTTTTCTACAAGTGCTAGCATATTTACACCAAAACTAGATTGTAGGGCAGTTTGTTTATATAAATTATTTAATAGTACGTTTGAGTTAGCATCTTTTCGAACTTCGATGACAATTCGCATACCATTACGGTCAGATTCATCAGCTAAATGGGTAATGCCATCAATTTTTTTATCTCGAACCAACTCAGCAATTTTCTCTATTAAACGTGCTTTATTTACTTGGTACGGTAGTTCTGTAACGATAATTACTTCTTTACCACTAGCTTTATGTTCAATTTCAACCTTTGCACGAATTAATACTGATCCTCTACCTGTCTCATAAGCACGACGAATACCACTACGACCTAATATTATCCCACCAGTAGGAAAATCAGGGCCAGGAATAATAGACATTAGCTCTTCAATCGTAATTGCAGGGTTCTCAGACAATGCTAAAACTCCATCAATTACTTCTCCTAAGTTATGAGAAGGGATGTTTGTTGCCATCCCTACTGCAATCCCTGAGGAACCATTTACAAGCAAGTTTGGATATCTACTAGGTAATACTATAGGTTCTTTTTCTTGGCCATCGTAGTTATCTTTATAATCGATTGTGTTTTTATTGATATCTCGTAACAACTCTAATGCAATCTTAGACATACGAGATTCTGTATAACGCATGGCAGCTGCTCCGTCTCCATCTACAGACCCGAAGTTACCATGACCATCTACTAACATATAACGATAACTAAAATCTTGTGCCATACGTACCATTGCATCGTAAATAGAGGAGTCACCATGTGGATGGTATTTCCCCATTACGTCTCCCACTATACGAGCAGATTTTTTATGAGGTTTATCCGGCGTATTCCCTAACTCTTGCATACCATATAAAATTCGTCGATGAACAGGTTTTAAGCCGTCACGAACATCTGGTAATGCTCGGGATACAATAACACTCATTGCGTAATCAAGGAAGGATGTTCTCATTTCTTGACTAATATTGATCCCTTTAACACCTTTATTCGGTATTTCCGACATTCTCAAGACCTCCAGTCACACACTTACTTAAATATCTAAATTCTTCACGTACACAGCATTTTCTTCAATAAATTGACGTCTTGGTTCTACGTCCTCACCCATTAATTGTTCAAATATAGTATCTGCCTCCATGGCATTATCTAAGTTTACTTGAAGCAATGTACGAGCATCTGGATCCATTGTCGTTTCCCAAAGTTGGTCTGCATCCATTTCACCCAAACCTTTATATCGTTGAATATTTGGTTTAGATGTTTTAGGTAAACGATCTAAAATTTCTTTTAGTTGTTCGTCATTATAGCAATATTCCACATGTTTCCCTTGTTTTACTTGATATAAAGGCGGTTGTGCTGCATATACATACCCTGCCTCGATTAATGGTCTCATAAAACGGAAGAAGAAAGTAAGTAGTAAAGTTCGAATATGAGCTCCATCAACATCAGCATCGGTCATAATAATAATTTTGTGATAACGAGCTTTTTCTAAAGTGAATTCTCCACCTATTCCAGTGCCCAGTGCAGTAATCATTGCACGAATTTCAGCATTTCCAAGTATTCTATCTAAACGTGCTTTTTCAACGTTTAATATTTTCCCACGCAATGGCAAAATAGCTTGGAAGTGACGATCTCGTCCTGATTTTGCTGACCCACCAGCAGAGTCACCTTCTACGATGTACAGTTCACTTTCTGCTGGAATACGAGATGAACAGTCAGCTAATTTTCCAGGTAGACTAGAAACTTCTAAAGCTGATTTTCTTCTGGTAAATTCACGTGCTTTTTTTGCAGCAACCCGAGCTCTTGCAGCCATCAAACCTTTGTCCACTATTTTTCGAGCAATCTGTGGATTTTCTAATAAAAATCGATCAAATCCTTCGGAAAATAAACTATTTGTAATGGTACTCACTTCTGAGTTTCCGAGTTTTGTTTTCGTTTGTCCCTCGAATTGAGGATCTGGATGCTTAATGGATACAATTGCTGTTAGTCCTTCTCGAACATCGTCACCTGATAAATTGGTATCTGCATCTTTTAATAAACCATTTTTTCTAGCGTAATCGTTTATTATACGAGTAAGGGCTGTTTTGAATCCAGACTCGTGTGTTCCACCTTCATACGTATTAATATTATTTGCAAATGATAAAATATTTGATGAATATCCTGCATTGTATTGCATAGCAATCTCAATAGAAATTCCATCTTTTTCACCTTCTACAAATATTGCTTCCTCTGTAATAGGTTCTTTTGATTTATTTAAATCTTCTACGTATGATTTTATTCCGCCTTCATAATGATATTTAACGGACTTTTCTTGACCTTCTCGTTCATCTGCAATCGTAATTTGTAATCCACGATTCAAATAAGCCAATTCGCGAACACGATGAGCTAAAATATCAAATTCATATACAGTTGTTTCTGTAAAAATTTCAGCGTCTGCTTTAAATCGTGTTGTTGTTCCATTTTCTTCGGATTCACCAATAACTTCTAAAGGTGCAACTACATCTCCGCGTCCAAATTTAATACAATGAATCTTTCCATCTCGTTTTACATATACTTCTGTAAACTCAGATAACGCATTTACAACAGAAGCACCAACACCATGAAGCCCACCGGATACTTTATAACCTCCACCGCCAAATTTACCTCCAGCATGGAGAACGGTCATGATTACTTCAACAGCAGGTTTTCCCATTTTTTCTTGCGTATCAACAGGTATACCACGGCCATTATCTTCTACTCGTATCCAATTGTCTTTTTCTATTGTAACGATAATATGATCACAATAACCTGCAAGTGCTTCGTCAATACTGTTATCAACGATTTCCCACACAAGATGGTGAAGTCCCTTTGAACTAGTTGTACCAATATACATCCCTGGACGTTTTCTAACAGCTTCTAGTCCTTCTAACACTTGTATCTGATCAGCATCATAATGTGATTCTAATTCTTTTTCTTCCATAGCCAACTTGCTCACCCACTCTTTCATTACTTCAATAATGGTGAATAAAAAATTATGAATATATTTAAAATCCTAAAAACTAATATTTACAGACTGTAGACCAAACTTGAACTTATTTTTATTTAGAATAGAACAGGTTTTCCGAAGTTTTCCGAAGCTTTCCGCGGGCATCGAGCGGACGCTTCCCCAAACCAATAAAATCTGCCTTATAATTTTCTATTTACTCAGGAAAAATAATCTTGAGAGAATAGAAAACGACACGAGCCAATTAGCTAACTGCCTTTTGTCTTCAATCTGTTTAGTTTTTAGATTATTATTTTATTACAACTGCTCCTTGTTCCACATGAAACAATTGTGCCTGTTGAATGGTTTCATGTGTAAGACCGTCCACACTTGTGGTCGTAACAAATGTTTGAACATCACCTTGTATAGTATTTAACAAATGTGACTGTCTATAATCATCGAGTTCAGATAAAACATCATCCAGCAATAAAACAGGAGCTTCACCTACCTCCTGTTTTATCAATTCAATTTCTGCAAGCTTCAACGATAATGCCGTTGTACGCTGTTGTCCTTGAGATCCATATGTTTGTACATCGTAGTCGTTAACAAAAAATTGAAGATCATCTCGATGAGGACCTGTAAGGGTTATGCCTCTATCTAATTCTCTTTTTTGGCTTTCAAATAATTTCTTTTCTAGAAATTCTTTCATCTCGCTTTCAGACCACTCTGCATGTATACCAGAGGTTGTTTTATAGGACACGGTCAACTTTTCCAAACCTCTAGAAATACCAAGATGAATCGGTTCAGCCCATTTTTGTAATAAATCCATGAACTGATATCTTTTTTGAATAACTTTTATAGCTGCATCTATATATTGTTCTGTATATACATCAAACATGACATCATTTAACATTGATTTCCCTTGATGCTGTTTTAAAATATGATTGCGTTGTTTTAATACCTTTTGGAAATGAAGTAAATCATGTAAATAAACAGGGGAAATTTGTCCGATTTCCATGTCAAGAAATCGTCTTCTGACTTGTGGACTACCTTTAACTAAATATAAATCTTCCGGAGCAAACATAACAACATTCAACTGTCCGATGTAATTGCTAAGCTTCGTTTGCTCGAGGTGGTTAACTTTTGCTTTTTTACCTTTTTTCGACAATAATAATTCTAAAGGTAAACGACCATATTTTTTTTGAATGTCACCTTTTATTTTACCATAGTCTGCTTCCCAGCGTATCAATTCTTTATCATTAGCTGTTCTATGAGACTTAGCCATTGATAAAACATAAAGAGATTCCATTAAATTTGTTTTTCCTTGAGCGTTCTCTCCGATAAAGACATTAATTTTAGAGGAAAAATCCAATTGAATTGAATCATAATTACGGTAATTTTTTAATTCTAATCGTTCAATGTACATATCAATCCCCGTTCTCTGGTCCAATCATTTGGAATCTTCCTACTCCTGGAATATTCACTATATCTTTATCTCGAAGTTTACGTCCTCTTCGTTGATCCACTTCACCATTTACATAAACAATATTTTCGCTTAAAAACCACTTAGCCATTCCACCCGAATCTATTGCATCTGTCATTTTTAATAATTGACCAAGTGTGATAAATTCTGAGTCAAAACGAATCTCTTCCAAAAGTAATTCAACCTCTTCTCATTTTCATTATCCCTTCATTTTACTCTAAAAAACAAAATAAGTAAAAAAGATAGTCACCGTAGTGACTATCCTTAAAAATTAATATGTTCGTACAGGTAATATAAGTTGCAAGATTGAGTCATCATGTACAGACTTCAACACGAATGGTCTCATTGCTCCTGAAAATAGAATTTTTATGTCTTGGCCATCAATTGCTTTAAGTGCATCCATCATATATTTTGCACTAAAGGAAATTTTTAATTCTTCTCCCTCAATTGACTCCGATTGAATTTGTTCTTCTACATTCCCGATTTCCGGTGAATTGGACGATACTTCAACAAGACCTTGTCCGATCGTTGTAAAACGAACTACATTGTTTCGTTCTTCTCTTGCAAGTAAAGAAGCACGATCAATTGCTTGCAGTAATGATTTACCGTTTACTATTATGGTCGTTTTATATTCACTAGGTATTAGTCTAGAAGTATCCGGATAATTTCCTTCTAGAAGTCTTGAATAAAATAAAACATCTTCTGTTTTAAACAAAATTTGTTGTTGTGTAATGACGATTGCTACCTCCGAAGAAGTTTCTTCTAAAATTTTGTTTAATTCATTTAAGCTTTTACCTGGAATAACCACTGTATATTCCTCATTCGGTAAGTCTTTAACAGCTGTTTTTCTTCTAGCAAGACGATGACTATCTGTTGCTACACAATGAAGTTCCCCATCTTTTACTACCCAGTTTACACCAGTAAGTACAGGACGACTTTCAGATGTCGATACAGCAAATACGGTTTCTTTAATGATTGATTTTAATAAATCAGATGGGATAAAAAATTGATGATTCTCTTCAATTTGTGGAAGTAACGGATATTCAGTTGCATCCAATCCAATTAAATTAAATTCAGATTTACCTGAACGTATATGTGTTTGAAATTGGTTTGTTACTTCAATCTCTACATCATTTGTTGGAAGCTTACGAACAATTTCATTAAAAACTCTTGCTTGTAAAACTATTGAACCTGTTTCTGCAATTCGAATTATTTGTTCCCCGTTTTTTTCTACAGGTATAAATGTTTGTATAGTGATGTCTGAATCACTTCCTGTAATGTAAAGTCCTGTATCTAAAACTTCTAATTTTAGTCCAGTCAATATTGGAATAGTTGTTTTAGAACTTACTGCTTTCATTACGTTATTTAATCCTTCTAACAAACTATCTCTTGTTATATCGAATTTCATTTTTTTACCTCACTTATATAATTATTATTTATTTAAAAGAATAATAGATATAGTAATAGGGCCTGTGGATTTGTTGATAACTCTATTTTTATCTACTTACATCTACTTATCCACATGTGCATAAGTTGTGCTTAAACAGGATAACATTTTAGGGACTTATCCACAAATCGTTTTATCGTCCCAAAATAGATTTTATTTGTTTAAGGTCATCTTGTAAGTTTGCATCATCTTTTAACATGCGAGCAATTTTCTCATGTGCATGAATCACAGTGGTGTGATCACGTCCTCCAAATTCTTCTCCAATTTTAGGCAAAGAGAAATCTGTCAGCTCTCGAGAAAGATACATCGCAACTTGTCGAGGGAATGCAATAGATTTAGTTCTTTTTTTAGCACTAAAATCTTCTAACCTAATATGAAAATGTTCTCCAACAACTTTTTGAATATCTAAAATTGTAATTATTCGTGGACGAGCATTTGGCATTATGTTTTTAAGTGCCTCTGCTGCTAATTCAATATTAATATCTGTATTTATAAGAGAAGAATAAGCCACTACTCGTATTAGTGCCCCTTCAAGTTCTCGAATATTCGAATCAATTTGATTTGCAATATATGCCATTACATCGTCTGAAATATCTAATCCATCTGCTCTTGCTTTTTTTCGTAAAATTGCAATTCTTGTTTCTAGGTCAGGTGGCGCAATATCGGTTATTAAACCCCATTCAAATCGGGAACGAAGACGATCCTCTAGTGTTGGGATTTCCTTTGGAGGTCGATCACTTGAAATGACAATTTGTTTTGATTCTTCATGTAAAGCATTAAAAGTATGGAAAAATTCTTCTTGAGTTGATTCTTTTCCTGCAAGGAATTGAATATCATCTATTAACAGCACATCAATATTGCGATATTTGTTGCGGAATTCAATCGTTTTATTATCTCGAATGGAGTTAATAAATTCATTTGTAAATTTTTCAGAAGATAAATAAACCACTTTTGCATTTGGATTGTGTTCTTGAACATAATGACCAATCGCATGCATTAAGTGGGTTTTTCCTAATCCAACTCCTCCATATATAAATAGAGGATTATATGCTTTTGCCGGTGCCTCTGCTACTGCTAGTGATGCAGCATGTGCAAAACGGTTACCAGATCCGATTACAAAAGTATCAAATGTATTTTTGGAATTTAACATTCCAGGTGAAAAGTCAGTTTGGTCTCCATTATTTGAAGTAACTTTCGGTTTAGGAACTTCAAAGTCGTCAAAATCTTGATTCTTAGGTACAACAAATGAAATAAGTAATTCATTACCGGTTAACTCCGTTAATATTCCAGCAATTAGATGAATATAATGATTTTCAAGCCAATCCCTTGCAAATGAATTAGGAGCAGCTATCGTTACTGTTTCTCCTTTATATGAAAGTAGCTTGGTTGACTTTAACCATGTCTCAAAACTAGGTTTGGATGTCTTTTTTTCTACTTCAGAGAGAACTTTAGCCCATAGTTCTTCTAAATGTTCCAATAATCTAATCTCCTTTTCTTTAGATTAATAAATATGTATATAAAATAAAAAAAGAATAAGATATACACAAATCCACTGACTGTGGATAATTATTATAAACGTAAGTGCAAAAAACTTATCCACACATTATTAACAGTTGTGGATAAAAATAATATGCTGATTTGGTTTTGAAAAGTAAAACACAAATATCGTATCAAAAAAATAAGGAGATTACAAGAGAATTAAGAGTTATCCACAATAGTCCGATTATTAACAATTCAAGTTGTCCACAAGGCATGATTATGTTAAAAACATGTTCATAAGGTTTGTGGATAATTTTTTCGTGATTTTTTTTATGCACAGCCATTTGTGAAAAGAAATAAGTAATTGTGGATAACCTTGCTTTATTAGAACGAGGGAGAAAGTAAAAAAAGAATTGACAAATGCCATGAATCTTATATATAATATCGGAGACTGTCTAAAGTAGAACTTTTAAGATGATCACTCAGGAGGTGTCATATAGATGAAACGTACATTCCAACCAAATAGCCGTAAACGTAGCAAAAACCACGGATTCCGCGCACGTATGAGTACTAAAAATGGTCGCCGCGTATTAGCAGCACGCCGTGCAAAAGGAAGAAAAGTATTATCAGCATAAGATCACTGACCATTTCAGTGGTCTTTTTTTTCTTTTATAAAGATAAGTTGGAGCAGGTGAACCGATGAATAAGAAACAACGAGTAAAAAAGAATAAAGAGTTTCAAACCATATTTAAAAAAGGAAAGTCCTTTGCGAATAGACAATTTGTTGTTTATTGCCTAGAGCATGAAGAAGATTTTTTTCGTGTAGGTTTATCTGTTAGTAAGAAAGTTGGGAATGCGGTAGCTCGTAATCGCATAAAGAGATATATAAGACAAACCTTCTTAGAACTAAAAGACGAAGTAAATACAAATATGGATTATATTATCATCGCTAGAAATCCAGCGGCCAAATTAGATTTTCATGAAACAAAGAAAAGTATTGAACATGTATTAAAAATCGCTAAGGTAATAAAGAAGAAAAACTAGTGAAGACTTTCTGTTAAATGGTAAGATAGAATGACTAGATATATATAAGTAATATTAGGGGGAAGAAGGTTGAAAAAAAGATTATCACTATTGATTTTGCTGCTAGTAACAACTGTATTTCTAGCAGGTTGTTCCGAATTTAATGAGCCAATCTATTCAAGCTCTGAGGGGTTTTGGAATGAATATATTGTTTGGCCATTAGTTTCCGCTATTACATTCTTCAAAGAATTTCTGGGTACGTATGGTTTAGGTATTATTGCTGTAACAATTATAATACGTTTAGCAATTCTACCATTAATGATCAAGCAAACAAAAAGCTCTAAAAATATGCAAGAAGTTCAACCTGAATTACAAAAATTAAAAGAAAAGTACAGTTCAAAAGATGCTGTAACTCAACAAAAATATCAGCAAGAAATGATGGCTCTATTTAAAGAAAGAGGAGTTAATCCAGCAGCAGGGTGTTTACCAATATTTATTCAAATGCCAATTCTAATCGGTTTTTATCACGCAATTAGTCGGATGAATAATACCCCTGAAATTAATTTAGGTAGTTTTTTAGGATTTACACTTGCAGAGCCAAGTATTATATTAGCAATTCTCGCAGGTCTGATGCAATTGATCGTTCTACGTACAGGTCCGGCAATGGATAATCCTCAAATGAAAATAATGATGTATATCATGCCATTTATGATTATCGGATTTGGTATTGTACTACCAGCAGCACTAACCTTGTATTGGGTTATCGGAAATATTATTTCTATCATTCAAAATTTATTCATTTATAAACCTTGGAATAAACCAAAGGCTGAACCAGTCAAAACGGGAGGGGCAAAAAAATGAATCAGATTACGCAAACTGCACCTACAAAAGAAGAAGCTATAACTGTTGCAATAGAAAAACTTGGTGTATCCAAAGAAGAAGTAACAATTACAGTATTAGATGAAGGTAAAAAGGGTTTTCTAGGATTTGGAGCAAAACCTGCAGTTGTTCAAGTAACTGTTCTAATAAATGAAGAAAAAATAGAAGAAGAAGTGTACCAGCCAGTAGAGGAAACATTAGAAATAAATGATGAAATAGAGATTTCACCAAGTACTTCGGATGAAGTGGACATTCCAGAAGGTACAAATCATTTAGCAATAGAAGAAACGATTAACTATATGAATAAAATAGTTAAAGAAATGAAAATTGATGATTTAGAAATCAATCAAACTAAAGATGGCAAATATGTGCACCTTCAATTAAACAGTAAAAAGGCTGCATTACTTATTGGTAAGCGAGGACAAACATTAAATGCACTTGAAAGTTTGGCGCAGCTGGTAGCGAATAAATTCTCTAATTCGTTTGTTATCATTAAATTGGATGTAGGAAACTACCGAGAAAAACGACAAGAATCACTAGAACAGCTGGCAGAACGAATGGCGGATAAAGCAGTCCGAACAGGTAACAAAGTAGAGTTTGAACCTATGACTTCTTTTGAAAGAAAAATAATTCATAATGCATTATCTGTTCGAGTAGATATTGAAACTTACTCAGTAGGTACAGATCCAAATCGATATTTAGTAATCGAGCCAATAAAATAATATAAACGGATTTTAGCTGACGGGCTGAAATCCGTTTTTTCTTATTGTTTGTTGAAAACTTTTGTTCACATAAATAAAGTGTTCTATACTTCTGATTTTCGCTTATTTGTGTTATTGTTATATGTTAGATAGTCATGTTCGTTTAACTTATTCACATGTGGATAAGTTATTATTGTAAAGGAGGTGGACACTTGTGGAATTCGATACAATAGCTGCTATTTCTACTCCACTTGGAGAAGGCGCTATAGCAATTGTGAGACTCAGCGGTCCTCAAGCAATACCGATAGCAAACAAAGTATTTCATTCACCCAACGGAAAAGATTTGCAAAATCAAGCTTCTCATACCATTCATTATGGTCATTTAGTTGATCCAAAGACAGAAGAGGTAGTAGAGGAAGTAATGTTGTCTTTGATGAAGGGACCTAAAACATTTACAAGAGAAGATGTAGTAGAAATTAACTGTCACGGTGGGCTAGTATCAGTGAATCGTGTCCTACAGCTTGTTTTGATCAATGGTGCGAGACTAGCTGAGCCTGGTGAATTTACTAAACGAGCGTTTTTAAACGGGAGAATCGATTTATCACAAGCTGAAGCCGTCATGGATTTAATAAGAGCTAAAACAGATAAAGCGATGAATGTTGCTTTAGGGCAAATGGATGGGCGATTATCTAGACTTATTAAATCATTGAGGCAAGCACTACTCGAAACATTAGCTCAAGTAGAAGTGAACATAGATTATCCAGAATACGATGATGTGGAAGAAATGACTCTGCCACTAATGATTGAAAAATGTACATGGGTAAGGGATGAAATAGACAAACTATTAGTCACTTCATCGCAAGGAAAGATTCTTCGGGAAGGACTTTCAACGGCTATTATAGGTAGACCGAATGTAGGTAAATCTTCCCTTTTAAATAGTTTAATTCAAGAAAATAAAGCAATTGTGACAGATATAGCAGGAACTACACGGGATATAATAGAAGAGTATGTTAATGTACGCGGAGTTCCGTTAAAATTAGTAGATACAGCTGGTATTCGAGAAACTGAGGATATAGTTGAACGAATTGGAGTAGAAAAGTCTAGGCAAGTACTAAACGAGGCTGATCTTATTCTACTAGTTTTAAATAATGCGGAGCAGCTAACAGAAGAAGACCGTAAGTTATTTGAGGCAATACAAGGTATGGATTTTATTGTTATTATTAATAAGACAGATTTACCTACCTCAATAGATTCGAACGAAGTACAACAATTAGCAGGGGATAAGCGTGTAGTTACTACTTCTTTACTACAAGAAGAAGGAGTCGATGAATTAGAAGAAGCAATTGCATCTTTATTCTTCGAAGGTTCCATTGAAGCATCCGATTTAACGTATGTTTCAAATGCACGTCATATTTCTTTGCTTCATTTAGCAAAAGCAACTGTAACTGATGCCATTGATGCAGCACATGCAAATGTGCCAGTAGATATAATACAAATTGATGTGACAAGAACTTGGGAAATATTAGGTGAAATTACCGGGGATACGGTAGAAGAAAGCTTAATTGACCAGTTATTTTCACAATTTTGTTTAGGAAAATAAAATATGAGAGGAAGTAACGAACATGCCAAACTTTGAAGCAGGCAAGTTCGATGTGATTGTTGTTGGGGCAGGACATGCTGGAGTAGAAGCAGCACTTGCAGCCGCAAAAATGGGTGTAAAAACGCTTGTTTTAACAATAAATCTTGATATGATTGCATTCATGCCGTGTAATCCATCCATCGGAGGGCCAGCGAAAGGAATTGTTGTGCGTGAAATTGACGCACTAGGCGGTGCCATGGGGAAAGTTATAGATAAAACACATATTCAAATGAGAATGCTTAATACAGGAAAAGGACCTGCTGTACGCGCACTTCGCGCCCAAGCGGATAAAGTATTGTATCAAAATGAAATGAAACGACTTTTAGAAGAACAAGAAAACTTAACGATCCACCAAGCGGTTGTAGAAGAATTGCTAGTGGAAGATGAAAAAGTTGTTGGGCTAGTTACACAAGTAGGAGCTATATATCGTGCGGAAACTGTAGTTATTACAACAGGTACATTCTTACGAGGAGAAATAATAATTGGAGACTTGAAATATTCAAGCGGTCCAAATAATCAACAGCCATCCATTAAATTAGCTGATAGCATTCGTAATTTAGGTTTTGATTTGGTTCGTTTTAAAACAGGCACTCCACCACGTGTAAATAGTAAAACAGTAGATTATAGTAAAACAGAAATCCAACCTGGAGATGATGTTCCAAGAGCATTCAGTTTTGAGACAACTGAGTTTATTATGGATCAATTACCATGTTGGTTAACATATACGACTTTAGAAACACATGAAATTATTAATGAAAACTTACACCTTTCTCCTATGTATTCAGGTATGATAAAAGGTACAGGACCAAGATATTGCCCTTCGATTGAAGATAAGATTGTACGTTTTAGTGATAAACCACGCCATCAAATATTTTTAGAGCCAGAAGGAAGAAATACTCGTGAAATATATGTACAAGGACTTTCAACAAGTTTACCTGAGCATGTACAACGTCGTCTGATAGCTTCTGTTCCTGGACTAGAAAAAGCAGAGATGATGCGTGCAGGTTATGCCATCGAATACGATGCAATGGTTCCAACGCAACTTTGGCCAACACTTGAAACGAAAAAAATTAAAAATCTTTATACTGCGGGACAAATCAATGGAACATCTGGTTATGAGGAAGCAGCAGGTCAAGGTTTAATGGCCGGAATTAACGCGGCTCAACGTGTACTTAACAAAGAAGAAAAAATATTAAGTAGATCTGATGCATATATCGGAGTACTAATTGATGATTTAGTTACGAAAGGAACAAATGAACCTTACCGTTTATTAACTTCTCGTGCGGAATATCGTTTATTACTTCGTCATGATAATGCCGATTTACGCTTAACTGAAATTGGCTACGAAATAGGCCTTATCCCGCAAGAACGTTTTGATAAATTTTTAGAGAAAAAACAACGTATTGAAAATGAATTGAAAAGACTTCGTTCATTTATGATAAAACCAAATGAACAAACGCAACAATTGATCCGAAGCGTTGAAGGTAGTGAACTAAAAGATGGGATTCGTGCTGCTGATTTATTAAAACGTACAGAGATGCATTATGATTTAGTTGCTCAGCTAGCTCCTTCTGAAGTTGAATTATTTGAAGAAGAGAAAGAGCAAGTAGAAATCCAAGTTAAGTATGAGGGGTATATTGAAAAATCTCTTCAACAAGTAGAAAAACTTAAAAAAATGGAAGACAAAAAAATTCCTGATCAAATAGATTATGATGAAATTTCAGGATTGGCTACAGAAGCCAAACAAAAATTAAAACAAGTACGTCCTTTGTCTATTGCACAAGCATCTAGAATTTCAGGAGTAAATCCAGCAGATATTTCAATTTTACTGATTTATATTGAACAAGGAAAAATTGCAAAAATTACTGGATAGTCTAAATTGATAAGGAGAACTTCATGAACGAGGAACAATTCATTCAAGCCCTTCAGGAAAAAGGAATTGAACTAACACCAGAACAAGTACAACAATTTAGAAAATATTTTGAAATACTTGTTGAATGGAATGAAAAAATGAATTTAACCGCTATTACAGATGAACCATCTGTATATTTAAAGCATTTTTTTGATTCTATTAGTGCATCTTTTTATGAAGATTTTACTGGCTCTTTCTCCGTCTGTGATGTGGGAGCAGGAGCTGGTTTTCCAAGTATTCCTTTAAAGATTTGTTTTCCAAATTTAAAGGTAACAATCGTTGATTCTTTGAATAAAAGAATCCAGTTTTTAACTCATCTCAGCAAGGAATTAAATTTAACTGATGTAAATTTTGTTCATGCTCGCGCTGAAGAATTCGGCCAAAAAATCGAACATAGAGAAAATTATGACATTGTGACTGCTAGAGCGGTTGCAAGGTTATCGGTTCTAGCAGAACTATGTATACCTTTAGTAAAAGTGGATGGAAGATTTATAGCAATGAAGGCAGCGAGTGCATTAGACGAATTAAATGATGCTAAAAAGGCACTTCAAGTATTAGGTGCAGAAAAAATCGCAGAGTATTCCTTTCTTTTACCGATTGAAGATAGTGAAAGAACGTTGTATGTCTTTTCTAAAACAAAAAGCACACCGAAAAGATACCCTCGAAAACCTGGTATTCCAAACAAAACACCTATTATTTAACTTTTAACAAAGGTTAAAGCTTCCGGAGGATGCCACAGATTTTGTAGTTGAGTTCATCGAATAAGCTCAATATAAATCTGGGCCAAATACGTCAGGGCGTATTTGATTGAGGAACGTTCCACGTGAAACATTTATAGTATCGTAGTTTATATAGTGAATATTTAGCGTATAGAGTTTCGAAAAGGTGGTGCTTGTTAGATGAAAAGTCCTTTTTCTCGTTTTTTTGGAAGTTCCGAAAAGCAAGGACAAGATGAAATTGTTGATCAACCACAAAATCATCTAGAAGAAGTAGTTAATATTGCGATTGATAAGATTGTACCGAATAGGTATCAGCCAAGAACGGTTTTTGATGAAGATAAAATCGAAGAACTGGCAAGAACAATCCATACACATGGTGTCATTCAACCAATCGTTATTAGAAAAATGGAAGACGATAAATACGAAATTATTGCTGGTGAACGTAGATTTAGAGCTATGTCTAAACTACAATGGTCTGAGGTGCCAGCAATTGTTCGTAATTTAAATGACAAAGAAACAGCTTCTATTGCATTAATTGAAAACTTACAGCGAGAAGAGCTAACAGCAATAGAAGAAGCTGTTGCTTATCAAAAATTATTAAAGTTGCATGAAATAACTCAAGAAGCATTAGCGCAGCGTTTAGGTAAAGGACAATCAACAGTTGCTAATAAACTAAGATTATTAAAATTACCTGAGGAAGTTCAACAAGCAATTATGAAAAAAGATCTTTCTGAAAGACACGCACGTGCTTTAATGCAAATCAAAGAAAAAGAAGTTCAAATTGAGTTAATGAATACTTCTATAGAGAATCATTGGAATGTAAAGCAAATAGAAGAGCGTGTGGAGGAAATATTAAATCCACCTAGTAAGGAGATTAAAACAGCTCCTAAGGCAAAACGAAAGGCTATAAGTAAAGATGTTCGTATAGCTTTAAATACGATTAAGCATTCTTTATCCATGGTAACAAAAAGTGGGATTAGCATTAAGACAGAAGAAGAAGATACGGAAGACTTCTATCAAATTACCGTAAAAATACCTAAAAAGAAATCATAATATATTTATTTTTTACTTAAACTCTCGCAAATAAATGTGAGAGTTTTTTTTTGTAATAAGAATAAAACCCAAATTTCATTCGAAATTTGATAGAATGTAAATAGAATAATATAAAATGATAAGAAGAGGGTGCAAGCGTGGGAAGAATAATTGCAATAGCGAATCAAAAAGGTGGTGTAGGAAAGACTACTACATCCGTGAATTTAAGTGCCTGCCTTGCATATTTAGGTAAAAAAGTATTGCTTGTAGATATTGATCCACAAGGAAATGCTTCTAGTGGTGTAGGGGTAAACAAAGGCGATGTAAATCAGTGTATATATGATGTTTTAATAGATGATGTTAGTGTATTAGAGACAATACAGGAAACAAAAGTGGAAAATTTATATATTGTTCCAGCTACAATATCCTTAGCAGGTGCAGAAATAGAGCTTGTATCCACTATTTCAAGGGAAGTAAGATTGAAAAGAGCCCTACAAGAGGTAAAAGACAAGTATGAATATATTATTATTGATTGTCCGCCTTCATTAGGTTTGTTAACAATTAACTCCCTAACTGCATCCGATGCTATTATTATTCCTGTACAATGTGAGTTTTACGCTTTAGAAGGATTAAGCCAGCTTCTAAGTACAATTAGATTAGTGCAAAAACATCTAAATAAAAACTTAGAAATAGACGGAGTACTATTAACGATGTTCGATGCACGAACAAATTTAGGTATTCAGGTAATCGAAGAAGTTAAAAAATACTTCCAAGAGAAAGTATATAAAACGATAATTCCTAGAAACGTTCGTTTAAGTGAAGCACCAAGTCACGGAGAACCAATCATTATTTATGATCCAAAGTCTCGGGGAGCAGAAGTATACTTAGATTTAGCGAAGGAAGTGATTCGTAATGGCTAAAGCGTTGGGTAAAGGACTTAATGCATTTTTTCCAGAAGAAGATTTAAAAGCTGAAAAAGTAGAGAAAATTAGTTTAGATAAAATTAAACCAAATCCTTTTCAGCCTAGAAAGATTTTTGATGAAGAGGCAATGAAGGATCTTTCTGAATCTATAAAAGAACATGGTGTATTGCAACCAATAACCTTACGTAAAAAAGGTTCAAAATACGAAATTGTTGTAGGTGAAAGAAGATTTCGTGCATCTGAATTAGCTGGAAAAGATGAGATACCTGCTGTCATTCGTGAATTAAACGATCAGCAAATGATGGAAATAGCCATTTTGGAAAATCTTCAAAGAGAAGATTTAACACCTATAGAAGAGGCAGAAGCTTATCAAAATTTGATGGAAAGCCTAAATTTAACACAGGAACAGCTTGCATTTAGACTAGGTAAAAGCCGTCCTCATATTGCTAATCATATAAGATTATTATCTCTCCCTGAAGAGGTAAGGAATGCAATAACAAATGGCGAATTATCTATGGGGCATGGTAAGGCTTTATTGGGATTAAAGAAGAAAAAGAATATCCCTTTAATCATGTTAAAAACGATAAAAGAAAATTTAAACGTTCGTCAATTAGAAGCACTGGTACAACGTTTAAATGAGAATGTTCCACGTGAAACAAAACCCACTGTAAAAAAGGATATCTTTACAATTGAAAAAGAATCAGAATTGAGAGAAATATTTGGATCTCCCGTCTCTATTATTAAAAACAAAAATAAAGGTAAGATAGAGATAGAATTCTTTTCAGAAGATGATTTAGAAAGAATATTACAACTGTTAGAAGATTGAAATCAACCTATTTCTATTTACTAGAAATAGGTTGTGTTTTTCGTAGATTAGCATAGGGTTTGTTATTGTTCTCTGATTGGTATGTATAGATGTGAAAGATTTGTCCTTTGGAGATTAATTAGGAATAAGAGAGCCATTATTAATAGACATCAAGCTCTTCACTTTAAAGAAGAGGAAATGAGGAAATAGATATGGTTTTACTAGGCACTATTGTTAATGCACTATTAATAATAGTTGGTGCAATAATAGGTAGATTTTTAAAGAATATTCCTGAAAATATGAAGCAGACAGTAATGTATGCGATCGGAATAGCTGTAGTCGTTTTAGGAATTCAAATGGGTTTGGAGAGTACTAACTTTGTACTAATCATTATTTGTTTAGTTTTCGGTGGCGTAATAGGAGAATGGATTGATATAGACAAATGGTTGAACAAATTAGGCAAGTACATAGAACAAAAATTTGGATCTAAAACAGCCGAGGGTGGCAGTATAGCACAAGGATTTGTTACTGGTACATTAATATTTGTCATTGGTGCGATGGGGGTACTTGGTGCATTAAATAGCGGACTTCAAAATGATCATGAATTGTTAATTAGTAAAGGAATTATAGATGGTTTTACAGCCATTATACTTTCCGCAACACTAGGAATAGGTGTTTTACTCTCAGCCATTCCTGTAGCTATATACCAAGGTGCAATTGCATTATTCGCTACTCAAATAACAAAATTAATTCCAGAAGCTGCACTTGAATTATTTATTCAAGAAATGACAGCGACTGGAGGAATAATGATTATAGCAATCGGTTTAAATTTACTTGGATTAACAAAAATTAGAGTTGCTAATCTACTTCCTAGCTTAGTTATAGTTGCGATTGCCGTTGCTTTTATTTATAATTTTTAAATTATATCTATGCCATGCAAGTAAAAGTGCACGAGAAATAACCTTGCCCATTTCAAATGTAATGTTTAGACGAGTACTTTGTAGTACATTATATTCCATAAAGCCACCAATATTTACGACTGCTTTAATGGAAATCTCACCGATAGGTGGCAATTCCTTTTTTACTGCTTTTCCTGGGTAGAGGGGACCTTGATGTACAATTATTTGCCCAATATTCCCTGAATTTCCGAGACAAGCATCAATAGCGATTATAAAAGGCTTCGATGGGGAATCAAGTAATTCTTGAGTGATTTCCTCAATATTTAAAGCGTGCAATGGATTGTCGAGTGTTCCTACAATCTGAAAAGGAAAAGAAGAAAGCTGGGTTAAAAAAGAGCCTGTCATTGGTCCAAGAGCATCACCCGTAGAACGATCAGTTCCAATGCAACAAAAAACTAAATTAGGATGTTCAAAAGGGATTTGTTCTAAGAAATAGTTACTTAATTTCCATACAACGCCTGTTTCTTTATAATTGATAGTAGATGGTTCTTTAATCTCTGCTGCTTGAAAATTCATATAGAGACTCACTTTCTTTTTTTATAACAGTATATGTAAATAAGAAACTATTTATTCAGAGAGGTGACATAAAGAATAATATGAAAACAGAAGTATCATACACGTATTTTAAAAATTTAATTCTAAATGAAGAAACTTGGATAAGTCTTGGATTAATAGCTTTGAAAGTAATTTTTATATTAATTGCATCAGCTATTGTGGTGAGAGTTGGAAAGAGGCTTCTTAAGAGAGTGTTTTATGTAAGAGAAAAGAGTCCATTGGCATATTCGGAACGTAGACAAAATACTTTATTGAAGTTGCTTCAAAACATCTTGGCTTATGCTGTTTACTTCACGGCTATCTTAGCAGTATTATCGACCTTTAATATTAATGTAGCCGGATTATTGGCGGGGGCAGGTATTCTTGGTCTAGCAGTAGGGTTTGGTGCACAGAGTCTAGTAAAAGACGTTATCACAGGTTTTTTTATAGTATTTGAAGATCAGTTTGCTGTTGGTGATCAAGTGATGATTGGGCAATCCACTGGGGTGGTTCTAGAAATTGGTCTAAGAACAACAAAAGTAAAAAGCTATACGGGAGAACTTCATATAATTCCAAATGGGAATATTTCAGAAGTTATCAATTACTCCATTTATAATTCATTAGCTTTAATAGATATTAGCATCTCTTACGACTCGGATATTCAATTAGTAGAAAATATGATTAGAGAATTTTTACAAGACTTGCCTAGTAAATATGAGGAGCTGATAAAGGTTCCAGATTTACTTGGAGTGCAGAATATGGTAGCAAATGAAGTGACTTTAAGAATTGTTGCAGAAACTCTTCCTTATCAACAGCATGGAGTTACAAGAAATATCCGTAGAGATTTAAAAAATTACCTCGATGAAAAGGGGATTGAAATTCCTTATCCAAAAATGGTTTTATACCAAAGTAAAAAAGAGTAGGTGTACAAATGGATAGTAAAAAGTTTCAATTAAATGATATAGTAGAAATGAAAAAACAACATCCCTGTGGTACGAATGCGTGGAAAATCATTCGAATGGGGGCAGATATTCGAATAAAATGTGAAGGCTGTCAGCATAGTGTAATGATTCCACGAAAAGAATTTGAGAAAAAGATGAAAAAACTCTTAGTGCAAGCTGATACAGAGTAAGGATAGACTTTTATCGTTAAAATCAATATAATGAACAGGTTATATATAAAATCTGGTTGGTTAGAAAATAGAAGGGTGTGACCATACATGGCATTAACGGCAGGAATCGTAGGATTACCGAACGTAGGCAAATCTACATTATTTAATGCAATAACAAAAGCAGGTGCACTTGCTGCAAACTATCCGTTCGCAACGATTGATCCAAACGTAGGAATTGTGGAAGTTCCTGACGCTCGTTTAGATAAATTAACAGAATTAGTAGTACCGAAGAAAACTGTTCCAACTGCATTTGAATTTACAGATATCGCTGGAATTGTTGCTGGTGCAAGTAAAGGGGAAGGTCTTGGAAACAAGTTCTTAGCCCATATTAGAGAAGTAGATGCCATTTGCCAAGTAGTTCGTTGCTTCCAAGATGATAATATTACGCATGTTTCAGGAAAAGTAGACCCTATCGCGGATATTGAAGTTATTAATTTGGAATTAATTTTAGCAGACTTAGAAAGTGTTGATAAGCGTTTGGCACGAGTTACTAAAATGGCGAAACAAAAAGATAAAGATGCAATGGTAGAAGAACCAATTTTAACACGTTTAAAAGAAGCTTTTGAGCAAGGAAAACCAGGAAGATCTGTTGATTTTACTGAAGAAGAGCTAAGAGTAGTAAAGGGGCTTCACCTGTTAACAATTAAACCAATATTATACGTAGCCAATGTTTCAGAAGATGATATTATGGCTGCTGATGAAAATGAATATGTACAAAAAGTGCGGACTTTTGCAGCAGAAGAAGGAGCAGAAGTAATTGTAATTTGTGCGAAAATTGAAGAGGAAATGGCTGCTCTTGAAGACGATGAAAAATCAATGTTCCTAGAAGAGTTAGGAATTGAGGAATCTGGTCTAGATCAATTAATCAAAGCATCCTATTCGCTTCTAGGACTTGCTACATACTTCACAGCAGGTGTACAGGAAGTACGTGCTTGGACATTCCGTAAAGGGATGAAGGCTCCTCAATGTGCAGGAGTAATCCATTCGGATTTTGAAAAAGGATTTATCCGTGCAGAAACAGTTGCTTACGATGATTTAGTTGCAAATGGTTCTATGGCAGCAGCAAAAGAAGCGGGTAAAGTACGTTTAGAAGGTAAAGAATATGTTGTACAAGATGGAGACGTAATGTTGTTCCGTTTTAACGTATAATACAAAACAGGTCAGCAAAAGTGCTGACCTGTTCAGACTGTAGACAAACTCTAAGGATTTTGAGTTTGTCTACAGTCTTTTTTCTTTTAACGTAAAAAATATGATAAAGAAGGGGATTTTCGCTCCCGGTGGACGCTTTCCGAGAGTGGGGCCTAGCCGCTTGGGCCTACAGGATATTGGTCATGAAGGCGTTGCCTCTTCATTGCAATAGATTATGACCCAAAAGACTTAATCAATGAAATCCCGAAAGAATTGTATATTTTTATATAGGGTCCATTTCTTATATCTTATATATTAATACTTGGAGCGAAGGGCGGCGAGGGCACGAAAAAAGTTTGTAGAAATTGACTTTACTAAATAATGTCGTCCGATAAATAAGGAAATCGTTGAAACGGCTCCCTTTCCGCGGGCGTTGCCTTCCCCTCAACTGCGGGGAGGCTAACGCTATTCCTACAGGAGTGTCGCCTTTTTCAACTATTATCTGTAAATACATGATGGTTTTCTAATTGAAAAGTGGAAAATAGTTGATTGGAGTGGAAGGCGGCGACTCCAGCCGGAATAGCATGAGCTGAAGACCCTGGACTGAGCGTAGCGAGGGAAGCGGCTGAAGCCATGCCGGCGGAAAGCGTCCGCCTGGAGCGAGAATGAACCGTTCCGTTACATTCTTATGGTCTTTATCTCTAACTGGTAATGTGGTGACATAACTAAAAGATTAACTTAAATGCTGTCCTGTCTTTTTTTATTTAATACATATAATTTCGGCTCTACAGGATCATCTTTTATGAGCATATTTGAAGGATATTTTATTAATTCTTTATACATAGCAAAATCTCCGGCTGCTCCTGCAATTAACCATGCCCCTAATAAAACTAGCCCTGGTGATTCCAACGAGTATCCGAGGATCATGGGAAGGACTCCTGTCATCCAAAAAGGAAGTAATAATGCTTTTTTCATAGCGCTATTTGTTAAAGATAAGTTGCTTGTTGCATAGGCAATGCCCATTTTAAGATTGACTCCGTAATCCATGCTGCTCCATGGGGCCTTTCCAAAGAACCAAAACCCAATTAAATGAAAACATTCATGCAAAATAATTAAAAAAGCATAACCTAAGAAAAATACTAGTAAATCTATAATTGAAAAATTTATGTTGAAGCCATCATATAACCAACTATAAATAAACAACCCTAAAATCGATAAGAATACAGTTATGAAAAGACTAGACCAAGCGACTTTTTTTAAATCGATATTAATAATGGTTAAGATATCTTCTTTATTTTCCATGAACAATGCCTCCAAGTAAAATACTATTAACGAGTGTATCGCGGATTAACTAAAGATAAAACAAATATACAGGAAATGTGAAAAGATTGGTAATGAATCTTGATATAATAATTTATTTATGTTACAATTCATTGATGTGAGTAATAACATTACTTGCTCCTTGTCGACTGTAAGCAGTTGGCCAAAGACCATAGGGAGGTGTAAATAGATGAGAAAGTACGAATTAATGTACATTATTCAACCAACAATTGAAGAAGAAGCGAAGAAAGCTTTAGTAGAGCGTTTCAACGAAATCTTAACTTCAAATGGTGCAGAAATCATCGAATCAAAAGAGTGGGGCAAACGCCGCTTAGCTTATGAAATCAATGACTTACGTGAAGGTTACTACCAAATCGTAAAAGCAAACGCTGATTCTCAAGCGATCGATGAATACACTCGTTTAGCTAACATCAATGAAGACATTATCCGTCACATTGCTGTTCGTATCGACGATAAATAATAAAATTGACTAACAAAAGCTGATTAAGGGAGGTTGTACACTGATGATTAACCGTGTCGTTTTAGTTGGAAGACTAACAAAAGATCCGGAACTTCGCTATACGCCAAGCGGTGTTGCAATGGCAAGATTTACCCTAGCAGTAAATCGAACATTCTCCAACCAACAGGGTGAAAGAGAAGCTGATTTTATCAACTGTGTCGTTTGGAGAAAACAAGCGGAAAACACAGCTAACTACTTGAAAAAAGGAAGTTTAGCAGGTGTTGAAGGGCGTATCCAGACAGGCAGTTATGAAGGACAAGATGGTAAACGTGTTTATACGACGGATGTTGTTGCAGACAGCGTTCAGTTCTTAGAACCACGTAATAGTTCTGGAGACCGTAACCAAGGCGGACAATCGTTTGGTGGCGGACAACAGCAAAATCCATATCCAACATATCAGCAAAACCAACCAATGAATCAGCAAAACTATACACGTGTGGATGAAGACCCATTTGCAAACAGTAGCGGGCCAATCGAAGTATCGGATGACGATCTACCGTTTTAACTTTATTCAACTGAATAAAGTTGATAAGGACTTCCCACATTTTACTTTAATCGAAAAGGAGGCAATCTATTATGGCACCACGTCGCGGAGGCAAAAGACGCCGTAAAGTTTGTTACTTCACAGCTAACAACATTACACACATTGATTATAAAGATGTAGATTTGTTGAAAAAATTCGTGTCAGAACGTGGAAAAATTCTTCCACGTCGTGTGACAGGAACTAGCGCGAAGTATCAACGTAAGTTAACAAGAGCTATCAAAGTATCTCGTATAATGGCATTACTACCATTTTCTTCTGAAGAGAGATAAGTTTATAAATAGTAAGGACCGGGAAACCGGTCTTTTTTTTATTGTTCTTTTACCTATTATTTCTAGTTCAAACAAAAGGAATTTAGTTGTAAGAAGAAATCTGTTACAATGAATAGATGATTACAGCAAAGGAAGGTCCTTCATGCAAAAAAATCAGACAAGCTATTTAACATATGGAGCTATGATGATTGCACTATTTGCAATCCTTTTAGCAATGACCGTGTATATTCCGATATTAGGATTGATCACTTCATTTATTGTGCCCTTACCAATTGCTTGGTTCAGCGCCAAATTTGAAAGAAAATATGCTATATATGTAACGATAATTGGGTTAGTTATCTCCTTTATTATTGGCGGTATTTTTGGTTTAATATTTGCATTAATTGTTGCACCATTAGGGTTAATCATCGGAGATGGTATTAGAAATAATAAGTCAAAACTTTATCTTCTAATGACCTCTGGAATTTTTTTATTACTCATGACGGCTGTACAATACATAATGTCTATTTTGATCCTAAATATTAATTTTGTTGAGCAATTTTTTGAAGCCTTTGAAATATACTACGAACAAGCGGGAAATATCATGTCTTCAGTTGGACAGTTACCAGCAGATTATGATGAACGGGTAGAACGGGCTTTATTATTATTAAAAACAATGATGCCGTCATATTTTATTGTGGCAATGTTCTTGTCAGCGATCATCTATTTGTCCATTAATTTATCCTTATTAAAGAAGTTAAAGATACAAGTACCTAGGTTTCCAAAGTTTATGGATTTTAAACTACCTAAAGCAGTGTTATGGTATTATTTAATCGTATCCATATTAACCTTAATCATTTCTTATGAAATTGGATCATTTGGATATATGGCAACGATCAATGCCATGTTTATTTTGCGAGCTCTATTGTTTTTACAAGGTGTTTCATTGATTCACTATTACTTTTATATAAAAGGCTACCCAAAGTGGACGGCAGTTCTTGGGACATTTCTAGCCATACCATTATTTACATTTACCATAATACTAGGTGTTTTTGACCTAGGTTTTAATTTGAGAAGTTATTTACAAGGCAGGCACAAAAAATAAGGAGCTGATCAGGTGGCGTCTTTTTTTAGAAAACGACCAATTCGATATCCACTCATTTTGTTTATGCTTCTCGGTGGGGTTGCATCTTATTTACTCCTGTCTAACAATTTAATCGTTGGCTTATTATTTGCTTTATTAGTTATTGGAGTATCTATATATGGATGGATTTTAGAAAAACGGGTTTACGAAGAAACGGAAAGACATATCGAAACCCTATCTTATCGCATGAAAAAAGTCGGAGAAGAAGCATTGCTAGAAATGCCAATCGGTATATTATTGATAAATGATCAATATATCATTGAATGGGCAAATCCCTATATGTCTCAAAAGCTTCCGTTTGACACGATTATCGGGGAGGAGCTTCTGTCTATCTCTAAAGACTTTCAACAGCTTATCAAGCAAGAGGATTCGAAAGAAATTACGATTTCCTTAGATAACAATGATTATAAAGTATTTTATAAGGCGGAAGAAAAATTACTATATTTCTTTGATATTACGGAACAAGTAGAAATTGAATCGTTGTATTACGGAGATAGAACAGTAATAGCCATTTTATATATCGATAATTACGATGAGATTGCACAAGGGATGGATGATCAAACAAGAGGACAGTTAAATAGTATTGTGACTTCTTGTGTGAATGACTGGGGAGCAAAATACGGTATATATGTAAAAAGAATTTCCTCTGAGCGCTTCTTAGCTGTGTTTAATGAATCAATTCTTGTTGAGCTAGAAAAAAATAAATTCTCAATATTAGATGATATAAGAGAAACTACTTCAAAATTTGGCTTTTCCTTAACATTAAGTGTAGGTGTGGGTGCGGGGTCTACTTCACTAGTCGAACTGGGAGAACTATCACAATCGAGCTTGGATCTGGTACTTGGAAGAGGTGGAGATCAAGTAGCGATTAAACAACCAAATGGAAAAGTAAAATTTTATGGTGGAAAAACAAACCCCGTAGAAAAAAGGACGCGTGTAAGAGCACGAGTAATTTCACATGCTCTTCGTGATTTAATACAGGATAGTGATCAAGTATTTGTTATGGGACATCGGTTGCCGGATATGGATGCAATTGGAGCAGCTGTAGGGGTTAGAAAAATGGCCCAAATGAATAAGGTCGAAGGTTATGTAGTAATCGATTTTAATGAATTAGACAAAAGTGTTCTTCGATTAATGGATGAAATTAAAGGGAAACCAGAGCTATATGAGCGTTTTATCAGTCCGGAAGAAGCTGTTAATAGAATGACCGATAAAACTTTATTAGTAGTAGTGGACACCCATAAACCTAGTCTAGTTATTGATGAAAAATTACTAAATAGAGCAGAAAAGGTTGTTGTAATCGATCATCATCGAAGAGGTGAGGAGTTCATTTCCAATACGTTACTTGTATATATGGAACCATATGCATCCTCTACGTCAGAACTTGTAACAGAGTTAATAGAGTACCAACCGAAGAATGAAAAAATAACAATGCTTGAAGCTACCTCTATGCTTGCAGGAATAATTGTAGATACTAAGAGTTTCACGCTTCGTACAGGTGCTAGAACCTTTGAAGCAGCGTCTTATCTTCGAACACAAGGTGCAGATACTGTTTTAGTACAAAGGATGTTAAAAGAAGATATAGATACGTATATTGAACGTTCTAAAATTGTTCAAACAGTTGAATTTTTTAAGCCAGGTATTGCTATTGCGCATGGCATAGAAGATGCTTCCTATAGCCAAGTATTACTCGCACAAACTGCAGATATTTTATTAACAATGAATAATATAACAGCTTCGTTTGTAGTTGGTTATAGAAGTGATTCGGTTATTGGGATTAGCGCAAGATCTCTTGGTGATGTAAATGTCCAGTTAATAATGGAAAGAATGAGCGGTGGCGGCCATTTAACAAATGCTGCTTGCCAACTAGAAAATGCGACAATTGACGAAGCTATTAATATGCTAAAAACAGCAATTGAAGAGACATTAGAAGGAGGAAATGCAGAATGAGAGTAGTTTTTTTAAAAGATGTAAAAGGTAAAGGTAAAAAAGGTGAAATTAAAGAAGTCGCAGATGGTTATGCGCATAATTTTTTATTAAAAAATAAACTTGCTGTTGAAGCAAATGCAGCAGCAATTAGTGCGTTAGAAGGGCAAAAGAAAAAAACAGAAAAAGAAGCGGCAGAGGAACTAGCTGAAGCGAAAAAGTTAAAAGAAGTATTAGAACAATTAACAGTCGAATTGAAAGCAAAGTCAGGTAATGATGGACGTTTGTTTGGTTCCGTAACAACAAAGCAAATTGCCGCACAATTAGAAAAATCACATGGTATTAAAATAGATAAACGTAAAATGGAGCTAGAAGATGCGATTCGAGCATTAGGATATACAAATGTTCCAGTAAAGCTTCATCATGAAGTAGTAGCAACTTTAAAAGTACATGTAACAGAAGAAGCGTAAGGAGAGAGGTCAATGAGCGATCCATTATTGGACCGTGTTCCACCACATAACCAAGAAGCTGAGCAGTCTGTCATTGGAGCAATATTTTTAGAACCGCAAGCATTAATAACAGCAGCGGAAATTATTATGCCGGAAGACTTTTTCCGAGTAGCACATCAGAAAATATTCCAAACGATGCTTCGAATAAGTGATCAAGGGAAAGCAATCGATGTTGTCACTGTAACGGAAGAACTTTCTGCCAAAAAAGAATTAGAAGATGTTGGCGGTATTTCTTACATAAGTGAGATAGCTAATGCAGTACCTACAGCAGCAAATATCGGACATTACGCAAAAATTGTAGAAGAAAAATCAATACTACGCCGTTTAATCCGTGTTGCTACAACTATTGTTGAAGATGGATTTACAAGAGAAGATGAAGTAGAGGCCCTATTATCAGAGGCTGAACGAAAAATGATGGAAGTTGCCAACAGAAAAAATGCTGGTGACTTTCAGCATATTAAAGATGTTTTAGTGGAAACATATGATAACATCGAAAAACTCCATTCGAGAAAAGGCGATGTTACAGGTATTCCAACAGGATTCCGAGATTTAGATAAAATAACTGCTGGATTCCAACGAAATGATTTAATCATCGTAGCAGCTCGTCCATCCGTAGGGAAAACTGCATTCGCATTGAATGTTGCACAAAATGTTGCAACTAAAACCGATGAGAATGTAGCAATTTTTAGTCTAGAGATGGGTGCAGAACAGTTAGTTATGCGTATACTTTGTGCAGAGGGTAATATTGATGCACAAGTATTACGTACAGGCTCTTTAACAACAGAGGATTGGCGAAAACTAACGATGGCCATGGGTAGTTTATCAAATGCTGGAATTTATATTGATGATACACCAGGTATTCGTGTGAATGAAATACGGTCAAAATGTCGAAGATTAAAGCAAGAGTCTGGATTAGGTATGATTTTAATTGATTACTTGCAGCTAATCCAAGGTAGTGGCGGCAGTCAAGCTAATAGACAGCAAGAGGTTTCTGAAATTTCGCGTTCGTTAAAAGGACTAGCTAGGGAGCTACAAGTACCTGTTATTGCCTTATCACAGCTCTCCCGTGGTGTGGAGCAACGTCAAGACAAAAGACCAATGATGTCCGATTTACGTGAATCGGGATCAATTGAGCAAGATGCGGATATTGTTTCGTTCTTGTATCGAGAAGATTATTACGATAAAGAAACGGAAAATCAAAACATGATAGAGATCATCATTGCAAAACAACGTAATGGCCCAACTGGGACGGTGACTCTAGCATTTGTGAAGGAATTTAACAAATTCGTTAATATTGATTGGAGCCAGCATCAAGCTCCACCAGCATAAGAAAAGGGTAAGAACACGAACGATAAATGTTTTATTACATTTATATGTTCGTGTTTTTACCTAATATCGGTTGACTATGAGACCATAGCTTGGTACAATTACACTGTTTGAATCAGGACATATAAAATGTCTGACGGAGGTGTTGGCAATGCCATCAGTAGTAGTGGTAGGTACACAATGGGGAGACGAAGGAAAAGGGAAGATTACAGACTTTCTATCCGAGAATTCAGAAGTAATCGCACGTTACCAAGGTGGTAATAATGCGGGGCATACAATTATTTTTGGAGGAGAAACATACAAGCTTCACCTTATTCCTTCAGGTATTTTTTACAAAGATAAAATCTCAGTTATCGGTAATGGGATGGTAGTGGATCCAAGAGCACTTGTAAAAGAACTTAAAGGTTTACATGATCGAGGAATTACGACAGAAAATTTACGTATTTCTAATCGTGCACACGTTATTCTTCCTTATCATTTAAAACAAGATGAAGTAGAAGAAGCTCGTAGAGGTGCAAATAAAATCGGGACAACAGGTAAAGGGATTGGTCCAGCTTATATGGACAAAGCTGCTCGTGTTGGGATTCGTATTGCAGACCTATTGGATTATGAAATATTTAAAGAAAAATTAGAACGTAATTTAGAAGAAAAAAATAGAATGTTTGAGAAGTTTTATGAAACAAAAGGTTTCACTGTAGATGAAATTTTGGAAGAGTTCTATAGTTATGGTCAAGAAATTGAAAAATATGTAACAGATACTTCAAAGGTATTAAATGACGCTTTAGACGAAGGCCGTCGTGTATTATTTGAAGGTGCACAAGGTGTTATGCTTGATATTGACCAAGGTACATATCCTTTTGTTACGTCTTCTAACCCAGTGGCGGGTGGGGTAACAATTGGTGCTGGTGTAGGTCCAACAAAAATTACACATGTTGTTGGTGTATGTAAAGCGTATACTTCTCGTGTAGGAGATGGCCCATTCCCAACAGAATTATTCGATGAAATTGGTAGTCAAATTCGTGAAGTTGGTAAAGAATACGGTACAACTACAGGAAGACCACGTCGTATTGGATGGTTTGATACTGTAGTTATTAGACATGCTCGTCGCGTAAGTGGTTTAACAGATTTGACTGTTAACTCAATTGATGTATTAACTGGTTTAGAAACTGTAAAACTTTGTACTGCATATAGATACAAAGGTGAGTTAATTACTGAATATCCAGCTAATCTTCGTATTCTTGCTGAGTGTGAGCCAGTATATGAAGAGCTACCAGGTTGGAGCGAAGATATTACAAAATGTAAAACACTTGATGAACTACCTGAAACGGCTCGCCATTATTTAGAGCGTATTTCACAACTGACAGGTGTACCAATCTCTATCTTCTCTGTAGGACCAGATCGTACACAAACAAATATTATTTCTAGTGTTTGGCGTTAATAAAACGCCTAAATTAATTAACTGCCAAGAAGATTTTTATTTTCTTGGCAGTTTTTTTGTCGAAATAAACCAATTGAATCAATTTTTAATCTTCCATTATGACAAATATAACAGAGAATAATGAGAGAATATGTATAAACTACTGATTTTTTGGTAAAAGATTAGATATAAGTTGTTAAAATATTTATTGATTCATATTAAAATAGAATATAATGGAATTATATTCAATATAATGGTTCTAATTATACAGTTTCTTTACAAAGCGTCCTATTTCTATACTAGATTAAGTCAATTATGTTAAATTAAAAGAGCCTGAAAAAAGGAAAGTAATTTTTTATGAACTTGGAAGGGGCTTTATCATGTTTTTGAAAAGAAAGAATGAAGAACAGAAGAGTAATTATTTAGAGGTTCTTTCAAACAGAAGATCAAATATAATGAAAAAAGCAGCAGTTTCAATGTTACTTATTTCAAGTGTATCTATTAATATGGCTTTTGCAAATGAAAGTGAAAATAATACTTTAAAAGAAATCTACCATATATACTCAAATGGAAAATATGTCGGAGCATTATCTGATAAAAAAGCAATGCAGACCATGTTAAATGCAAAAGTGAAGGATTCAAGCTCCCAGTACGAAAATCTCCCTTTAAAAGCTGATTCCAATCTCTCGGTAATACCAGAGCAAGTTTTTACTTCATCTACGAACGATGATGCTACACTTCAAAAGTTAGAGGAACTTATAGAAATAGAAGCAACAGCATTTGCATTATCTATCAATGACGAGATGGCAGTCTACGTCAAAGACTTGGAAGCATATCAAGAAGCTATCCGAAAACTAAAATTACATTTTGTAACAGAAGATGAGTTAAACGAACTGGAAGCAAGAAAGAGTACTATTGAAACTTTACCCGAATTAAAAGAAAATGAAACGCGTATTAAAGAAATAATTTTAAAAGAAGAAGTTTCTGGAGTAACAGTTGATGTAAACCCAGAAAAAATTGTATCACCGGATGATGCCGTTAAACTTCTATTAGAAGGAACACTAGAACAAGAGACGTATAAAGTAGCAGAGGGAGATGTATTAGGCACGATTGCCAGTGATCATAACTTAACAACAGATGAGTTGATGAAAATCAATCCTGGTATGACCGACTCTACGTTGCTACAAATAGGTCAAGAGATAAATGTAACAGTTTTAAAACCACTTATTAATGTAGATGTACTGTATGAAAAGAAAGCAATTGAAGTAATAAACCATAATAAAAAAATAGAAGTATCAGAAGAAATGTATAAAGGCGATACGAAAGTAAAACAAGAAGGTACTGATGGTAAGAGAGAAGCAACCTATCTTGTACGTAAAGAAAATGGTGTGGAAGCAGGCCAATCCGTTATTGAAGAAACTGTTTTGGTTAAACCAAAAGATCAAATCACTTTAAAAGGAACAAAAGTAATGCCTTCTCGTGGATCAGGAGAATTTGCTTGGCCAGCTGAAGGTGGATATATTTCAAGTAAAATGGGTCACCGTTGGGGACGTCAACATGAAGGAATTGATATTGCAAGACCAAGTGGGTTTGACATTAAAGCAACAGACAATGGAGTTGTAGTAGCTGCTGGATCGGACGGTACATATGGTAATAGAGTAATTGTCGATCACAAAAACGGGTACAAAACAACATACGCACATCTATCTTCTATAAGTGTTAGTGTTGGAGATGTCGTTCCCCAAGGTTCTAAATTAGGGATTATGGGAAGTACGGGTCGTTCAACTGGAACTCACTTACATTTTGAAGTAGAAAAAAATGGAGTTACGATTAATCCGTTGACCGTGTTAAAATAATAGTATGGAAGAGATAGTCACTAGATTGGCTATCTCTTTTTTAATTGAGAAATGGCATACATAGGTACATGAAGAATGATTGTAAAATAAATTTCCCAGGAAATATTTCGACAAGCATCGACTAATTCAATTTATGGTATTCTTAAATTAATGCGATTAGTTCAAAAGCATGGTAGAGTAAGAGAATGAATGTAAAAGATAAAAACATTTAAATAGATCAAATTACGAAAAGAGGTTCAACTGATGAGTAAGAAAATATTAGTAGTTGATGATGAAAAACCGATTGCAGATATACTTCAATTCAATTTGAAAAAAGAAGGTTATCAAGTATTTTGTGCATATGACGGCGATGAAGCATTAAAAAAGGTAGAAGAATTTCAACCAGATTTAATGCTATTAGATATTATGCTTCCAAATAGAGATGGAATGGAAGTATGCAGAGAGATTCGTAAAAGATATGATTTTCCGATTATAATGCTAACTGCAAAAGATTCGGAGATTGATAAAGTACTTGGTTTAGAATTAGGTGCGGATGATTATGTAACTAAACCATTTAGTACGCGTGAGCTTATCGCACGAGTTAAGGCAAATATGAGAAGACATCAAACGATTCAAGAAGATGCAGAAGTAATAACAAATGATATTACAATTGGTCCACTAATAATTCAACCTGATGCATACTTAGTGTTAAAGAGAGAGGAAACAATTGAATTAACACATCGAGAATTTGAATTGTTACATTATTTAGCGAAACATATTGGACAAGTGATGACTCGTGAGCATTTACTTCAAACGGTGTGGGGTTATGATTATTTTGGAGATGTACGTACGGTAGATGTAACCATTCGACGTCTACGAGAAAAGATTGAAGATAATCCAAGTCATCCAACATGGATTGTAACTAGAAGAGGCGTTGGTTATTACTTACGAAATCCTGAACAGGAGTAGGAAAAATGCAAAAGGTTGGTTATTTTAAATCAATTCACGTTAAGATTGTTTTGATTTATATTTTGTTAATAATTATCGCCATGCAAATAATCGGTTTGTATTTTGTGAAAGAACTCGAGGAAACGTTAAAAGACAACTTTCAAGAATCGATTAAAGATCGTGTAAGTCTTCTAGTATTTAGTACAAGAGAAGAAATCATAAAAGTTAGAAATGAAGAAGAAGACGCATCCATAGAACAAAGTTTGCGTTCTATTTTGTATGGACTTAATTCAAATGATATAAAAGAAGTTCGAGTGATCGATGCAAGATATCAAATTCTTGCAACATCTGATATTAACAATCAATCAATCGTAGGGCAAAGATCATTGGATGAACTCGTTAGATTTTCCATAACTTCTGCAACACCTTTTGATAATATTTCCCTTGATCCGGAATCTAAAAAGAGAATTTGGATACTAGCTACTCCTATTGTCGATAAAGGAGAAGTAATTGGTTCTCTATATATAGAATCGAATATTGAAAATGTATTTGGTCAAATGAATGAGATTAACCAAATTCTCGCAGGTGGGACTGCTGTTGCATTAGTGATCACAATTGTCCTTGGGATATTAATAGCACAAACTATTACACGACCTATTTCAGATATGCGAAGACAGGCACAGGCAATGGCAAAAGGAAACTTTTCAAGAAAAGTACGTGTATATGGCAATGATGAAATTGGTCAGCTTGCTATAGCCTTTAACCACTTAACAAACAGATTACAAGAAGCACAGTCAACAACAGAAGCCGAAAGAAGAAAACTTGCTTCTGTCCTTACCAATATGACAGATGGAGTTATCGCAACGGATCGTAAAGGAAGAATTATTTTAATTAATGATCCAGCACTTCGATTATTGCGAATACCAAGAGAAATGGTTCTAAACCGTCCTATTGTTTCTGTGTTAGGAATTGACGCAGCACAATCATTTGAAGATTTGATATATTCGAAGGAGTCCATAACGCTTGATTTTAGTACGTATGAACGACCTTTTATATTGCGTGTAAACTTCTCGGTTATACAAAAAGAAACTGGATTTGTGAACGGGTTAATTGCAGTTCTTCATGACAACACCGAACAAGAGAAAATCGATATGGAACGTAGAGAATTTGTCGCCAACGTATCGCATGAGCTGCGCACTCCACTTACAACAATGAGTAGTTATTTAGAAGCCTTAGCAGACGGTGCTTGGAAAGATGTAGAGATTGCCCCATCCTTTCTACAAGTAACACAAACTGAAACACAGCGAATGATTCGTTTAGTAAATGATTTGCTTCAATTGTCTAAAATGGATAGCAGTGACTATGATCTGAATCGAGATATTGTGAATTTCAATGAGTTTTTCAATCGTATTATTGATCGATTTGAATTATCGAAGTCTCAAAATGTAACATTTCATCGAATGCTTCCCAAAACGCCTTATTATGTAGATATAGATACGGACAAACTTACACAAGTAATTGATAATATCATATCAAATGCATTGAAATACTCACCAGATGGTGGAAATATTCGCTTTGGAATAGCTGTTAAGGAACAAATATTGAAGGTGATGATTTCGGATGATGGTATGGGAATACCTTCTGAAAATGTTAACCGTATTTTTGATCGTTTTTATCGAGTAGATCGTGCAAGAGCACGGTCAATGGGTGGAACAGGTCTAGGTTTAGCAATTGCCCGGGAAATGATTGAAGCCCACGGGGGGAAAATTTGGGCAGAAAGTGAAGAAGGGCATGGAACAACTGTCTTTTTTACACTTGATATTGTAATGGATGAGGAAGGTGAGTGGGATTGAAGTATATTGAACAAGTAAAATCAGTTATTTTACTTCTACTCATCCTATTAAGTCTTACATTGACCTTTACTATATGGACTTTTTCTCCGTCATACAATACAAACGATACACCTATCGTTGATATTGCAATTGCGGAGAAAAAGAAAATGGAGGACGTTGTTAAGCCATACCGCCTTTTATATAGTCATGAGGATAAACTGACGGGTTCTACATCTCCTCTAATTCTAGAAAAAGTATTTAGTTCTATGAAAACTTGGGAATTACAAACGGTAGAGCCTTTAAAGAACAAAATAAGTTTTCAACAAATAAATGAATACATTCGGACACCTAATCGATTAACTTTCTTTTATCCTGCAGAAGTGCCGATTAAGACATTTAGTAAAATATTGTCCTTTGATGATCGTAATTTACCGGATGCTTCGTTCAATCGTTTAGTAATAGATTGGAATAAAACGCCTGATGAAGAAGTCCATTTATATTTAATTAATACAATAAAACAAAAAGTGTATACAACACACGTTGATAAGGTGGATAAAGAAACTTTTTCCGCGAATATTTATAAACAATCTATTAGCTTATCGCCTTATAATGAAATAGAAAGAGAAGGTCAACTTTCTCTCTATGCTTCGAATAACCCAGAAAATATAATGGGCTTTACGTATTATTTAGAAGATATATCAGTAGCACCAGAAAAGTTTAGGAATGCCCTTTTTTCAAATCCTAGTCTTGTTCAAAGTAATCCAAAAGGAACTAGTGGTAAGGAATATTCTGATGACAGTGCACTGATGATTGTTAATTACATGCCTTTGGAATTGAGATATGTCCATCCCGCCTCAGAAAGTAACAATGCCGGTAATCCTGCCGAACTTGTTCAACAAACTGTAAATTTTGTTAATGAGCATAATGGGTGGACGAACGAATACCGATTACATCGAATTAATCCTGCTACGCTACAAGTGAGTTATCAACTATACTTGTATGGAATGCCTGTTTTTAGTAAGGACACGTCAACGGAAATCATGCAACAATGGGGAGAAAATCGTGTTTATCGATATAATAGACCATATTATACATTAAACGAATCTACGCCTATTAAAACAAGGGACGTACCATTATCTTCAGGACAGGCGACTTATGATTTGATTTCAACCATTTCAGATATCAATATGTCATCAGTAGATGAGATTTTAGTTGGTTACAATTTGTCTAAGGATGATGAACAGCCATTACTAAATCTAGAGCCTTCATGGTATTATTTAATAAATGGTTCATGGAAACAGGTATCCCCAGAGTTACTGGGAGGTGGCAATTATGGATTGGAATAAAACAAAAACAATATTCATTATTGTATTTTCTATTTTAAATGTATTTTTATTTTCTCTATATTTAAATAGATACAATGATGCTATCGATTTAGAAGTATTGAGTGATGCAACAATCGAGGATCGACTTTTTCAAGATAATATTACAGTTCCAAAAATGGATATAGATATTAAAGAAGCTTCTTTTGTTTCCGGAAATACGCATAATTTCATTTTAGAAGAATTAGAAAAGTTGCCAAATCAGACAATTACAGTGGACGGTTTAAAATTAACAAGCACGTTTGATAAATCTATTTCAATAACGGAAGAAAATACAGTTGAAAAGTTAGTACGAGAAAATGTATTACGTGGTAACTCATACGGTCTATGGAAAACAGATGAAGAAAATAAATCAGCAACCTTCTTTCAAAAAGTAAATAATCGATTTGTTTACTATAACCAGAATGCTACCTTAGTTGTTTATTGGAATGATCAGCAAGAACTAGTTCGATATGAACAAAAAATCTTGGACAATTTAGAGGATTATGATGAAGACAAGACTTTATTATCTCCTATACAAGCAATAAAAGTATTATATGATGGTGGACTATTAAAGCCTGACTCCATAGTAAAGGAAATTAAATTAGGCTATTCTCGATTAATAGAACTAACCGAAACACAAGTATTTGCACCAACTTGGCATATCTTAGTTGAGCTTCCAGATGGGACGAGGGAAGATCATTTTGTAAACGCCATCGAGGGAAGAATTGTTGAAATCCAAAAAAATCAGGAACAAGCAGTAGTAAAGTAAGGAGTTTTACCGATGAGATTTAGTGTATTGGCAAGTGGTAGTAGTGGAAATGCAGTTTATGTGGAAAATGAGGAGCATTGCTTTTTAGTAGACGTAGGTTTAAGTGGGAAGAAAATAGAGCAACTATTTAATGAAATCGATCGGGATATAAAAAAACTTTCTGGTATTTTTGTTACACATGAGCACAGTGATCATATTAAAGGATTAGGTGTTATTGCAAGAAAATACGGTTTACCTATCTATGCAAATGAAAAAACATGGTCTGCGATGGATTCTCTGATAGGAAATGTTCCCGTAGATCAACGATTTCAATTTGACATGGAAACAGTTAAAACATTTGGAACGGTAGATATTCAGTCTTTTGCTGTCTCACATGATGCAGCAGATCCGATGTTTTACGTCTTCCATGAAAACAATCGAAAGCTTGTATTGATAACGGATACTGGCTATGTAAGTGATCGGATGAAGGGACATATCAAAGGAGCAGATTCCTTTGTTTTTGAAAGCAACCACGATGTAAGCATGCTACAGATGGGACGCTACCCTTGGTCGGTTAAGCGAAGAATTTTAAGCGACGTTGGACATGTCTCCAATGAAGATGCTGCTGTCGCAATGAGTGAAGTAGTGGATATTAAAAATACGAATATTTATTTATCCCATTTAAGTAAAGATAACAATATGAAAGACCTTGCTCGTATGAGTGTGACACAAACTCTTGAATCCTGTGGAATTATTGCGGGTGAATACGTACATTTACATGATACGGATGCTAATAAGCCAACTGAGTTAGTCGTTGTATAAGTTCCAAAAGCAATTTTATGCTTTTGGAACTTTTTTCATATACATTTTATTAAACTTTTAATAAATTTTCATCTATTTTTAATGTGAATTGGGTAAATTACTAATATGAGCATATAGGTAAGAGGAAAGGAAGATGTAAATGGACGAATACAATCCGTATGAACCGGAGAAACCGGAAGAGCCAAAAAAAGAAAAGAAAAGAGGTCCAGCTGGATATTTTTTTAGTGCATTAGCTGGAGTGTTGGTAGGTGCGTTGCTCGTTTGGTTTTTAATCCCTTCCGTTGTAACAAATCTACCATCAGAAAATGAAACGAAATCAAATAATATACAGGAAAAAAAGCGGCTATCTGTTGATGTGACAACAGATGTAACAGGAGCTGTTGAAAAGGCTTCAGGAGCAGTAGTCGGAATCACTAACATTCAGTCTGTTACTGATTTTTGGAGTAATTCTCAATCTAACCAAGAGGCTGGAACAGGTTCTGGTGTTATTTATAAAAAAGCCGATGGGAAAGCATTCGTTATAACAAATCACCACGTAGTAGAAGGTGCTAAATCATTAGAAGTAACATTAGTGAATGGAACGAAAGTGGAGGCTAAACTTGTTGGTAGCGACATTTGGAGTGATCTAGCTGTTCTTGAAATTGATGGCGCTGGAATAGATTCAGTTATGGAATTTGGGGATTCCGATGCATTAAAGCAAGGCGAAACAGTAATAGCGATTGGTAACCCACTAGGATTAGATTTTTATGGTTCGGTAACGACCGGTGTTGTGTCTGGTAAAGATCGTGCAATCCCAGTTGATTTAAATGGAGACCAAGTAGTGGATTGGCAAGCAGAGGTTTTACAGACAGATGCTGCGATCAACCCTGGTAACAGTGGAGGAGCTTTGATCAACTTAGCAGGTCAGCTTGTTGGCATAAACTCCATGAAAATTTCTGAATCGACTGTAGAAGGGATTGGACTTGCAATTCCTGTTAACACGGCAATTCCAATTGTTGAAGATCTAGAGCGAAATGGAAAAGTGAATCGTCCTTCTATGGGTATAACTCTTCTAGATTTAACAAATGTCCCTTCATTTCATCAAAAAGAAACATTGAAATTGCCAGCTGAAGTGACTACAGGGGTAGTAGTTGATGAAGTCGTTCCAAATTCCCCAGCAGCGAAAGCTGGAATGCAAACATATGATGTAATTGTTGAAATGGATGGAAAGAAAGTAGAAGACACGATTGATCTACGAAAACATTTATACAATGAAAAAGAAATTGGAGAAGACTTAAACGTTAAAGTATATCGACAAGGAAAAGTTGTGGAGCTTACACTGAAATTAGTAGAAACAGATGCATTATAAACATGTGGATAACTTACAAATGTAAATAATAGATTTACACAGCGAGTAGGAAGAGAAAAGCTTGTCTTTCCTACTCGCTTTTTGTTTGTTAAAATAGGCTGTGGATAAGAAAGAACGATTTGTGTATAACCCTGAAGAAAAATAAGATAATGAAAGGAAGCGAAAAATTGAGAATATTCAGTTGCGAAACCCATATAAATCAAGCTTTAGATATGTTTGTTGCCGAACAAAAAACCTTTCCGATGTTAGAACGATTAACGGATGAAGAGAAGTTATCCACAAAATGCACATACTGTAATGTCGCATCAATATATATTGTATCTGATGAAAAATAGAGCACAAGATGTAGATAACTATTGTGGATATGTGTATAAGTAATGTGCATAACTTGTTTGTAAATGAAATGTAAAGGTGGATAACCTGTGAATATACAAATTATCTCGGTAGGAAAATTAAAAGAAAAATATCTGAAATTAGGAATAGAAGAATACACAAAAAGACTAGGCAGTTACGCAAGAATAGAATTAATCGAAGTTGCCGATGAAAAAGCCCCCGAAAACCTAAGCGATGCCGACATGGAAATCGTGAAGAAAAAAGAAGGAGAACGTATTTTAGCAAAAATCGGAGCAGATACATACGTCATTGCGTTAGCTATCGACGGCAAAATGAAATCCTCCGAGCAGCTTGCAAGTGATCTGGAATCATTAATGACCTATGGAAAAAGTAAAATTGCCTTTGTCATTGGAGGTTCTCTCGGTCTACATGAGGAAGTATTGAAAAGAGCAGATGAAAAACTTTCGTTTGGTAAGATGACGTTACCGCACCAATTAATGAAGCTCGTGCTCGTGGAGCAGATTTATAGAGCTTTTAGGATAATTAAGGGAGAACCGTACCATAAGTAATCACATGGTTTGGGTTTTTTATAGAAGTATCAAAGAACAGAACAATGTCTTTGATACTTCTTTCTTTAGGGCAAGAGCCTTTATTAACAGTGATTTCTTTAATGACGTTATGCAAGAAATGTTTAAGTTTTTCTGGCTCTACGGTTGTTAAGACTTTTGAAAAGCTAATTAAAGCATGATATATCCTATCAAACGATATTTCTTTTACTATTGGTTGTTGAAGCTGATAACTTATTTCAAATTTCTTAGATTCTAATTCAGATAATTCTTCTTCATAAGTTGCAATTTTATTTTTAAGGATAGAGCTATCTATTTTGTCTCCTTCAAAAAGGTTTAGATATTTATCAATGTTTGTTTGAACATTTTTTATTTTACGTTCTATATACTGTAATTGCTCTTTTAAAGGCATTTTTAAATTGACTACTTTGTTATTTATCTTATTGGTGATATCTAATAAATATGATTTATCAGAAGTTATCATTTCAATTTGTTTGAATACATACTGTTCAGCATAGTCCGCTGGTATTAGGTTTGATTTGCAAACAGCAGAGCCTTTATAGTGGAAGTTTCCACATTGATAGTAACGTAGGTATTCATCACTTTTTTTAGATTTCTTTGAATGGTGTCCAATCATGCCTTGACCACATGAAGGGCATCTAAGTAAAGTGGTTAGTGGAAAATGACCAGTAAAAGTTTTAGCTGGTTTATGAGATTTCTTTTCAATTAGTGATTGTGTAGCTTGCCAAGTTTCTAATGAAATTATTGGCTCATGCTCCCCCATAACAATAATAGGTTTTTGGTTTGTAGCACTCCTACGTTTACTAGACCAATCATTAACTTGACCAAAGCGTATAAATCCTGCGTAAGTTGGATTCAAAAGTATAGTTCGTACTGATGTAATAGAAAACTCTTTTTTTCTTTTAGTTTTATAGTTTTCTCGATTAAGTTGATGCGCAATAGCTTTGTAACCTTTACCAGATGTATATAAGTTAAAAATACGTCTAACAATGATAGCTTCATTTTCATCTACTATTAACTTCTTATCTTTGGATTTATAGCCTAACAAAGCCCCACCATTCCATTTACCTTCTCTAGCACGTTGATTCATTCCCATTTTTACATTTTCAACAATTTGATTTCGTTCTAGTTCCGCAAATGTTCCCATCATTTGAAGCATAGCTGTTCCAGTAGGGGTCGAATCATCTATAGCTTCACTAAGACTAAAAAAGTTAATATTATTTTGTTTGAAAGTCTCGATAATACTTAAAAAGTCCAATTGTTTACGTGCAATTCGTGAGATTTTCCAAACCAGTACTTTTTGAAAACTACCATTAGTACAATCGGATAATAAAGATTGTAATCCTAATCTGTTAGTAGATTTTCCACTTATTCCTTCATCTTTATAGATTTCTACAATTTCATAGTCGTTCTTATCACAATGGTCAGTGAGATTCTTAATTTGACCATCTATTGAGAAACCTTCCTCTGCCTGTTCTTCTGTGGATACACGTACATATAGAACTACTTTCATCTATATTTTCACTCTCCTTCATAATCAAAAATACTGTTTTTGTCTAGATTTACTGATTTGATAATTTTTATTAACTCTTTTCTTTGTTCGGGAGTGATAGAGAAAAAATTATATTGAAATAAAGAACAGAAAAAATCAAATGATGTTTTACTTTTTGTTAAATCAGTAATGTTAGTTAGTACAGTTTCTGCTCGAGAGAAATCATTTTCTACCATAGAATTGAAAATAGTTTCTAGATACTCGATTTTCTTTTGCATACTATTAATGGCATTTTCATCATTAAAAAGCCAAGGATAATTATATCTAATAAAGTCTTCATTACCTTCTTCTTTAACTCTTTCATTAAGCTCAAAGTTAATAATATTTTGTTGTATCTCTTGTTCTTTACGTTGTTCTGAAATAATTCCAAAAGAATATAAAAAATCCTCAATCTTATTTATAGGAAATGAAAGTTCCTTTAATAATTTTACGCAAGCATCGAAATCTGGGTTCTTAATTAGTCCTCTTTCTAATTGTGATACATAGGTTATAGCCTTACCTATTTTTTTTGATAGGGGTTTAGAAGGGTAGCCTACTTGTCCTCTTATTTTCTTTAGTTCCTTGCCGAATTCAATGCCGTTCATAAAGTTCCTCCTATTAGTTGATAGAATTATAGTAGCACAGGTGGTAGCATTAAATCAAGTTTTATAGTTGACAACGCTATTTATTTGTTTTAATATACTACCTAACGAGTTATTTATGCTACTAATTTAATTTGTATACTACCCGAGTGGAGTTAGGAGGTTTAAAAATGAACGAAATTGTTGAAGAAAGAAGATTAGCTTTGGTGGAAAGCATGGCTGATATATTACTTGAATTGTTATCTAGACGAGATATTGACACAGATACACTGACAAATTATTGGGGTGGAGAAACTCCAATCGAATTTATACTAGAGAGAGAAGAGGATGAGGAAGTATGGAACTAAAAGCATTAGCAAGACTAGAAGAAGTAACAAATGAAGGTAGTAAATTATTGATTATAAGTGGGTACAAGGCAAAATCAAGAACAGAGAAACGAGTAGATTATATAAAGAAAGGGATAAAATATGAACTTCCTTTAGGGAAAGAATTAGTTAGTTACACTAAAAAGGAAAAACCAGAGCATTGGAGAAAATGGTTAGAGCAAACAGAAAAATACTTACAATCAGATAAAGATAAAATGCTAAGACCGACAATTGATAGAATAGACTCAAACGGCAATTACTGCATAGATAACATTGATTTTTTACCTTTCTACGAACATATTCAGAAAGATAATGCTATTGGAGTAACTGTATATGACTTTGAAAAGAGAAGCTTTAGAGAGTATCCTTCAATGGCAAGTGTAGGAGAGGCGCTAGGATGTAGTAGAGAAACAATAAGTAGATACTGTAACAGTGGAGTAAAATATCTTAATCGTTATGTTATACAGTCAGAAGGAGACAAGAAAAGCAAACGAAGTAAAAGAATAGAAAGGGTTCAAACCTATGATGTGGTTTCTGATGTTGTATTAAATGAATATGATGAGGCAGGAACGATAATAAGAGAATTACCTGCCCAGATTCATACCAAAGTAGAATTTCCTATAATTGAACTACAGCGTAATTCTAGTTTGATACCTATATATTAATACTAAGAGAGTTTACAAAAAGTGGTGGTTGAAGGTTAATAAAATATTTAAATTAAGCTAGATAAGATTTGTAGAGGGTGGTAAGTATTGAGAGAGTATACGATATTGAAGTAAATGTAGATACACTAATTTTAGTTGCAATATTATCTATTGAAGATAAGCAATACCTTAAGCATTATTTTGCATTTAATAGAGGGAATGATTACTTTTATAGTTCCGTAACAAGTAAAAAACCATTTTTCGTATTAAATCTAAATCCGAGAAATATGTATTCGCACAAGTATTATAAAGTGATGTTGATTCTTCAAAATGAAACATTAATCAATATGCCAGAGAGCATTAGAGAGACACTATTTGCATTTGATTGGAAAGTAAAACGGATGGATATAGCTTTTGACTCTAAATTAGATTACAGTAGTCATGTTTTTTTGAAACCACATGGAAATACCAAGGTTTATAGTAGGAATGAATGGAGTGGCTATTATATTGGTTCTAATTACAGTAAGTCCAAGTTAGCTGTCTATGATAGAAACAAAAAAGAACAAGCAAGAAAAAAAGATATTGAACATTTATATCAAACGAGATTTGAATTCCGTTTTAGACCTAAAATTTCATGTGCTCCTTCGATTCATAACATAGATGACGAGTTCATTATGAATGAGTTGTCAAAGTACCAAGTAATAGAAGATGTTTGGAATATCGAAACAACTCAATGGAATGTTAATCGTTTAATTAATTTAAAAAAAGGTCTTCATTTGAAAAGAGATTATAAAGATAGATGGAGCAGATATGGTAGGAAGATTCAGAGTGAATTGAAACAAATAGTAAAAGAAGAGCGAATTCCTTTTGAATTGCTCTATCAAGCTAATAAGGAAAGTATATTTAGTTGGTTGACTCATAGAGCAGAGAGCAAATTAGTTGTTACAGTGTAAGTACGATGTATTCGAATAAATTAATTGGTTAAAGAATTTTACGATACGAATGGAGCAGAACATGAAAAACATCTGTTTGTTTTTAACAATCATTCGTATCTTCTTTAGCCTGTGTTAATGATTGTTGTTGATTTTCTTATTAAACTAACGGTGCAGGTTAGTTTAAAAGGACTACTAATAACCGTTACATTAAAAAGGGGTAATACTAGGACATATATAATTGTTTGTAAATAATAATCTGAATCTTGAAACTTTTTTTACATTTTAACTGTATATAAGAGACTGGAATAAAATCACTAAACAGAAATGTATAAGTTAATACTTAATATGGAAGGAGAAATCGTGTGTTAAATCAAAAATCACCTAGAGCTATATTATTTATTATCTTAATACTAATCATAATTATAGCACCTCTCTTTGTTCTCATTTTCCCTTTATTTAGTGTTGAAACCTTTCATTTTGAAAGGGGAGAAATTGTACTTATTTCTTCAGGAAAGAATTTTTATATAGTAGCTATTGCCTTTATAACATTGATAATCGGTGTGCTAACGCTTATTATCAAAAGGAATATGATTACTTATATTCTTTCTGGGTTATTTTGTCTGACGTTTTTAGTTCTTATGTATGCATCCACTATAAGCTACACGCTTATTCATAAGGAGTATATTGTAATTCAAGACATTACTGTTTCCTCTAAATATTATTGGGAGGAAATTTCTGATGTTGTATATGAATATGAGGTAGGTTCTTTTGGTACGTATTATTTCCGCACAAAAGAGGGAGATGAGTTTTCTATAAAGGAGAATGGTCAATTTGGAAGAGATGAAACTAGAGAAATCGCACATATTATCAATATCAAACATATTAACTATGAAAAAAAGCAACTTAAATAATGAGGAATTCAATATTAATAAATTCTGGAATTCAAATGAGCTTGTGAAATATTGTACTTAAACTAACGGGTGCTTTAGTTTAATAAGCAAAAAAACAGGACTGTAATGAGTCCTTTTTTTGTTTGCCAAAATATCAACAGAATCATTTAGTAGAGCTTTTATTAACTGGTTACTAATAATGTAGAATTTTTACATCGTGCTGAAAAAATGTATCAAAAACGAATGTTTATGATACATATCTTTTGTGGAAATAATATTGAATAAAAACTTATAAAAATAGTATCAAAAACCGTTTCAAAAACAATGCATCTTTATTTACTCGAAACTACCTTTTTGATACAATTAAAGAAAAGGAATATGGGGGATAAAGTATATATGAAAATTGGATATGCTAGGGTAAGCACTCTTGACCAATCTTTAGATTTACAAGTAGATGCATTAGAGAAATTAGGATGTGAAAAGCTATATAAAGAGAAAATAAGTGGTATGAGAGACGATAGACCGCAGTTACAGGAGTTACTTAAATATGCTAGAGAAGGTGATGTCTTGTGTGTTTACAAGCTAGACCGTCTAGGTCGTTCCACAAAAAAACTAATTGAATGGTCAGAAGAACTGCAAGAGAGAGGAATTGAATTAGTTAGTATTAGAGACAACATAGACACTACTACAGCAGTCGGTAAGGCTATGTTTAAAATGTTGGCTGTTCTTGCTGAGATGGAGCGGGATTTAATCTCAGAACGAACCAGAGCAGGTTTAGAGAGTGCAAGAGCAAGAGGTCGAATAGGTGGTAGACCGAAAAAAGATAATAAACTCGTAGAAAAGGCAATGAAATTATATGATACTGAACAGTACACTGTAAAAGAAATTGAAGAAATGACAGGTGTTTCTAAAGCAACTTTGTATCGTTCGATTAAAAGAAAAAATGAAATAGAGATATCATGACACTCACAATTGGCGGTGGGTGTTTTTTTTATGGGGGGAGCTTTACAGGTAAGTGTATACATTCAATACTTTTAATGGTGGTAACACATCTATAGCTAAACCCTTAGTATGAATTTGAACGATAAGAAAAGAGTGCAACACAAACTCTGTAATGGTACAATATATATAAATATTGATTTATTTGGTAACTAGAGGAGCGTTTGTCTTATTTAATCAAGTGATATAAATAGGAAATATTAGATATTTTTTACCTAATAATTTGGTAGATGTTTAATAGAAGAATTTGTTTTAAAGACACTTCTCTTAGAATCGATTGAATAAAAATAAAAATTATTCAATATTGAAAAAATAAAATTGTTACTATAAAATGAATTTTATTTTTTGGTAGTGAATAATTATATGTTCATAGAATAAGGAAGTGGATACTTATGATAAGCGTAGATAAAGTATTAGATAATCACTCTAAACGACAAAAATATCTTGGTTTAAGAGTAATTTTAATCATGTTACTTGTTATTTTTGGACTTGATACATTGTATGAGACTGAAAGTATTAATAATGAATTATTCTTCAATACACTATTATTATTATTTGCACCAATATTTTTGGAATATTTGTTTGGAATGGACACATATAGTGGTTATACAAATACGTTCAGATGGGTAGGACTAGGTATAAGTAGTACATTTGTGGCTGTTTCATTTTTGGGGTTTATGGGTAAAGTTGAATTACAACTAAGTGAATCCTTATATATAAGTGAACTACTTTTGTTTAATGCAATTCCGATATTAGCAATTCTGAAGACCTTATCATACACTATAATAGCCATTACATTTTTCGATTACATCTTTACGTTTAATAAACGGGAGAAGTACTATTATAAAATGATAAAAAGTCTTGAAGATTTTTTAGAAGAGAACTATAAGGAGTTAAAAGCAAAAGGTTCTCTTGAGAGTAGGAAAAATCAATTTAAAGAGGAATTGCTTTCTAATCTCAATAATAAAGTCGAAGTGGAGGGAAGTAAATGAGTTTCTTAATATTTTTGATAATATTTATAGTGCTTGTTATTCCAATTGGTATTTTTCTTCGGATGCTAGACTTAGGATTGAAAGTTAGAAAAGCAATTATTTTAACAATAATTTTTCCTTTTGATATTACTCGTTTACATGTTCACTTATTCAATAGTATGAAAAATGAAGATAAGAAAAGAGCAATAAAAGTATTGATAGCACCAATCACTGACCTACCAGAGGTTATAATAAGTTATACCGAAATGCATATCAGTATGGAAGCTAAACTTCTTGCAATAAAAGAGTTACTTAATGAACTAGAAGAAAAAGATATTAGAAAATTGGCTAAGCAATTAAAAAAACAAGGATTTATTATTAAAAGAAAAAAAATAAAGCAAGTTGATGAATTTACAGACAATCAAGACTCATTAAATAAATACTTGGATAATCTTGGTTTTCCAAAGATAGCTGACGTTTACTGAGGATTTTTTTAAAAAAGACCACTTTTCCAGTGGTCTTTTTATATGCACAAATAAACTACATGTTGTGCTTTGTTATTAGTAACGTTTCGGTGAACCTTATCATAAATGAGGATTTAAAGTTCTTTACAATGATCTTCCCAAAAAGGTTAGACATATGCTAATTATCTAATTAGGATTGAACTCTGTCTTGTACAAAGTTCAATCCTTTTTGTTCTGGGCTTTATTAGTTTTAAATAGTAAATTTAGTACTTAATGTGTATAACGCTAGAAAATGCTATCAATTTTTTACAAACTTTTAATAATCATTTACAAATTTTTGATACGTAATTAAAACAATATTAATAAACTAATATAGTAACATCTAAGACCCTACATAAGATTTTAAAAAAAGAATGGAGTGTTGTTAACGTGAGTTCAGTATTGGAAAGAAACAAATCATTACAACGGCTGCTTTCGTTATTCCTAGTATTAGCATTGGTTTTAACTAGTTTTAGTACCTATGTAAGTGCTTTAGAGGCCGGAGAGTCTTCACCAGAAGAAAGCGTTATATTGCCATACGACGCAAAATGGAGCTATTTAGATCAAGGAACAGACCTTGGTAAAGAATGGCTTAATAATGATTATGATTTTTCAAGCTGGAAAACAGGTGAAGCACCATTAGGTTATGGTGATGCTGTTTCGGAAACCAACCCTAATATTCCGTTAGGTACAGAAGTAGATTTCGGTGATGATGAAAATAACAAACATATGACTACTTACTTTAAAACAGAAGTAGATGCTTCATCGCTAGAAGGATACGAAGGACTGGAAGTTTACATTCATGTTGATGATGCAGCAGTAGTTTACATTAATGGAGAAGAAGCATTTAGAAAAGGAATCGAAGAAAACGTAGAAGTTAATTATCAGACACCAGGGAAATATAAAGCTAAAGAAGAAACATTCTATCTCCCGACAGATGCGCTGAAAGAAGGAACAAATATTATCTCAGCGGAAGCTCACCAGGATGGGGGAGACAGTTCAGATCTTTGGTTTGAAATGTCAATCAAAGCAGTAACAGAAGTACCGGAAATTATCGATTGGACAACTACGCCAATACCAAACTCAAATGTTCCAGTTGGTGAAGTTTCTAGAGTAGTAGCTTCGTTCTATGGAGATACGCAGACTTCAAAAGGATTTACTTGGTATACATCTCAAGCCTCAGCCGGTAGTGACTTGCAAGTAATTGAGAAAGCTTCTGAAGAGCCAAACTTTGAAAATGCAATGATGTTTACTGGAGATTATCAAAGATCGACCAATGCTCCTGAATTTGTGATTCATAAGGCAGAAGCTACAGATTTAAAACCAGGTACAGAATATAAGTACAGAGTCGGTGATGCTTCTTTAAATCTTTGGAGTGATGTAGGTTCGTTTGTAACTGCAGAGGGTGATGATGAATTTACATTTATTAACCTTACTGATACACAAGCTAAGACAGAAGAAGAAGCAATTCTCTCTTCAGAAACATTTGCAAAAGCAAGTGAAACCGTAGAGGATTCAGAATTTATTCTTGGAAATGGTGATATAGTAGACACAGGTTCAAAAGAAGAGCAATGGGGATGGGTACTTGACCATTCAAAAGAAACATTGATGAATACAACATTTGCTTCCTCAGCAGGTAATCATGATGAAGATGAGAACTCCTTCATTGAACATTTTAATGTGAAGACTCCAGAAGGTTCTTCAACAGAAACTGGTGCATATTATTCATATGACTATGAAAATACTCATTTTATTATCTTAAATACAAATGAAGATTCAGAGGAATTCCAAAACTTTTCACCAGAACAAATTGAATGGTTACAAGCAGATGTAAAAGCTGCACAGGAAAATGAAAACATTGACTGGATCATTGCAAATATTCATAAAGGTCCATATACAACGTCAAACCATGCAACAGACGATGATATTGTGGAGGAAAATGGTGTTCGAGAAAAAATTCCACCAATGTTATATGAGCTGGGTGTGGATTTAGTATTACAAGGACATGATCATATCTATGCCCGTACGAAGCCGATTCAAAATGGTAATGCTGTAGAAGCAGATAAAGTAACAGAAAATTTTAATGGAATTGATGTGGAGTATTCAGTCAACCCGGATGGAACAATTTACGTAATTCCATCGACTGCTGGTCCAAAAGTGTACTACAAAAACAAAGAAATTGATCCATCATACTATGATTTATTTGAAATCGCGGATGAGCATAGTGCTGCTAAATACGGAGCAGATCCGAATGATGATTCTCGTCCTGTTAGAAGTCAAGTGCAAAACTTTGTTGAATTTAACGTAGACGGAAACAAGTTGACAGGTATAACATATGAAATCGATCAAAACATTAATAATGGTGAGCCATTTGTGATTGATACATTTGGGATTATAAAATATGAAGACAATAAAACTTATAATCTAAAGAACTCTAAGTCGAAAAAAGTAATAATTGACAAACCGTATTCATTCGTAAATGTTGATGAAACGACAGTCGATATTGAAGAAATTTTTGTAAAAACATCCTTTACATTAAAAGGAACAGGATTAAAAGATAAAACTGTTACTTTCAGTCCAGCTGAACATAATGCTGTAATTGACTTCAGTGGAGAAGAGGTTCAAGAAGTCCGCCTTCAAACGAACAAAATTAAAGAAATTAGAGGCGCTGAAGGTGTGAAAACATGGACGATTCCGAATGGTGTTGATCTCTCTAAAATAAAGTTTTACCATTCTAATGGAGAAGAGATTAAGATTGAAGTAGAGTAGAATTTTATAAGAAATGGTGAATAATATTTGAGTCTCCTTTTTCGAAAGCTCTGTAGAAAAATCTACAGAGTTTTTTTATTCATCATTGCGAACGGTAAATATGGGAACAAAAAGTATTTGCCCTATATGTAATACGTAATTTAGGCACATTACGGTGAACTTTACCACAAATAGTTAGCGGTTTTCTTTAAAATATAATCCTCAAAGTATAATTGGGGAGTTGTTAGTAACCATATTATTAGCTCTTTATTTTGACTTTGATACCCCAGTACTCGATCACCATTAAATTTTCCTTCTATAGCCCTCTGAGTCATTCCCATTATTTTTACGTTTCAGTAAGTTCTTCTCTTTGATATTGAGCAACAGCCTTTTACCTTACGTACATGAAATAAGGATCAAACAGATTTCCTTCATTATATGTCACCTTTAATTCCTAAATATTATTATAATAATAACTTTATTAATATATGGAAGTTCTGCCATCTTATTTTAATTTATTTGGAATAAATTTGATTTTGCATTTGGTGAAAACGCTGATTTATAAGTGTTTGAAAACATAGGAGACTTTAGGAGCATTACTTTTTTAATGCTTTTTGTTACTGTTTTGTAATTTTTTATTCATACGGGCGTAATAATTTTTCTCTATACTAAGACACTTAGAGATAGCAATTCGCTATACTAATATAATTTTAAGAATACATAAGGGAGAGAGATTCAGTTGAAAAAACGCATTAATTTAATTTTAATGACAGCAATAATGTTTCTGTCTACATTAGTAATTCCTGCTAATACGATGGCTGTTGGAACGGAAGGGGCAAAACCCTGGATGAACACTAAGCTGTCTGCAGAAGAACGCACCGAGTTGCTTCTCGATGAGATGACGCTGGAACAGAAGATCCAGCAAATTGCTATCTCGCGCTTCAATGAGAATGACAAAGGTGAGCCGGTTGTCATCAAAAGAGGCGGAACTAGTAAGTATATGAACGGCGAATTCGCGCCACAAGGTACCCTTCCTGGGTGTGAGTTTCAAGACACAGGTCGGCAAATCAAAGGGATTGAGGAACTAGGTATCCCAACAGTACGTATGACCAACGGTGGAACGGGTGTTAAGGGTGGATCGTGTCACAATGACCCACAAGCGACTGGTCTTCCGTCTACCCCAGGTTTGGCTGCGACATTCGACCGCGAGCTAAACTATGAGGCAGGCCGAATCCTTGGTGAGGAGACACGAGCTTTCGCGCATCACGTGTTCCTCGGACCTGGTATGAACCTCATTCGTCACCCTTACGGTGGCCGGAACTATGAGTACTTCAGTGAGGACCCTTATTTGACAGGTATCCTTGCAATCGAGCAAACAAAGGGTATCCAGGATCAAGGAGTCCAGGTACAACTTAAACATATGGCTGGAAACGAACAGGAAACTGAGCGTTGGACGATGGGTGTCCAAGTTCCTTCACAAGCTATGAACGAATTGTACATGTTGCCATTCGAGATGAACGTCAGAGATGCTGACCCAGCTTCTGTGATGTGTTCATTCCCGGATGTTAACGGTACTTATGCATGTGACAGTTCTGAACTTCTACAAGATGCTCTTCGGAAAAACTGGGGCTTTGACGGTTATGTTATGAGTGACCGTCGTGCGATCCACGACACGGTTAAAGCTATCAAGGCGGGCTTGAATGTCGAGCTTGACTGGACACCACAGTATTACACACAAGAGAAGATCCAAGAAGCTCTTGACTCAGGAGCAGTAACTGAGGACGACATCGATAATCTACTTCGTCCACGTTACATCAAGATGATCGAGTTCGGCCACATGGACGAGCCTTACGACAAATTTATGCCGGAAATCGTCGATCCGATGGCTAACGGCGCTAGCGCACGTAAGATGGCAGAGGAAGGCTCCGTGCTATTGAAGAACGACAACGGCTTCTTGCCACTGGACGGCGAGCCAAAGTCAATCGCGTTGATCGGCATTGAAACGTTCGCTGGAGCGGCAAAGATGTCCCCACGTTCTGTTCGTGACGATAATGATTATGTAGTGACTCCATATACGGTCACACCACAAGAAGGCTTAGAGAATGTTATTAAGGAATTGGGCTACGACACGAAAGTGACGTACAACAATGGCAGTGACCCGAAAGCTGCTGCCAAGTTAGCGGCAGAGTCTGATGTCGTGCTTCTCATGGTCGGCGACAACCCGCATGAGACAGTGGACCGTGAAACCCTCGGATTCCCAGCCTTGAACCTCAAATCGGGCTTGGCTGAACAGGAGCCAGTGATTGACGCAGTTATGGAAGCTAATCCAGAGAATACTGTTATGGTACTGAAAACTTCTGGTACGTCAATTATGCCATGGTTGGATAAGGTACCTGCAGTTCTTCAAGCGTGGTACCCTGGTATGGAGGATGGCAATGCCGTCGCTAACCTACTCTACGGTAAGGTTAATCCATCCGGTAAGCTGCCAATGACGTTTGGCGCTACTGAGCGTGAAGCAGCATTCGCGACTGAAGAACAGTACCCTGGAACTCGACAAGATACAGGTAAAGTAGGTGGCCCAGGCCCTTACGGTGATGGTAAGTCCGATCAGCTAATCGCTCAATACACTGAAGGTCTTGAGATGGGTTACCGCTGGTACGAAGCAAACAACGTGAAGCCAGTCTTCCCATTCGGATACGGCCTATCGTACACGACTTTCGAATATGACAAACTTAAAGTGAAGAAGGTCCAAGATAAAGGCTCGGTGAAAGGTATTGACGTATCCTTCACAATCACGAACACTGGTGACGTTGCCGGTAAAGAAGCGGCACAGGTCTACCTAACACTTCCGGATGAGGCAGGACAACCTACAAAACGTCTTGTCAACTTCGAGAAGGTTGACCTTGAGCCTGGTGAGAGCGAGCGTGTGACTGTACGTATTAACCATGCAGACTCTAACCACCCGTTCTCTTATTTCGTTCCGGAAGAACCGGATAATCTTGCAAACTGGGCTGACGGGGAGTGGGCAACTGCAGATGGAAAATACCGCGTACATGTCGGTGGTTCTTCTGCAGATACTCCGTTAGAAAAAGATGTTCCAATGAACTTCAAACAAAGCAAGGACGATAACAAAGGCAAGGGCAAAGGGAACTCACGTAAGTAAGTCCCTGCGCGCATGGGATGACCTCGGCGACTCGGTAGGGGAGTCAGGCATCCGAATATAGTGAGCCCGCGGGCTCGGCTAATCAAGCCGAGGCCAGCGGGCTCATTGCTTTTTTCAACGCCTCCATGGGCGACGAAAGGGACGAAAAGAGACAAGGAAGGATGTGAGAAGTCTGATGAAGGAATTTGTTCGGAACAGCCGGCAAGGTTCGTCGCATTTGTGGTGGATGGCCCTAAGCCTTGTGCTTCTCTTGACCGCATGCATCGTCGATAAATCCGAGGAGTCTGTCGAGAGCGAGGATGCTGTAGAGGAATCCGAAGGTCCGGTTAAGAAAGAGGGCGCCGTGGAACCAGTACCGCTCGAGCATGGCGACTGGGGGTTCCCCGGCTTGGTAGACCGGTCCGGCGAACCGATCGAGGTGCCAACTCCGGGTCCAGCCACCGGCAAGACCCTTGACATCACTGACTTCGGGGCAGATCCGGTTCCGGACTCATACGACGATGCAGCAGCCATCCGGGAGGCCCTGGAAGCGGCCGAGCCAGGTGACGAGATCTTGATGCCGGCAGGCACGTATGACTTGCGCTCCACTGATCCGGCTGACAAGTCAGCCAACATCGTGTTGCGCAGCGGCGTGGACCTGCGAGGCGAGGGCCAGGAGAGCACCGTGCTGCTAACCTCCCTCGACGGCGAGGATGACAGCCGGGTGATCCGCGGCTCAGGTGTCCACGACGTCATCGTCGCTGATTTCACTATCACCTCCCATCATGAGGGTTCACTCGGCGACGACCCCGACAATGGCGATGCGAGTGGCGGCCCGATGTACGGGATCTACCTTGGAGCCCACGAAGGGCAGGCAAGCTCCCAGGTCCTGGTGGAGAACCTAGGTATCCGCAGGTTCGAGCGCCACGCCATCTCCGTCAAGGCCAGCCGTGAAGTTACTCTCTCTGGAAACTACATCAGTGAGGCAACTGCTGTCGGTCCCGGCGGACAGGGCTACGGCATCGCTATTGAGGGCTCAGCGGACCAACGCGACCCGGATGCCGCCAACGATTCCCGGCACAACGTCGTCATTGGCAATACCTTCGATGGTAGGCATCTGCGGCACGCCATTCTGCTGCAGTTCCCCACGCACAACAATCTCGTGGCGGACAACATCATCGTCGGAAGCCACCTCGACGCAATTGACCTGCACGGCGAGGGTGAATACCTGAACGAGGTTAGGGAGAACACAGTCATCGGCGGACAGCGGGCGGGCATCGCGCTGGGCAATTCCGGCGGGTCCAAGAACAAGCACGACGCATCAGGACATGGAAACTGGGTGCACTCCAACGACCTGATTGGAAACCGTCAGGGAGTCCTCGTCATCCTGGGAACTCCTGACACCCTCATCGAGGACAACAGGATCACTGCCGCGGAGGATTCGAAGGTCGGTATCGAGGTCCGCAATGCGCCGGGCACAGAGTTGCGCGGTAACCATATCACTGGAGGGACTGACGGGTTCTGGGCAATCCGGCTCAGTAAGGACCGGGGTGCTGACGGACGGGGCATAGGAATCCCCTCAGGTATCAAGATAGAGTCCAACGTTATTCGACAGGCCGCCAACGGCATCAGGATTGATGCAGGGGAGGACCTCAGCTTGGTGGAAAATGTCGTCGACGACATCGACGGAGCCAAGCAGAGGGTGGCCGACGGAATCAACGGTGTGAAAGTTGAGTAACTAGTAATTCTTATTTTAGCTTCTATAATTAACCCAGCCTTCATCAAAAAGAGGGCTGGGTTTCGCTTAAAGCTATTTATTGTTTATATACTGATTACTATTAGTACAAAACTTAATTATTTTAGATTGTTGAAGAGCGGTCAATCACCCTATTGCTGTCATAGCATAGGGTGATTTTTTTTGCCATTTAATGATAAGATTGTTTTTACTTATTGAATTAGCTATATAGATGTACATAAAGATTGTAATAATTATGCTACTAAAATTTATTTGCTAACCTTAAATCGTTACGGTGAGCCTTTTCATAAGTAAGTGCCGTTTTTATGTCCAATTTGAAACAGTCTATGAATTAAAGTAGGCTGTTTTTTATTTGTTGACATGGAGTTAGCTCCATCTTTTAAAGTGAATGTAATAAAAGAATGGAGTGATGTAATGGTTATTATTATATATATATTGATCGGGTTATATGCGGTATTAACAGGAATGGCAGGCATGAAGCAATGGAAAGAAGTTGGGTTTCGAGTACAAACATTTTTATTTATCATCGTATCAATCAGCATTCTCGTAATATTATTTATACCAAACAAAGACTGGATGTTTATATTGCTAATAATTGCATTTGTCCTGTTTCATATATTAGCAGTTGCAGAAGGGATGCTAACAAATAGACGCCTTACTTATAGCCATCATATCATCCGTTTCACTTTCCATTGTATAATTGTCTTATTGGTTTATAAATTTATAAAATAGTAGGAGATAAACATGAAAATCGGCGAATTTGCAGTATGCACAGGTCTTAGTAAAGATACTATCCGTTATTATGAAAAAATGGATTTATTGCATCCAGAAATTAAAAACAAGCACCGTGAGTATAAGAAGCAAGACATCGATATAATTGAAACAATACTTAAACTAAAACAAACTGGATTTTCACTTCAAGAAATCAAAATGCTTTTTGAGTGGTCGCAAAATACCGATCAAAATAAAAAACTAACAAAAGAAGAAGTCCAAAATCTTCTTCGAATAAAAGTAATATTCCAAAATAAATATGAGCAGATGGTACAAAAAGAAAATCAGATTAAACAAATAAAACAAGTATTGCTACAAGCTGATTATAAAATGGAGAAGCTATTAGAAAAAAATAAAGGCTAAAGGTTCTACTTAAATGAGGCAAACCTCGGAGGAGTTATTAGAGCATATTCCCATCACCAAGCCATATTAATTTAGATTTACGAAGAACCGTATAATAAATAAAGGCGTTTTTTATGTGTTGAATAGATTAGCAAGGTATGCAAAATTCTTTATTTGCATACTTTTTTGCTAAGAAGGTATTTCGATATAATAGGTTGAATATATATAATGAATATATTTTTTATTAAACAAAATACAAAAAATACACTTCTATTACTTACTATCATCAATATTAATATCTATGATGAAATAGCGCTTAAATAATATGCTATATCGAAGGAGGCGTAGTATGAAGCAACTTTATATAAAGCAGAAGGTATTCAGTCTAAGTGGAAAATTTACGGTAAAGGATCAGCAGGAGAAGGATGTTTATTACGTGGAGGGCAGTTTTATGCAAATTCCAAAGACTTTCTCCATTATGAATACAACAAGAGATGAAGTCGCGCTTATTACGAAAAAGGTGTTCAGCTTTTTACCGAAGTTTTTTGTTGAGGTGAATGGTCGAGAGGTGTTAACGATTAAGAAGGAGTTTTCTTTCTTTAAAGCACGCTATACGATTGATGCAGCAGACATTGAGGTACATGGTAACTGGTGGGATATGGATTTTCAGGTCTTACAACATGGTGTAGTCATAGGTAAAGTGAGCAAGGAGTGGTTCACTTGGGGCGATAGTTATAAGGTTCAAATATTGAATGAAGAGATGGAGGCCATCATTATTGCGTTCGTTGTCGCAATTGATTGTGTGAAGGCTGACCAAGCAGCTGCTTCCTCAGCATCGACGATTTAACGTAGGGACGTACAATATAAATTGCCGACGGGGTTTCTTTAGAAAATAAAATTATTAATAACAGATGAAATAACATCAAAAAAGTGGGGAAATCGCGAACGGGTTCCCCACTTTTTATTATGATTTTTTATGTTCGGAACGCCATTGATTTCACCCTTGAATTATGCAAACGCTCGTTTTGAACCTTAATAATGCTTTCTAATTCGGAAAAGGTTAGTACCGAGTTCATTAAATACGATAGCTACGAGAATAATAGCTGTTCCTAACCACTGAAGCGGCGTTACCGTTTCTGACAAAATGATGCTAGCTGATAGGATTGCGATAGGTAATTCAATGGATGTTAATATATTTGCGATTCCTCCCGAAACTAAAGGTGCACCAACCGCGAAAAATAATGGTGGTAGGACTGCTCCAAATAACGAAACTCCGACGGCTGTAGTTAACAGGTTTTTCTCCAAAGGAAGTACAGATGGGATATCATGCATGAATAGGACAAACACTAAAATGGTTGATCCTGTTACCATCAAAGAGCTCCGAGTCCATGGATCCACATCGACAGCGACCTTTCCACTGAAAAAGATAAATCCGGCATAAGTGAATGCGGATAAAATCCCAAAAATGAAACCTTTTAAAGGAAGACCTTGTATGTCTCCATTTAAAACATTTGAAGCAAAAAATACCCCTACTAGGATTAAAATAATGGATAATATTGTAATAGGAGCAGGTTTTATTTTACTGAAAATCCATTCTAAAATAATCCCAATCCAAACGAATTGGAATATTAAAATGATGGCCAATGAAGCCGGCAGATATTGCATCGAACCATAATAAAAAATACTTGTTAACCCGATAAAACAACCGGTAATCATTATTTGAAGAACTTTATTCTTATTAAGTCCTTTGAAACTAGAGCGCTTCAATAGCGTAAAAGACCATAATAATATAAAGGAAATCGTCATTTGAACGATATTAATTTGGCCAAGTGAGTAGCCGTAGCTAAATCCCATTTTAGCAAATATCGGTGTGAAGCCAAAAAATGATGCACCTAATAATATAAATAAAATACCTTTATTTAATTTCAAAATGAGACCTCCTAGAGCCAAGACACAATCATATTATCATATCATAAATAAGCTTAAAATTGGTCGCACCTACCCAATAAGAAGTATGTAAATTAATGATTATTGCCTAAGTATTTTCTCTGTTGAAAAGTATGCGAAATTTATATTGATTTTGCATACTTTTTATTCTAAAGAAGGGATTTTCAGGGTATTTGTGGAATGAGTATATAAAGATTATAAATGGAAGTAAAAAGAATTTCTATTCAATTAAAAAGCGATATGTAATTTAAATAGACTAAATATTCACGATATAAATGAATAATGGGAAAATAATTTTCATCATGTTTTTGCTGGAGGAGTGGAATCTTATGAGAAACATTTTAAAAACGCTATTTATTATAGAAAAAACGGATAGGAAAAACATTTTTGCCTGTCTAATTGTAGCGCTTTGTATTATTGGAATGGTTGTTTTTGCAAATGCAACAGAGTTAGGCAATCCAATTAAAGAAAAGTCAAGTGAATCACTACCAGTCAAGGTAGCTTTAAATAAATTTCAAATTGTAGATGCTAGTGAATACGGTGATGGTAGTGATATATACAAAAATATCGTTAAACAATATTACACTTATCCAAAACAAAGAATGGCATTAAAGACAGAACAACCAGCATTATTTATAGAGACAGCAATAGTACTAACAGAATTACGAAAACAAGCATTTGAAATGGATGATTATGAGCTTATAGCTGGAAATTTGCCATCAAAAATAGAGAATGAAATGGATTCTTCCTATTACAAATATTTAAAGGAACATAATTTAGATTTGTCATTTGGCTCACTAAGCTTTTATCCATTTTTAGCGTTTTTATTTAGTGTAGTAGGATCCTTTTGGTTTATTCTAATCTGTATCTATTCTTCTAACATTATGATCGATGATTTCCGACATATCTCTCTTATTAAAGGCTATCCTATTGCTTTTAGTCAATATGTATTAGCGAAATGTATGACTTCGATAGGCATTGTTTTTATTTTTATAATAGAGCTCATTGTATGTAGTTTGCCGCTAATCTATTTTAATGGATTGGGACAGGCTTCTTATCCTGTAGCCGTTTTTAATGGGGAAGTAACGATTTATCCGATTTACAAATACATAGCAATTTCCATTGTTTATATGATTTGTTTGGCAGTTTTTGCAATTTTATTATCAGTGATTTTAAATGTAATTTTAAAAAATGTTTATTTAACAATATTTGTACAGATTATCTTTGTCGTAATTCCTATTTTGTTCCCAGGGCTAATTAAGCTTATACCTTTTAACCCATTTAACTATGTTAACTTTCCAAGTGTTTTAAATGGAGACTCCCTGAATTTAGCTGCTCCGGTCACGTTAAATAGCTATGCAGGGTTAATATATTTGTGTATTAGCATTGTATTACTGATGGCCATTATTAAATGGTTTTTATCGACAGGCAAGCTTCAGAAAATATAGGGGGTGGATGACATGTGGGCTTATTTTAAATGGGAGTTTAGACAATTTTTTACGAATAAGAAAAACATAGCTGTATATGTGATTTTACTTTTTTTAGCATTGTATTTCGCGTTTAAAGTAGCGCCAATCTATGAACCTATTGAAAAAGTAGATGTAGCTGAAATGGAAGCACGTTTCACAACGAGAGATGATTTTATCAAAAGCGTAGGAAATAAAACAAATGTACATCCGGCTGTGGGTTATGCACTTGCAATATTCCCTCAATGGAATGAATTAGATAAAGCAAGGATTGAGGCAATTGCTAATAAGGATTATTTAAAATATGTGGAAGCAACAGCAGAATGGTATAAGTACTCTGATGCAATAATCGTAAATAGTGGTCAATTATTCTATAACCCTCTCTATTACACCTATGGCAATGACTTTGGTCATGCTGATGGACATTATGGTTACGGCTATACAGGTAGTAGGTTTACAGGATATGCGGAAGGGAATCCGGAGTTTTCATTGGAGTTATTTGAAGAAAGAACAGCTCTACAAACGTTGCAACGGTTATTAAATAACTATTTACCAATTGTATTATTTATAAGCTGTATCTTTTTATCTGTAGATATTGTATTGAAAGATCGTCGTAATCCAAGTTTATTAAAAGGATTTCCAATTGCTGATTGGAAGAGGCTATGTATGAAAGGACTTATTGCTTTTATAGGAAGTGTTATGTCTTTCATTCCTCTATGTGTAGGTTTTGTCATTATCGGATTACAAAACGGCTTTGGTGATTTTTCACTCCCGGTGCCTATTTATTCTTACATAGAAAAAACCTTTACGAATATGTCGATGGGTACATTCATTTTGAAAAATGCTTTGTTCATTAGTGTTTGGATACTATTCTTTATAGCTATCATTTTGTTACTAAGTCTAATTGTAAAGGCTGAATTTATTAATTTATTTGTTAGCCTTATCGTAATAGCAGCTGAGTGGCTTTATTCTAATCGAGGGATGGGAGCCTTTACAGATATCCAACGCTATCCAACCTCCTATGTACAAGTAGGACAAATAATTTCGGGTTATAAAAATTATATTTATGAATCTCTGCACTTAACTTATCAAAATGGATTAATAATTGTAGGAAGTTGTACGCTTATCATGATGGTATTTACATTAATTGTAAGTCAGTCTAAAAGATTTAAATTGATAGCATAAGGAAAGGGTGATGGATATGTTGGAATTGAGTCATATTGGAGTTCAATTTGGAGATAAACAAGTATTAAAGGATATATCGATTACATTCCAACCAGGAGAGATTATCGGTTTTGTAGCCCCAAATGGAACAGGGAAATCGACGCTGATGAATGTAATCATGAATTATTTATCACCGAATAAGGGCAAGGTAATTTTAAATAATAAACTAAAATATTCAAATAAGGCAAACGAAGTGAAGATTCACCAAGCTGTATCGATGATGCCTGACCAAAGTGATTTATATAATCATATATCTGGTAAGAATCATTTGAAAATTTATCAGGCGATGTGGAATAGTAATCCAAAGTTAATAGAAGACACAATTGTAAAGCTTGGAATGGCTTCGTATGTGAAGAAAAAAACAGGCACGTATTCTTTAGGAATGCGTCAGCGTTTATGCTTTGCGATGCAAATCGTTTCTGATACACAGGTGATGCTGATGGATGAAGTGATGAATGGATTAGATCCAACGCATGTAGAGCTAATATCGCAAATACTTTTACAAAAGAAAGCGGAAGGCAAAACTATTATTATCGCTTCCCACTTGTTAGAAAATCTTGAGCAATATGCGGACCGTATATTCTTTATGAAAAACGGTGATCTAAAGCTTGTAGATGAATTGGCACCTGAATTTACCGACAAAAAGGTAACAACAGTTCGCGTGTCCAACTTTTCGCAGGAACTCTTTGAAGTATTTAAGAAGCAATTTCCAGGACTGCATGTGCAGACATTACCAAGTGGTATAACGCTTATAGATGTAAGTGAGCAAGACACAGCGACATTAGGTGACATCACGCAGTATTTAATAGCGCAGCAGTTGACTGATTTTAGCTTTGGTAAGCTGACACTGAATGATTTATATTCGATGGAGTACCAGCAAAGGTAATGGTGGATGAGTATAAACGAATCATAATTTGGGAAGCAACAACAAAGGGAAAAACTTTTGAAAGAATCGTAAAAAAAGTCAAATCTACTTGAATGATAGTCGTTCTAAGACCAAATTAGCTTTCTATCACTTAGGGGATTCTTAAAAAAGCTGAAATACACAAATTTCTTAAAATTGTTAATGTATATCTCAGCTAGAATCTCTTCAGTTAGTTCTTTGAAATGAATCAAATATTTCTCGCAAAAATTTATTATAAATAAAAACCATATAGATTTTATTACTCTACAATTAATAAAATGTTTTTCTATAACGTCTGACACCAAACTATAATTTTATAGGGAGTGGTTTGGGCGGGAATACTCCTTGTTGAAGGACCATAGATAACTATTAGATTTCGGTTTGCAGGATTTTTTGTAAAAGCTTGACCATTTGTCAATAATATTTGAGTATATGGTGAAATATTTAATTTTAGTTGACCATCACTACTCTCGAATTGACTATTAAAGTAATCTACTTTTACATTTTGATTAGGATTATCTTTTACTACAATCAGGGCCTGATATTGCGGTGGGTAAATAAGAGGAACAGGGGCATTACCATCATAGTAACCAGTTACCCTATCTCCTACTGCTACCATTACATGATCTACAAAGTAAGTAGTGGGTGAGACCACGAAATTTACCAAGGACCCGTTGCCGTTATCTACTGACATTAGTGTATAACAACCTTCTCCTTCACCATTAAGCCCAATCATAAAATCACTAATCATAGTAACGGTACCATGAAAAGCTTGAAAATTTACCATACTCAAACCTCCATTACTATTTAAACATATACCTATGTATGTTATGCCTTCCTATTGAAAATGGTCCCCCTCGGACGAACGACTGTTATTAATTAATCATCCCTTTCATATAACTGCTAAAGAATAAGTTCAATTCTCAAAAATAAACCCATTTCAATTAGTCATGGTGAACAATATCCTAAGTAAATGAGGTTTTCTAAGTCTCTTATATAATGCGCCTATCCAAAATGATGTATGAGAAGCCCACGGAAAGCGAAGTGGTGGGCCTTGCTGAATTTGTCCAGGAACCATAACAATTGTTTAAGGACCGTTTCATTAGTTAACTTTTCTAGAGTAATCCAAATGTTTTTGAATCAATAGGAGAATCAGTAAAGGAATTCATAAGACTATTTGTGATTACTTGACCAATGTAAGTGAAATTGTTACCATAAGGTCACACTATAAATGTGACCTTATGGTAACATGAAATAGGTTGAATTATATATACCATTACGAAAGGATTGTTGTAATGGAAGATGAACTTTCCATATTATTTAAAGCTTTGGGTCACCCAATTCGTAGAAGAATACTTGATATCCTTAAACAATCCGCTAAAACTACTGGTGAATTAAACGATTATTTTCCCGAAGTCTCAAGATATGCAATTATGAAACATTTGACTTTCTTGGAGGAAGCGAATTTAGTGGTGGTTAGGCGCGAAGGAAAATTCAGACGAAATTTTCTTAATGTGGTTCCACTTCAAGAAATGAATAACAGATGGGTTGGGAAGTATATGAAAACAACTGCCGATTCACTACTAAACTTGCGATCGGTGGTTGAAAAAAAAGGAGGAGATTTTGATATGGCTGCAACAGAACAAGAAGGAAATCGAGTTTTTCGTATCGAACAAGAAGTTTTTATTGAAGCACCACGCGAAGAAGTTTTCAAAGCTTTAACTGAGCAAGCAGGGGATTGGTGGGAATTCCGCTTGGCGCCAAAAGGAGTACCTTCTCAATTAACGTTTGATCCTGTCCCAGGGGGTCATTTTATTGAAAAATGGCGTGAAAATGAAGGGGCAATCTGGGGAAATGTATACTATGTGAATGCACCAGAAGAAATCCGCCTTCATGGACATTTAGGAATGCAAGGCGCGGTAAACAGTTCATATACGTATCGTCTAATAGATAGGAATGGTTCAACTTTGCTTCAGCTTTCCCATACTGCCTCAGGAATCATTGAAGAGAACTGGGAACAAAATCATTCAGAAGGATGGAAACATCTTCTTGGCACATTGCTTAAAAATTATGTTGAACAAAATAACAGATAAAAAACGTTTCTTACAGAAGCAATACATGTATTGCTTCTGTTTTAGATTAAGGAATATCAACTCTTTCAAGTACAGAGGAATTCAATTAGGACATATAAGTTGTATTATAAAAAAAGTTTTATTTAATATTTGAGAAAATAGGAGTTTGATAATATATGGTAGATGTCTTTACAGAAATAAAAATTCGCAGTTCAGTTAATACAGTTTCAGAGTATGCAGCCAATCCTGACAATGCTCCTGAGTGGTATGTAAATATTGATTCAGCCGAATGGAGAACACAAAAACCTCTGAGAACAGGCAGTCTAATTGCATTTAAAGCAAAATTTCTTGGACGAGAACTTGCATATGTTTATGAAATTAAAGAATTTATCCCGGGAAAGAAACTTGTTATGAGTACTGCAAACGGTCCTTTTCCAATGGAGACAATCTATATATGGGAAGCTATTGATGAAAATAATACTCTAATGATTTTAAGGAACAGAGGTAATCCGACAGGTTTTTCAAAGATGTTTGCTCCTTTTATGTCCTTAATGATGAAAAGAGCAAACAAGAAAGACCTGAGAAAAATTAAGACTATACTTGAAGGATAATGATACATATTTAAAACGAGATCTCTTAAAAGAAACGAACTTTATAAAAACAGCTTCTTATAGTAATAAATTTCATCAGTTAAAATCTATTGTCTAATTGCTATTAATATTCTTTGGTTAACTCAAGAAGGTATTCTGATTTCCGAGTCTTTCAGTCGCTTCCGAGCTGAATTGCTTTCAACATTAACTTGGATATGATTCATAGCCTTTCCTAAACCGTAAATAGGCATATTTCCATAAATGGATTCATAATTTCCCGGTTTTACTTCATAGGTTTCGTGATAAATTCCTACAGCATCATTATTTCCGATTTTTTTATTAAAGTTTTTCCAAGCAGTCAAATGCTGCTCATTTTTAGCATATTTCAATAAGTCCTCTGTTGAACGCCAATATTGAATCATAACAGTCGTTTTTAGTCCAAAAAAGCTTTCCATGGATAAAAAACCTAAGTCTTCTTTGTGTGTATAGAGCTCTTTAATCATACCAGGCATTGCATTAAATACAGGTAGCCATTTGTTCAGAGCAAATGGTTTGTTAATCCTCATTCCTATTAGGAAAACGACAATCGGGTCACTATTTTCGGTTGTATAACGCCCTGTAAAAATCTGTTTCTTCATTTCAATTCCTCCTTGTTTTCTAATTGTTTTAGAGTACTGTTACACCACTCAATTGCAGCTTGGGTCATTCGTTTTCCAAAATCCAATGTAAACAACCAATACTGTGAATCTTCTCCGCGATTATGGGTGGTAATAACCTGTTCAATGCTTTTATAAGTTTGGTAACGTGTTTCTAATTTCTGCTTGTAGTCGTTAAGAAGTAGTATCGAATGTTCCTTCCTTTGATGGCGTCCAAAAAATAATTTAAGTAAAACTTCATTTCGTTCTATGGGAATTTGTTCGATTGGTTGTTCTAGCCAAGATTTTAAAACATCAATACCTTTAGAAGTAAGGTAATACTCTTTTCGGTCAGGCTTACCTTCTTGTGTAGAAGTATCGACTGTTGCTAAACCCTCTTCAACAATTAACTTTAGGGTAGGGTAAATTTGTCCATAGCTTATTTTCCAGAAATGATTTAAGCTTTGATCGATTAGTTGTTTTATTGCATAACCAGACTTACATTCAGTTGTTAATATTCCGAGAATCGCATATGTAGTATGATTGTAATTTTTCATCCAATTCATCCCTATCTAAATGATATGTATCTTTTAGATATATGATACTTTATTTTGTAAAATAAAGTAAAGGAATTAATTTCAGAAAATTTTAATTATATAAAACGTATTAAAAAACAAGTTGAGAGGTGCAAAAATTTTATCTTACTGAGGGGAAGAATCTATAATATATTAGGTTTTAGCCTTTGTTTAAGAAAGTATTTGCCAAATGACAGTCCAAACATTTTAAGCTATAATTGAAAACGTTGTTGTGACAACCCTTCATCTAATAGAAAGGGGTTTTTTTATGATTAAATTACATAACGTTGGTAAAAGCTTTTCACGGTTTCAGGCTATTAAATCTGTGTCCTTAACAATAGATAAAGGGGAGATTTATGGGATTATTGGAGCTAGTGGAGCAGGTAAATCCACCTTGCTGCGGCTAATGAATTTGTTGGAGCTTCCAGATGAAGGTGAAGTAGAAGTGAATGGTCAAAAGTTAACAAATTTGAGCAGCAAAGAGCTTCGACAAGCACGAAAATCAATAGGGATGATTTTTCAACATTTTAATCTAGTAGCGAATAAAACGGTATACGAGAATGTAGCTGTACCTTTAAAGTTGGCAAACTTTCCAAGAAACGAACGCAAAAGTCGAGTAGTGGAGTGTCTTCGATTTGTTGGTCTAGAGAATTTGATAGATAAATATCCTGCACAATTAAGTGGCGGACAAAAGCAACGCGTTGCAATTGCAAGAGCATTAGCGAATAGCCCCCAAGTTTTGTTATGTGATGAACCGACTTCTTCTCTTGATCCAAATACAACTGCTGAAATATTAGAGGTATTAGAAAATATTAATAAAAGCCTCGGTGTTACAGTTGTAATTGTCAGTCATGAGATGGAAGTGATTAAGAGTATATGTAATCGTGTAACTGTAATGGCTGCTGGAGAAATATATGAAACAGTATCAATTGAACCAAAAAGGACTCAAGTTATAAACAATAGCCCAAGTTACTTTGTAGAACAACTAATAAAGGATGGTGAGATAAACAATGCCTGAAATATTAGTTCAATATGAAGCTGAAATATGGTCGTCTATTGGAGAAACCTTTGTAATGGTTGGTGTATCTATTTTAGCTGCAATTCTAATAGGCCACCCAGTAGGGACGTTACTTTTCCTTTGCAAGAAGGGACAAGTACTTGAGAACCGGATTGTTTTCTCTACTTTAAATTTATTAGTAAATATTACACGTTCTTTTCCGTTTTTATTATTAGTTGTTTTTTTAATCCCCTTTACAAGGTTAATAATTGGGACAGCCATTGGCACAGCGGCTGCAACTGTTCCATTATCGATCATAGCCATTGCCCATTATTCGCGATTAGTAGAGCAATCTTTATTGGACGTACCTAGAGGGGTAATGGAAGCAGCCATATCAATGGGTGCTTCGGTTAAGGATATTATTTTTAAGTTTCTTTATGTTGAGGCTCGTTCGGGGCTTGTTCTTGGATTAACAACATCCATTATTAGCTTTATTTCATATTCGACGATTATGGGAGTAGTTGGAGGCGGTGGTATAGGAGACTTTGCCATTCGGTACGGATATCAACAGTTTAAAACAGAATTAATGATTTATATGATTATCATTATGGTTATCTTTGTACAGCTAATTCAATTTATTGGAACGACTGTATCAAGAATGATTGATAAAAGATAAATAATAGGAGGAAATAAAATGAAGAAAATAATTTTTCTAATGACGATGCTAGTATTAATTTTAGCTGGTTGTGGTCAAGAGAATGAGACGACTGATAAAGGAAATGAAGATAAGAAGGATCAAGAAGAAGTTACATTGAAAGTGGCTTCGTTAATTCCACCTATGACAGAAATTCTTGAGCTTGTTAAACCTAAACTAGCAGAGGAATCTATTAATCTTGAAATAGTTGTATTAGGTGATAATGTTCAACCTAACAGTGCTCTTGCGGCTGGTGAAGTAGATGTAAACTTCTTTCAACATGTTCCGTATATGGAGGATTTCAATAGAAACAATGATGCAGAACTAGTTCCAATTGTACCTATATACTTTGCGAATTATGGCGTATATTCTAAAGAATATGATTCAATCGATAAACTACCTGAAGGCTCCGTTATCGCCATTGCGAATGATATTTCAAATGTAGACCGCTCTTTGGCATTGTTAGCTCAACATGATGTTATCACTTTAAAAGAAAAAACAGGCCCATACTACACAAAAGCAGATATTGTAGACAACCCTAAAAACTATAAGTTTGAAGAAGTCGATTTGTTAATGTTAGCTAGAATGTACGATGATGCTGATGCAGTAATTATGACGCCCGCTTATGCAGCACCACTTAATTTGACTCCAAAAAGTGATGCTCTCCTAACGGAAGGAAGCGAAAATGACTTTGCGATTACTCTTGTAGCACGCAAAGATAACGCTGATTCAGAGGCGATCAAAAAGCTAGCTGAAGCTATGACAAGTGAAGATGTACGAAAATTTTTAGAAGAAAATTATGATGAAACTGCAATTCCGGCATTCTAATACAGATACAAAGAAAGGGCTATTCGAGTTGTTTTTACAACTGAGAATAGTCCTTTTTCATGTCTATATAAATAATAATTAATATTGTAGTGTTCTGTTAATAACTGAGCCGATTTCATAATTACTTTCTCTAGAACATTTACACTAAAAATATATTGATGTTTGTGAATATAAACTTTATTTTCGTTGATTGAAGCGGCTGAAGCCGAGCACGCGGAAAGCGTCCGCCTGTAGCGTAAATCAACCTTGTTCGGATTTTGATGTTTATTTCTCTATTATGAAATTGACTCAACTACTTAAAAATAGAAATTTTTTTCAGTACAACACAAACTGGAATAGCAATGATAATCCCTACGACATTTTGAACGATGTTGCCAGGAATAGAAGCCAATGGTATAACCCAACTACCATAAATAACTCTTTCACAAACGTAATAGACACCTAACATAAAGGGAATCGAAATGATGGTTGCTAGTAGATTGAAAGCGATACTGTTTCCATTACGCCCTAACGACCATGCAATTTTTCCAACTAAATATCCTTGCAGGCCACGAGCTACAATGGTGAAGGGGGCCCACAATGTCCAACCAGATACTAAGTCAAATAAACCCATACCGATAGCGCCAGCGAGTGCTCCTTTTTTAGGGCCAAATAAAATGGATGCTATAAAGAGCATAGTTGTTCCAAGATGAACTAACCCGCCATTTGCTGCGATTGGAAGTTTAATATTTAACAAGAGCGTAGCAACGAATACGAGTGCAATTAACATGGACGTAACAATTAAGTCGAAAGTGCGTGCGTTTGAATAACTTGTTGTTTTTTGCATAGTAATAAACCTTCCTTATCTTCTCTTTATAGGCATTAGGAAATAGTTGCGCAACGTTTCCTTTTCCTTTAATTCCTTACAAATTAAAATCAGTTTTTAATTTACTGATAACATTAGCAAAGGATTGGTGTTTTTAAAAGTATCAATTTAGTGAAAATCTTAGTGGTCAGTTTATACACATTATCGTTACTATTTGAATAAGATGTCTAAGGGAAATACCTTATGGCTAGGAGTTCGATAGAATGAAAAGATGGATTTTATTACTGATAATTTTAGGTTCAATAGGCTTTGGGGGTTGTCTAGATAAATCAGTAAGTGAAGAGGTAGAAACAAATGATAATGAACAAAAACAACCAATAGAGCAATCCCAAAACCCCGTTATTCATGAGGAAGAAGAAAAAGAAAAAAATCCTTTAAAAGTAAATATAGTTGATCCAAATACATTTGAAATAATTAAAACTTTATCACCAAAAGATTTAGGTTATGAAACAGATTTAGAAACATATAAAAAAGAAATTGAAAAATTAGCTTATGAGTTGGCAAGAGGTACAGAAAATAAACCTGGTTATGATAAGAGAATGGTTCTAGATATAATAGACGAAGATGGTCAGATTATTAAAGGAAGCCCAAGGATTATATTAAAAGAAATTGAATTGGTAGATAGAGTTTTAGAAGCATCAACTACTGGCAAGGATGTTGAAATTCCCTTGTATGTGACAGAAAGTAGCTATGAAGTGGAAGATATTCCTAACTTAGAGGACGTAATAATTGCTTCTTATACTACTTATTTTGATCCCTCGGACGTAAATAGGAACAAAAATATTGAAATTTCAGCAAGAGCCATTAATAATGTGATCGTAGGAAGTGGGGATTATTTCTCGTTTAATGAAATGACAGGGCCGAGAGTCGAAGCAAATGGCTATCAGCCCGCACCAGAAATAATTAATAAGAAAATTGTCATGGGAATAGGGGGAGGTGTTTGCCAAACTTCTTCCACTCTTTTTAATGTAGTTGACCAATTGCCGGTAACATATGTGGAAAGACATCATCACTCATTAGATGTGGGTTACGTCCCAAAAGGAAGAGATGCAACTGTTTCATATGGTACATTAGATTTCAGATTTCAAAATACAAGTGGAGTGCCTTTTATAATAAAAGCTATCACTGGAAATGACTTTCTTACAATAGAAATAAGAACCACAAAGGAATTTGGGGATACACTATAGCGAAAAGCACATCAATGTAATGTTGATGTGCTTTCTAATTTGTAATGCAGTTAGCTTTTATCCTCTATACGTATGATGATCTTTCCCCGAGCATGCCCTTCCGCAAGATACCCAAGAGCTTCAGATACTTCACTTAACGGATAGCATCTATCTATTACAGGTACTAATTTGCCGTTTTCCGCGAGATTCTTTATAGTATCAATATCCTTTTTGTTAGGTTTGTGTATAAGAAGAGTCATTTTCTTTTTTCCAGTAAGTGAGATCAAGGGACTTAGTAATATGAGTTGGAAAATCCGAGTAAAGGGACCTCCAACCATTACGTAGGTGCCATTGGAACATAATAGACGCTTGTATTCAAAAATAGTTCGATTTCCCACAACATCAAGTATTAGATCATAGTGCTGTCCATTTTGGGTGAAATCTTCTTGAGTGTAATCAATGACATGGTCTGCACCAAATGACCTCATCGTATCCAATTTTGTTGTGCTGTCCACTCCAGTTACTTCAGTCTTGTATAACTTAGCAATCTGCAAAGCAAACGAACCTACACCTCCACCAGCACCATTTATTAAAATCTTTTGTCCTTCTTGAATTTTTCCACTATCTCGAAGTCCTTGTAGGGCAAGGACTCCTGCTTGCGGAATGGAGGCTGCTTCCTCGAATGTCATATTAGGTGGTTTCTTAGTCAAAGCATTCTCATGAGCACATACAAATTCAGCGAACCCGCCCCAACCACATCCAGAAATATCACCAAATACCTCATCACCAGGAAGAAATTGTTTTACGTCTTGGCCGATTGCTTCAACTCGCCCAGCTATGTCAGCCCCAAGTATTTCGTATTTTGGTTTTTTAAGCGCCCCAAGGCGAACTATAAAAGGTTTGCCTCTTACGAGATCCCAGTCCCAAGAATTTACGGACGCAGTTTGAACTTTAATCAGTACTTCATTGTCTTTTGGAATTGGTTTTTCTACTTCTTTGAGTTTAAGAGTGTCAGTAAATCCGTATTGTGTGCAAACAACAGCCTTCATAAAGATTTCCCCTTAGGATATATTTGTATTTTGGTTTTCTCTCTGATACTTCTACTAAATTATTATAAAAGTTATTATAATATTCTAACAGTAAATTTGTGAATTTGATTCCAATGATTGTAAACATTAAACATTTTACTGGCTATTTCCTAATTAAATAAAAGTAATATAAATATTTCTGATTTAATTAGATCAGAAACGTATAGCTAAACAAATAACCTAACTAATTTAGGTGGTCTTCTTGTCATATAGAAAGAAGGACATTAGTAAATTATCAGAGAATACTTAGTTATAAGAATGATTGAATGGGGGGCGAAAGATGAGTTTTGAGAAACGTGTAAAAGACAATCTTAGTTATTATAAGGAGCATATTTTAAAAAATAGTAAACCCGGTCATATAAAACATCGTTATATTCTTCCAAAAGAGGATGGAAATCTAAATTATCTTTTAGGCATTCGTGATAAAATTGATGGATACTTAAATCAATTAGAAGTACCAATTAATTTACATAGAGGATTTCATCACCTCAACTCCTCTCAAGCGATGTGCCTAAACTTTTTCTATCCATTTATACAAGAGAATAGTTACACTCATTTAACTCAAGCACTAAAATTAAATGGTGAAATTACAAGTCTGATATTTGAGCATGTGGAAAATGAAAAAGAAGGTACTAATTTTGATGTATGTTTAAATTTGAAGAATAAACAAAAGGTTTTTATAGAGATTAAATATACTGAGGCCAAGTTTAAGTCTATTAGTAATATTTCAAAGGGCCATTTATTTAAAAAGCAGACTTTTTATATGGAGCCTTTATTAAAAGGGTTTAATGAGGATTGGCTTGAACACAACTTCTTTAAAAACTATCAATTATTAAGAAATTTACCATATGCAAATCAAAATCAGTTAGTTTATCTAATATTTTCAAGGCAACATACTAAAATGGTAAATGAAGTGAATAATGTATTAAACATAATGAATAAAGAAATGAGAAAATACGTAGAAATTGTATATTGGGAAGACCTGGTTTCTAATCTATTAAACGCTTTTACACAAGATGATATTGCTTCAAAGTATTTACATGTACATTTTAAAGATTTTCAAGAAAAGTATTCATTATAACAAGAGATGAGTTTTACACAAAAAATAGATGCAAGTAGTTGAACCTGCATCTGTTTTTTAAAATCTGTAGCTTATTATAATCCCTTTTTAATCGTAAAATTATCATACAATAATGTCCAGTTTTGAGGAAATGGATAACCTAATGCCCAGTAACTGATACCGCGAAGATTATATTGTTTGACCATGTCAAACTTGGCTTGAGCGCTTCGTGCATCTTCAAACCATACTTCATGACGACGATCTTGTTCATCTACATAGCGGAAAAATGGAGACTGTGCGGTTGTATCATATTGGATGGAAGCAGCTCCATACTTTACTGCTCTTCTTATCGCTTCTTGAGGACTAAATGTCTCGGCTTCTTGACCTTGAACATGGGGAAGGAGCCAATCGCGGGCATAAATCTGAAAGCCTAAAAATATTTTTTCAGCAGGCATTACAGATAGGGCATATTCTACAACTTTTCTCATTTGGTTAATAGGAGAGATTGCTTGTGGAGGTCCTAATCGATATCCCCATTCATATGTCATCAGGACTACAAAATCTGCAATCCTCCCATGTGCCTCATAATCGTGTGCTTCGTATAATAAACCACCTTGTGTTGCACTGGTTTTCGGTGCGAGAGCAGTTGATACTAAATATCCCTTCGGATGAAGACGATCCACAGCCAATTGAAGAAAAGTATTATAATTCTCACGATCTTCTGGTAATACATTTTCAAAGTCAATATTTAGAACTTTATAGCCTTTAGAATCCATCACTTGCAATACGTTTGTAATCAGCTTTTCCCGTAAATCAGCACTAGACAAAATGACATGTGATAAATTGGACCCAGTTTTTGTTGAGGAGAAATTCGTAATCGACATCATAGGAATTATATTTTGAGAAATTGCTGCATCGACCATAGCCTTATCATTCATCATTTGTAATGTTCCATCTTCCTTAATCATATAAGCAAAGGGGCTAAAATAAGTGAGGAGAGGATCCACTTCATTCAGTGAATTAATAGCATCTTCGCTTGATTGGTACGTATATGCATTTACTTCTATAGTCGGCTTTGGTCTGGGAATAACTAAGCGCATTCCAGCGTATATCAAATTCAGATTTTCAATTTGGTTTTCACTAATAATTGCTTGAATTGTAGTACCGTATCGGTTCGCAATTTGCCATAACATCTCTCCCTGCTGAACAACGTGTGTAATTGGTGGAATAATTAATTTTCCACCAGGATATAGAGCATTTGGATTGGTTAGGTTGTTTGCTTGAATAATTGAATGAATGGTAACTCCATATTGCTGTGCGATAGACCATAGTGTTTCCCCGGGTTTAATAATATGAGTAGTTGTACTAGATTTAGGAATAACTAAAGACTGTCCAATAATTAATTGATTTGGATTTTGTAACCCATTTAAACGAACAATTGAATTAATTTTTACTGCATAGCGGTTTGCAATCTGCCAAAGTGTCTCCCCCGCGCTAACCACATGAATAATTATAAAGACTCCTCCTAAACGATTTCATTAATGCATCATATGTAACAACTAATAAAAAGTGTATTTTTACGATGGCGTTTAATGAAACTAGAGTCTGTAATCATAAATATAAAGCTGTCAGAAAAATCCCCAATGTCTCTTCATAGATTTCGTCAAACTGGGTGAGGGGTAGCGGATTTGTTCCTGTTCCAAGCTCGATAGTAAAACCAGGTCTTCGCCAATCCTGAATAAACCAGTCTTTATACCCAGCATAGCTTTCAATTGTTTGTATAGGCTCGTAACCACTGACTCTACTAAATTCCATAGCAAGAACTTCCGTCTCAGGAGGTTCGAGGTCTTGAAATCCCCAATAAATAACTTCCCCTTGTGTATGAAAAGCAAGTACTCTTGCAAAATCCCTTCTTCTTGTTAGGTCAGCCATTGCAATAGCTTCTGGTTCGGACAATGGACTTTCCCCACCATAATCACGTGGTCCCGGAGTTTTTGGATTGCGCGCTCTTTCCAATTCCCACTCAGCAGGAAATTGATCGTTCAGATCCACTCCACGTATATTTGCTTTCCATCCTGAAAAGTCCGAACTGCCATTATTCCATTCGATCACTCTACTTCTCCATGGCTCATTTGCAGGAGGTCCATTTATGACCAAGTTTACACCATCCGGGTTCACCATCGGCACGATGGATAATGTGGTTTGTGTATATAAAGGGGATGTTTCAATGCCTCGAATCGTATTTTGGTTTGTTAAGGATAGCAAATAATCATTTAAAAATGTCATAGTGATAGGGGTAGTAATCCATTCATTCGCATGAAATGAACCATTAAAGTGAACTCTTTTATCCCCATTTCCTATTAGAACCTCAGGTATTTCCCGATCTAATACCGTATTTCCAATAGACGAAGCTTGCAGAAATGGGTATACAGTCTGTAATCTTCTAATATCGTTTCTCATTGTATCGTAGTCATAATTTTGCTTACCGTTTACAAGTCTCCAAGTAACTCTAAGGGGAATGCTTATGGTCTGCCCAATTTGGAGACGATTCGTACTTAGTCTAGGATTAACAAGTAGAATTGCATCGAGCGGAAGGTTTCGGTTTTTGGCAATGGACCAGATGGAGTCTCCTGGCCTGATTTGATAGCTGGTAACAACGTATCCAGGAATTTGTATACGTTGACCTATCGAGAGTATTTGGGGGTTAATGTTTCTATTAGAATCGTTAATAAGCTGTAAGGGAATATTAAATAATTGGCTGAAATACCAAATTGAATCCCCGCCTCTAACATATACGTCCAATTCTTTTCTTCCCTTCATTAAAATTTCACATTATATAAAGATATGAAATGGAAGAGAGTATTATGATTTTAATACTTTACGGGAATTAGACCGAGAGGAAATAAAAAAAGCAATAATGACTGTAAATCGGTCACTATTGCTTTTATAGATAAATTTAGAACATGTCATTAAGCTCGGTATCTGAATAGACGGATATTAAAACGACGGCTTTGCAGCTACCAATATTTTTTACAATATGCGGCACGCTTGCATTCCAACTGAAAGAATCCCCCTCTTCAATGATCATAGAGTCTTCGCCTTGTACCGCTAGGACTTTTCCCTCCAAAACTAAATGACTTTCTTCTCCTTCATGTGCGTTAGCTTCGCCCATCGAAGCCTCAGGAGGAAATTCAACAAGCATCATCCTTAATCCACCCTTGTTCGTTAAATGCTCTATTTTAAGATTATTATAAGTAGAATAAGTTCTCTCCGTTTTTCTAACAACTCGCATGTGTTGGTGTTTCTCTAACAATAAGTATGGTAAAGGTACGCCAAGAAAAGTGGATATGGTTTGCAAAGTATTGATGGATGGTGAAGTGTTATTGTTTTCGATATTGCTGATAAAACCTTTTGAAAGTCCTGTCCCTTCACACATTTGAGCAATGGTGATTTTCTTCCTATTTCGTATAGCTCGAATTTTTGATCCTATTTCCAATTTGACCACCTCTTGTGTTTACTCATACAAAATTTAACTCTATCTTAACAAACAAAAGGTTGACATTCTATATAAAGGTTGTTATCTTATAAAAAACAAATATTCTTATTTGAAAACATAGCTTAATTGATTGATGTTTTGAGAAATTGTTTTAAATAAATAATAGGCTAGGAGGAAATAGGATGAATAACAAACTTGAGGCAAGTAAGTTGATGCTACGAGTAATCTTAGGAATTAGTTTTTTTGTTCACGGATTAGTGAAATTCCAGGGCGGAATTGAAAATACTGTAGGATGGTTTGATAGTATTGGTATACCAGGAGTATTAGCTTATGTTGTGGCTTTAATTGAAATGGTTGGTGGATTTGCATTAATCATAGGTTTAGGTACAAGAATTGTGTCTGCTCTAATATCGCTAGTCATGATCGGAGCTATTTTTACAGCTAAATTATCTGTGGGCTTTTTAGGTGATGGGCAAACCCCAGGTGCAGGTTATGAATTAGATTTAGCTTTTTTAGCTATAGCTCTATTTCTTGCAATTAATGGAAGTAAAATGCTTGCCGTTGATCAATTATTTATCAATAAGAGTGAAAACGAACAAGCAGGTAAATAATATTTCTAACATTTAGGCATTACTCATCGAGAATAATGCCCAGCTTGACGACAAAAGTATTAAAGATAATAGATATCTATAGGGAATTGTTTATAAGCGAGGACCACCACGGAGACTCCTGTGGGAACAGCTTGAGCAGAAGACCCCGCAGGTTGAGAGGAAGGCAATCTAAGTTCGCCACATCCTGCGGCAACGATTGCATGATCAACATCCTGTTGGCCTAGGAGGCTGAAGCCAAGCCCACGGAAAGCGAATTGGTGGTCCTTGCCGAATTTAATATACAACTCTATGCACACAAAATTGATTCTTGGCATTACTCATTAAGAGTAATGCTTTTTTTTATGTGTGCCAGGCATGGCAACTATCTAGGTGGTGAAAGTCCACTGTGGGGGTACACATCGACCAACCACTAAGGAAGCGCAAGGTACTTATCGTGAGGTAAGGGCTAGAGGAAGCGTGGAATAAAATCTTGGCTCGACGAACA
>NZ_JBAWSY010000013.1:0-81972 GCF_037104765.1 Psychrobacillus mangrovi | reverse complement strand
TAATCCAGTCCATCTACCTACAATAGTTCAATGAATTAGGCGCTCTCTTTTTTTTAAACGAATGAGCTGCGTCTTATTAAGTATTGCCTTTTTTCCGAAATTACAGAAGTTTATTTTCATGGTAGTTGAATAAGGCTTATTATTAAGAATTCCTGTTTTTCCATTGTTCATCAGTCCAAGGAAAACTTGAATATTGGATTAGATGAAACCCATTTATTTTTAAAATTCTTTGTGCTTCTTCTGAAAAATTGTAGGCAATAGCAATTTTTTTACTATCCGAACTTTCTAGTTTTTCAATACCTTTTGTAGCTTGTGAAAAGGTAACTACAAATTCATCCTTAGGGTAATATATTGCAGAGACAATCTCATCACTATGCTTCATTTGATTTCCGTATTTTTTTGGCAAAGCGTTAATTATTTTTGTAAAAGACTGATTTTTAAACAATGAAAATTTTATATTATATTCCCCTTTCTCATACTAAGTTTTATTGAAGATTAATGCCCTGGTAATTCGAATTTCACCCTTTTTATATCGGGTTTTATATATTTTCTTCTTCAACTAAACTGCCGCGTTAGTTTAAGTACATTTTTTCACAATCCCCTCAACTCTAAGAAAAGATAGAGAAAAGGTAATTTTAAGCGAACTTTATTTCAAAGCTTCAATTCACGTTTTTAATATTTTGCGATTTCATCAGGATTAAGTGACAAATTATAATGTATTTTGGAGCCCTTTTCTAACTTTTGTATAAGATATTTATTAAACTCTGCAAAAAGCACTTTCATCTCTTCTGCATCCTTTACAGGAAACATTACCTTAATAGTTTCAAAAAATCTCTTAGATTTAATTCTTGTTATGAATTGAATACTTGGGATTGTAAAATAAGGAGATGTAGCTGGATACCAAGCAAAATAATCTTCCGACTTACCATGTGCAAAGCTCAGGAGATAAATTAAAAAATCGGCTTGTATCAAGTCTTCGGATGAGATTCCGACATAATTTGCTCTATCAATAATAAGACGCCCCGTATTTGATATATATTTTTGCCCTGTCGAAGGTAGGTTAGTTTTTTCGATAAGTTCTGGATATTTATGAAAAATTCCAATAGAACCATCAAGTTCTCTATCGAAGTCATCCTTTACAAAGTAATGATTAGTTACAATTTCGTATATAACTTCATATTGTCTGAACTTGTACAATAGAGCAAATGTATAAATCATTAGTTCTACAACAAAGACTTTCATGTGATCGAATTGAGCATCAAAATAGCTAGAAGTAACTGACCCTGACCTTGTATAAATTAAAGGATAAATTGATTCAAAAAACTCTATTAATAGTGAAGTATTAACAACTTCAGCCTCTTTGATATATGTTTCTAAAAACTCGATGAACATATCACGTAAATCCATTGTGTCATGTAGGCTTTCAAATATTAATGGTGCAAGCTCATTGTAGTCAGAAGGTGTAATAGCATACTGTTTCATATCATTTTTAAATGTCTCAACAAAATCATTAAAATATATCTCTATATTTTTTGGTTTCCTTTCAACATCGTAAGCAAATCTACTTAATGCCCTTCTACTATCAGAGGATGTTTTCTTTTCATCTCGAAGTAAAAATGATGGAGGTGTCCCTCTTTTTGGTCTTACAAATTCAGGTTTACCATACAAATTTCTTAGTAATTTTTCAAAACCTTCTTCATAATTTTGGACTGAAGACATATCAATATATTTTGTTCCGCTAAGATAAGTTGGAACGTATTCTTCTCCATTTGGTCCTCTTTGAGCAATAATTGGTACAAATTTGGTTTGTTTTACATTTTTATAGACTTCGTTTGATATAATAACTGTTTCTGTCCCAACTCCACCTTGAAATTCATCTGCTTTTTGTTTATAGGTTTCGTCGCAGATAACTAACACCTTAGTAATCGAAGGATCATTGACGCTCCTTTGCATAAAAGCGTTTAAGTTCTGACCTTCAACTGCATCCCACTTATCATAAACTACTTCTACTCCAGCGCCTTCTTCTAATCGTGTCGCTAACTCGTTTACCCATTCTTCATGTTCCTGGCTTGACCAAGCATAGGAAATAAACACTTTATCAGCTTTAAGTTCTGTCATTCTTCAATCCCCCTATAAATAATTATGAACACCTGTTTATTCACAATTATTTCAAATATTACGTTTTTATTCAACGTAATTCGACAAGGGGTCATGCTTACTATATTCATTTAGTAGATTTTATACATATACATGAAAATAAAAACCATACATTGCCGAGTGATAAATTCATTTTTTGAGATAATTAACTTGAGGTGTTTTTCTCATTTTATTTACTCCAGTAAAATCAATGTTACTTCAATTGAATGTATTTTTACTTCAAATGAGTCATAAGTTTCTTGTTCAACTAAACTGCCCTGTTAGTTTAAATCAGAGAAAAGGCTTACCCCTTCTTGAAGTAAGGCACCCGTTAGTTGAATAATTATTGGTACCCACCATCGGACTCTGGGAGTGATTTATATTCATCCTTGCTTTTAATTATATTAAAGACATAATTTCTTAACTCAATTAGTTGTTTTGCATCGTTCGTTGGTTCGCAGTATTCCCCTGAAATTAAATGTGTTAACGTTTCACCGTTGATAATAATTTTCCACTCATCTTCTCCGTACGGTTGTTGCATACAAACCGTTCCGTTTATAGGTTCAGGTGTAAATTCCTTCGTCTCGGCTATATTAATTTCTTGCATTTTCTCATAAATATCTCTCATTTCTTCCTCTGTTAAGATTAACTCTGTGGTTGCAGTACCATCTGCTATTAAATCCTTAGTCACCGTTCCTTCAAAAGTATTAATTTCATTCTTTTTTTGGACACCGAACTGAATAGAAAAATCAAAATCAGAAGGCATATCTTTTGGCATATTTTGAGTAGTAGCGTTGGTTATATTTTTAGAAATCTCGTTGTTGAGTTCCTCCTCTTTACCACTTTGTTGACAGCCCAACAGCCCTATTGATAAAAATAATAAAGACAAAATTAAGCTAAGTTTTTTCAATATCGTCACCCCTTTTATAATTAGACAGAATTTTGTAGTTTTCGTTTCAACAGATCTTGTGTTAATTTGTTCACCTAACCTGTTCGTTAATTGAATAAGAAAAAAAGCTTTACTTCTTCTTGAAGTAAAGCACACGTTAGTGAAAAATAATTATATTTTCACCATACAAATATAGATGATATGACCATTAACTTCAGTTGTTCCTGTACAGACACCCATTCGCAAATTGTTATAAATCGTCCAACGAAGAAAATGTTCTTTCGTTCATTTATTTTGCCTAAAGTTCAAGGAGTTTACTCACCTACCATACCGTCATTATCATTATCGCGCATATAGGGGTATAACCAATGATCACTAGTTATTGGCATACTAAAACCTGCTGCTTTTGCTTCTTTAATCGTCACTTGTCCATTACCGTTTGTATCAACACTAGAAATATCACCGTTTGTATTTGGACTAGTTGAATTAGTGTTTGAACTAGTTGAATCAGAAGGCTCACTGCCTGTCAAACCGAGTGATGCATTTACTTCATCAGGGTTCACATTGTCAAATTTATCAACGACCTCATTACCCATTAAAGTATAGGTATACTGATAACTTGAAGGAATCTGCGTTTCTGTATTCGAATATGTGATAATTGCTTCAAAATTAGTAGCTCCAACTGCACTACGGATCACGTTTTCCAAATAAGCTTGATCACCATGTCTGTTGAGCGTACTATCTTGTGGGGTAATATTATAAGCATTCGATACCCCTCCGAGAGAATCAGCAATTATATGCCCTTCATCTAAATCTGCTCTTTCGACACCAGGAACTTTTGCTTCATCAGCGTAATATCTGCCAGACGATGTTACAGGTTCGTTACTGTCATCTTGTAGAATGATTTCCTCAGCAATGACACGTACTAGTTGCCCGTATTCATTAGTAAATGCCCAATATTCACGGTCCCCGTAACCAATATCAACGACGACGTTAGGTTCACGATATCCAGACAAATCACCACCATCAACTTCAATAAATTTGTATCCTGAGAACAGTTCATTATTTGGTTGGGTTGGTGTTTCCTCTTCTACTGGTTCATAAACAACCGAAGTGATAGTTTCTTCTTTTTCACTATTTATATTTGTTTCAACTGTGGTTACTTCTTGTGGATTTGTTTCTACATCTGTAATGGATGCATCTTCTATGTTGGTACAACCAACCATGAAGATGGTTGTTAAAATTAAGATTAAATAGTTCATTTTCTTTTTCATTTTATGACTCTCCTATGATAGTTTCATACTGTTCATTCTTAAAATATCGGAATGTTAACATAGTTCAACATTGTTAACCTATTGATAATAGCACATTCCAAGATTAACTGTTCAACTAAACTGCGCTTTAGTTCAATAAGAAAAAAGCTTTACTCCTTCTTGAAGTAAAGCACCCGTTAGTTGAATAAGAACAGGAAGATTTTGCTGTTTTAGCTTTTTATAGCTTTCCCAGCACCAAAAGTGATTAGAAGGATTAACATTAGAGAAAAGACTAAAGCCCAGCTATTTCCTTCTCCAAATAGGGCAGTTAATACCACATCAAACGAAGGAACGCCCAACGCACTCAGCAATGGTAATACAAAGGCTGTTGAAATAACACCCATTACGAAAGCTATTATAAATATTTTTTTCTTTTTATCCACAAGGTTCACCTCTTTTTCAACTATCTTAACACAACATTTAAAATTATCAGTCAATTAAACGCGATTAATATTATGGACCAATTGTTAAACGCAAGTTAAACAACACTCTTCCACTAAAGCACTCGTTAGCTTAAGAAGAACTTTTTCCTTCTTTCTTCTGTTTCTTACGGTAATAAAAACGCCATGTATAAAAGATAGTACATGCTATTACTAACAATAACATAGGAATAGACTGATATTTTTGTTCACCATATAATATAAAAATGCTTCCTACAATAAACGTTGGTATCACCAAATAAAACCAAATTCTTACTTCCTTATTTTTAAAATTTAATTCAAATCGTTCACTCATATACTCCACCCCGTTTATAACTTTCTTCAACTAACCTTTCCTTTAATACGTTCGAAACGAAATGAGGTTCCAATTTTTTACTACCATTTTCACACAAAAGCTTCTTCAACTAAACTGCTGCGTTAGTTTAAGTGTAACATTTCACAAATGATTTCTGAGATTTACTTGATGTTTCGGATAAAAAAAATAAACCATCAAAATGATGGTTATGTTTAACTAAAGCGCCCGTTAGTTCAAAAAGGAATAACAGTTTAATGGTATCGAAACCAAACAAACCATCCTTTTTCCTTACTTTTAGCTAAAAATATTTGACCCTGGGCTAAATCAGCTCCAGGTGCTTTAGTAAAATCTAAACGTACAAGCCATGATTTTTCAGCTATTTCTTTGCCACAAAAGGTTTTTGCCATTCCAAAATAGCCTTCTTCTTCATTATTACCAACTGTATTGAGAAAAGGTTTAGCAGTTACTACATTCCACTTAGTATACATGTCAGGAAAATCATCTAATCCAGTTCCATAGGTTTTTGGTATTAAAGTATTTAACGCCTCAATAACCTCTTTTTTATCCTTAAGCGATGTTTTCTCTAATTCACTTAGTACAGGACATTTTTTAGGCTGAGCATAAGTTTCAAATGAGACCAAAGTAAATAAAGATATGATTACCATCAATACATACAGTTTTTTCAAGATAAATTCACCTCTTTTCTAATCTTCCCAAATTAGAAAGAGGCATCCATACTCCTTGAAGTAAGCGCCCGTTAGTTCAATAAGAGAAATTTTTAGATTCGATTCAATAATCAATAGAATTAGCTATCTGAACTAAAATTTCAGGAGTAATCTTTTCGGATATTCTTTTATCTATACTAAACCTATATTGCAAATTATCTTTTTCAAAAACCAATAAGTTTGAACCTAAGTTTGGATTTGGACCTCCTATACTCAACAAGTATGCAGTGTTTCCACCCTTAAGTCTAAATTCCTTTATAACTTCTTTATCCAGTATCTTAAAACTATCCTTTACTGCTACATTAATCATGAAATTGTTCACTGATGATTGCTCATTTATAAACTCCATTTCAAAAATATCTCCGCTGTCTCCTTCAATAGTTCTTGCAAATAAGTGAGTAAAGACAACAGGAGGGACTCTTAATGGCAGCTGTAAATCCTGTTTATAATGGTGTTCAAAATCTTTTAAAGCTTCTCCGACAGTTTTATATCCAATTTCAAGATAACTTTCTTCAATAGTTCGAGGTTGGAAGTTAGAGTTTACATATGCATTTCCGTTATATACCCCACAAGTCAAGGTATACATGAGTACAAGTAGAATAAACTTGTTCAATTAAATCATCCTTTATTAATTTCTTGTATTATTTTATCCATGTCTATTCATACTATCCTTCTGAGGTTTACTTGATGTTTTAGGTAAAAAAATAGACCATCGATATGATGGTCTTGTTTAACTAAAGCACCCGTTAGTTCAATAACTCATAATTCGGGTGAAGGTTGAAATTCAATTGTTTTTGCTTGATACATTTTGTCACGATATTCATACACAATTACAAGTTGACCAACAAAGCCAGCTGGAGAAATTCGTGCTGAGATTGTTGCAATAAGTTGGTGGTCTTTTACTTCATATTTAATTACACCACCAAAAGCAATATCCTCAAATAAGTTTGTAGGTTTCTAAAGGGGTTATGTCAACTTTATATACTTTGTCGCCTATTCTAATTTCCGCTTTTTCTGTTGTTAACTTGGTTTTTACGTTTTTGTAGATAATTGCCATAGGATCATCAACACGCACATCAAACAATCCATTTGTATTTCTATAAACATAAACTTCTTGATCTAAAACACCAGTACCGTAACCTTTTGTTAAAATTATAATTAGTTCTTTCTTCGCGTCTTTGTTTATATCTTCGTAAATGATTTGCGGGGCATAGGTAGGGTTAGTATCGTTCATCCAATAGGGTCTAAAGTATATCTCCCCTTTGAAATCAATTTTAAAATCTCGATATAGTTCTCCCATTTTTTTTGCATAGATAGTTATATCGTCTTTTTTTGCTATTACAGTATATCCTTCCTTTGTAGCTCCTGCTTTATTCAGGGTAACAACAAGAAGAAATGCAATTATAAAAATAATGTATCTTTTCAATAGTTCACCACCTAATTTTAAGGTTCCCTAATGGTGTTTTCTTATTAAAGTAAAGCACCCGTTAGTTTAAGTGAAATATTTCAGAGTGTATTTTTTCAGGGATATAAACTTCAAATTATTATCATCTCTTCTGAATCTTCATTTCTTCCCAAGAATAATTTGGTATAGTTGCAATCCATAACGTATCTCCTATGATATCCACATCCAAAACGATAATATCAACCGCATCAAACACTTTTTCAGGTTTTCCTTCATCTTCCGTGTTAATCGAATAAATTGCTTCACCTCTATGTGTATAGCCGAATAATTTCTCTCCTTTTTTAATAAATTTAACTACCACTTCATCCACTTGAATTTTTCTCCAATTTGCCTCTTGAAGATCTCGGATCCAAATTCCACTTTGTGTGGTAACGAATAGCCTATTATTAATCACTTTCATATCCAAAGGTTCATCATTACTATTTGGCGTGGTTATCTCGTTCCAACCATCATTTACCCTTTGCAAAATCTTCCTTTCTTCTGTTAACCCTACTAAATGACCATTATCCGATATTTGAACCTCATAAAATGGTTTAGGAACAATAGCTTGTTCCCAACTCTCCCCTTGATTGAACGTATAGTAAACCTTTCCATTTGATAGAACAGTTATATGGTTATTGGTTGAATAATCGATAGTCTCAATCATATGGTCTAATGAAAGAATTTTCGTTCCTTTACTTTTAGAGGTAGTACCTACCCATAATTCTTTTTCGGTTGTTGCATATAATTGATCATTTCTATCAAACCAGGCGTGCGTTACATAATTATTAAATCGGAGTTGTGTCCATGTTTCTCCCTTGTTCTGGCTCCATTCAATAAAAGGTTGCTTGGTGGTACTAAATTGTGTTGGCTTTTTGTCTCCCCATACCACTAAATTGTTGTTTCCAGCGACAACTCCCGTAATTGCCATCCCTTTCTTTGTTAGGGCATCAGTACCCATACGTTTGGATAGTAATCCTCCACCGTATGGTAATTTATGAATGGCACTAACCACATCTCCATTTTGGGCATTGAATGAAATTCGAGTAAAACGGCTATCTCGATCATTTCCAAACACTGTTAGAATGGGCATACCATCAATTCTATCAAGTGTAAAATGATATCCTGTCGCCCAATCTTTTCCTGGTTTTAGTCCGTATTTATCCTTTGCTAGTTGGAGAACATCAGAGCTATCCAATTTAATCTCATCATAGGGTATTGTTGGAACCTGAGATTGCTTAATCGGTCTAAACACGGTAATTTTCTTTTCTGAGATACCAATTAATAAATGCTCGTCTGTACCTGGAGCCATAAATTGCACAAACCATCTAAAGCGTTTCCCTTTTCCTCCTCTCGAGCCTCCCATCGTTTCATCTACACTGTTTACACTTGTAAGTGTTGCTTTTACATTCCATTCTTTTGCCCTCTGGAATCCAATATTAATCGCTTCTTTTAGCGTAATTTCACCATCTGAAGCGATTGTTTCACGACCGAACAAATTTACAAAAACTAAAAAAATTACTAACAAACAAGAGATTTTTTTTAAGAAACTCAAAATTACCACCATCCCATAACTAAATAAGCACATTAATCTTATGGTTAATGTGCTTATTTAGGATGGAGTAAATGCTTCGTTATATTCCCTCTTAGATCCAATTTTACAAACAAAATACACCTTTTATCAAAGAATCCTTATTCAACTAAAGCAACCGTTAGTTGAATAAGAACTATCAGATTATAGTGGCAAATATTCCCATGTTAATTTATACTATTTATAAAAGGAGATGTTGTCATTGAAGAAATTTTTATTTACTTTTACTGTAATAATATTAGGTTTATCAATCTATACAATCACTTTTTCTACTGATTTTGTCGAAAAGAAAGCAGTAGAAAAAGTAAATAATGTAACATATCGATCCGTAACCCCAGATTATGAGTGGATTATTGAGTTTGATAAAGGAATAAATGAACCCATACTAAATACGGAATCACTTTATGTAACAGACGATAAAAATAACCTTGTTGCCGTAAGTATTCAAAGGGATAGTAACAAAACTGTTAGAGTTCTTCCTCCAGAAGAAGGGTATAACCAAGAACCAGTATATACTTTGAATATCAACAAGAATCTTGATTTAGAACATTTAGGAAAATATAATCCTCAAGATACATATAAAATAAATTTTAAAACAGAAGAAGATATATAATTTTAAAACAATTGCCCACTATTAGTGGGCTTTTTAAATTCCCTTGTTCAACTAACCTGCCCCGTTAGCCATCCATGCAGCACAAAAATAGTGCTGCACCACAGAGAATGAAAATGGTTAGTGGAGTCAATACTAATAGTCTACCGAAAACAATAGACTATTAATGCCGCTCTCCTCTTTTTTTTAACGATTAAGCAGGGGTCTTATTAAGTATTGTCATTTTTCTTTTCTTGAAGAAATTAATTTTCATGGTAGTTTAAGTGTAAGCTTAAGCACCTTAGGGTCGATGTTATTACAATGTATTTCTTAATCTATATAATGAACTGTGTAAACCAAGCAATATAATTTGCACCTGGAATGAATAACACCTGTGCTAAAAGTGTTCCTAACAATCTTGATGTCACCATCATAATAGAGGCGCTTTTTAAAGTGACATAGTTTCCTTTTTGGTTGATTACATCATCCGCTAGTATTGAAATTTTGGGGTCAATAAAGATAATTAGTAAGATTGTAGCTATACCATTAATTAAACCTGATGCCATAACAGCAGTTGTTGCTCTTTCAGGCGCAATTAGTGCAGCATATAGTGCGGATAAAACTCCTATTGTATAAATCGCTGTAATCAACATATTAATGCAAAATAATTTAATTGGTATATCTCGCCAGTTCATATCTTTTAAATAAGTATATCTAGGTAGATGAATATGTTTTTTTACACGTTTTAAATAAGGTATTGAAAACCCTTTATTCAATAACGCTGGAATCGATCCGCGTTCCTCTGCTAAATGAATGATTGCCCTTGAGAAAACAGCAATAAATGTCGGTAACAAAAGTAACCCGAGTATTGTTCCTAATGTTGCAGAACCAATTAGAATTCGATATTGACTCTCGACAAATTCTAAAGCATTTTCTTTTGGCGCATTATCAATCAAACTTCCTGTAAAAGGTTGTTGCATCATATTTGCTAACCTTGAAACCATTACCATCACATTAAATAGAGAAAGTGCGGATGCTAATAGTTTCACTCTTGCCCCTGATAAACGTACTGAGTATGCTAATGTTTCAATTGAATGAATAACTAAGATAAATAATGCAATCATTATTAATTGTGATGTGAAAAATTCCAAAGAGATTACCTACCCCACTTTTATTTGTTTGAAAAATTTCCCGATATCTTATCTATATCTCCAATATACTTTATATAAACGAATTAAGTGAATTTATGACAATACTCAATTTGATAAAATTCACTCCTTGTTCAACTATCTGCTTCGTTAGTATAAGTAAATTCTTTCACAATCTCATTCTCATTTTAACATAAATATCCAGTTAGGCTTGAACATAATTTTATTAGAGAAGGCGTCAACATACCATTTACGATAAAATAAACTTTTTCTTTAACATAACTTCTTGTAAATACATTGTTCGAAAGGAAATCACGAAAAAAGCACCGCGATTTGCAGTGCCTACCATTTGTTTTTTATATTCGAACCCGTTACCTGTTAAGTGTTTTTTTGTTGAAGTAAGGAAGTATTCTTCTCTCTCTCATCTATCATGCGACAATACTCCGCTAGCTCATCCATATCTTCTTTCGGCATATTTAGTAATTGATTTAATGTTTCGATTACATGTTCTCTAGGAATCTTTAGCATCAAAGCTTCCACTAATTGATTTATTTCCACGTCCTTTTGATCCATTTATATCACCTCTACTCTATTCTAATACAGTTACATCCACAACTTCATCCAGTTTATACTTATGTAACCCAAATGGATCATCCACTTCCATTGTTCTCTGTTTTAAATCCACACGCTGAATTATACCCCCGCGTAGAACATACTTGCCATCCCTCCACATTTTAATTGCTACATCACATTTTCGAGTCATAGCTAGGTTTATTGTTTCTTCGATTATTTCTAAATCCCACTCATTTAGTTGCGGCCGAGGAATTAATTGTTGTTCCCTAACATAATCCCTCATGAGTTTTACATGCTCTGGCAACACCATCGCAACCCATTTTTTAGATCCTCTATCCTGAACTTTTGATAAATCCAACTCATGGTCAAAATGGTCTTCCCTCATCATTTAAGTACAACTCCTTTTTAATTCATTATAAGAACAAACGTTCTTTTCGTCTAATTAAAAAGCAATGTCATTAAATTTTGGCTTTCTAATATACTCTCAGGATGACCAATTATTGTTAATAAACGGGTAATTTACATTCAGTTTACTTCATATGTTTATTGTACATCTGAGGAGGCAGTAATTTAGTGGCACCCTTATATAACGGTCTCTTTTAACGTTCCGAACTATTTAGTTTTTGTTTTAATGTGAGAGCTTTTGCTCGACGTTCTTTTAATTCCATATTGTGAATTTCGTTTATGTTCATTTTTTCTGATCTTAAACGTTCAATCGCTTCATCAATGATTGCAATTTCGTTGTCATAGTCTTTGAGTTTTCGATATGTCATTGCGTACGATCTATATAATGCTGGAGCATTGTAGCCGTTGTATCGTGCTATATCAAACAACTCAATAGCTCGTTCAAGGTTACCTGCTTTTCGTTCCTTATCGCCTTCTTCCCAATACGGCATCCCTCCGTCAAAGCCTCTCTCCCAGTCGTTCAGGTTCTTTATATCTTTTAATGGAACTCGATTGTGGATTGGATTAATAAGGACATCTTCTGTTGAAATTGTTTCAACTTCGCCAAACTTTTCTTTTAAAAACTTCCAAACATCAATTAAATAATAAGTTGGTATGTTTCGCCCTAGTTTCTCTAATGCTTGCTCTTGGTCTTTTTCATAATTAATCACGTAATCATCACCAATGTATATCCAAGCAGTAACTGATTTTGCATATTTGCTTTTAAGTATTTTGCTTCCGTTTGTTGACAATGTTGCTATTGTTTCACCTTGATACTTGTCTAATTTCCCACCATAAATGATACTAATCTCATCTCGTACATTTCGTGTGATAAAGACTACTGCTTTTAAATTTTCGTACATAACTTCATCAAATGTTTGAGATTTTATGCCAAAGTAATGTTCGTCTATCTCACTTGCGTAAAGATATGGAGCTGTTTCAAATTGGAGCTCAGGCGTGTTGGGACTGCGGTCATATCCGTTATCTCTTTTAGTGAAGAGTGGGATTATGCGGTTCGTTAGTCTATCTTTTGTTTCATTTAGTATTCTCGTTATTTCTTTATCCTCTACCTCTATTGCTTGTTCTTCGGTTAACCCAGTTCCAACAAAGCGAGAGTCAGTATCATACATTTTCCGAATTTTTTCAGCTTCATATGCTCGTTCGTGGAACACTTTATAACGGTTGCCACGTCCTTTTCCGACATAGAATATTTCACCAGTATTTTTGATAAACCATTCATATACATAAAAATCTGTTGCTATACTACCAGTATAAACGCCCACAGGCAATGTAGTAATAGAAAGCCCAGAGTTTTCGTTTACATCAGATGAAATATTGAATGATACACCCATGCCTATTCCAACATCGTTAGATTTTTCAGGTGGTTTTTTCATTTTTTCTCGTTTTAGTAATTCAATTTCTTCAAGATCTTTCTGATTATTATTCGTTTTGTCTTGCTTTTTATTTCCAAAAAATTTGCTAAACAACCCCATTTTAATACCCCCCTTTTTAACTTATTAGATAAGAAATCTTCACGTACTCACCTAATTTTTCTTATTCAACTAAACTGCTCCGTTAGTTTAAGTACATTCACATACTTATTCAGATTTTAACATAAATATCCAATTGGGTTAAAACTTATTTTAATGAATAGAGGGTCGAGAACCTAATACCATTTTACGATAAATCAATCTTAACCTTTAACATAGCCAAATAGAAAGTCGATGAATTTAGGTGTATTTATTAAATCTGTATGCCTTCTTTAGCAAATTGATATGACCAACTTCCTTTCTATTACTCTAATTACCAAATATTTTACAAGTATATCGTGTTACAATTACCTAGAGGTGTTGTATATGTTTATATCCCCTATGCTGCTACACAAATCAGAAAATCCTTTTGATGATGATTCATATATAACAGAACTGAAGCTGGATGGATTTCGTACTATATGGACAAAGTTTCATAATAGAGTGAGAATATACACTCGCCACAACAACGAAATTACCTCTATGTTTCCTGAATTGGTTGGACTCCCTTTACCAGACGGAACAGTATTAGATGGTGAAATAATTGTTACAGATCATGAAGGCAGACCAGATTTTGAAGCTGTTATGGAACGTTTCAAGTCAAAGAAATCAGAGCATAAAATCTCCTTCAGTGTTTTTGATATGATTTATTGCAACAATATTAAAGCTACAAGTCTTCCTTTAATTGAAAGAAAAGGTTTGCTTGAAAAAATAATAACTGAGGACACTCCTTTACTTAATAAAGTAAAATGGGTTGAAGGAGCAGGTATTCAGTATTTTGATTTAATAAAGCAGCACGATTTAGAAGGTATTGTTCAAAAGAAAGCTAATTCGAAATATCAAATTAATAAAAGATCACAAGATTGGCTTAAAGTAATTAATTACAAGTACGATAATGTTTATATATCTGGATTAAGAAAAGATACATTCGGCTTGCTTCTAAGTTTTGAAGATGGTAAGTATGCGGGTGTTATGGAATTCATGACCCCTCAAAATCGAAAAGAATTTTATATAAAATATAAAGACTTTATCACGGAGGAAAATGATAAATATATTTATCTTGGCAATCAGTTAAAAGCTAAGGTGAAGTACAGAAACCTTACGAAAAAAGGATTATTAAGAATACCATCATTTGTGGAGTGGATTTAACGCTCCACTTTTTTTTACTTATTTAAAACAATCTTGGACTAATAATTTGTTTTTCGAATGAAAATCTTTTCCCTATCAGCCCCCACCCCAATTTAAAAAAACAGTTTGTTAGTTTATCGGTCCAACTGGATATAAAATCAACAATTAGGGTACCACTCGAGTCAAAACTCTTCTTTGAGTTCAAAGTGTTTTGGTACAGACATGCTATAATATGAACGCAGGAGTGATCTGGAATGACAAACGACAACTTAATGATGGAAATGCTGAAACAAATGAATACAACACTTTTAGAAGTGAATATGAAGTTTGATGCACTGGACAAAAAGGTTGACACACTCGATGAAAAGATTGGCACACTGGATGAAAAGATTGATTCAGTTACAATAGAAATGAACCAACGTTTTGATGCAGTTGAAAGTCGTCTTGAATCTGTTGAAAACACTGTTAAAAATCTCGCGGTAAAATGTTTGAGCACAATTTAAAATACAACAAGAATCGAATGAAAATCTACCATGAATCATAAGCAAAAATAAACAGCATCCTAAAAGGTGCTGTTTAAATGATTTTTCGATGAGTAAACGGAAGGGAATATTAACCTAGCAAAAATGGGGCACTCCTTGTTAGCAACTAGAATAAGGGCTATTCCAAGTCCATTTAAACACGCATCTGAAACATTATTCTCATGTAGGAATTGTTAAAGTAAAAAAATCACTATTCCTCAAAACTAAACGTCTATCTACTATTAAGGGTTTGATATTTCTTGGGGAAATATCTTATATGATGAACATAGCAAGGGACATTTAAGCGGCCATTAGTGTAAAAATTAAAGTTAACGCACTTTATTATAAAAACTCAATTGAGTTACTTATCCCTTTGTAATTTAGATATATTTGGAAGTTCCGTTCTTTAATTAATTCTTCGAGTTCTTCCTTGGAATATTCACGATATATCGTTTCAAACGACAAGGTATATAAGTATCCATCACGTGTGTCTGTCAGCGACATTGGTTGGATGGTTCCTAATGATTCCTTCATTATGGTAGATTCGGTCACAACCTCAAAATTGAAAGATGACCTATCTTCATTCAATATTTCTTTTTCCGACGCCAACGATACTTCATATCTCACTCCCCTAAGAGGTGTTTCTGAAGCACTGTCATTCAAGTTAACAAAAATACTTTTAATTTCACTAATTTTAAATGGAACTGAATAGTCTGCATTCCTACCGATGTTTAAAGGTTCGCTTACTTCTATTTCCTCTATTTTAGTTAATTGTTTAGTGTCTTTTTCAACTTGCTTATCGGTACACCCTATTAATAAAGATAATCCGAGCAAAGTTAACACACTAATATAAAATCTTTTCATCATACTCCCCCTTTGATTTTGTTCAGCTAACCTGCTTCGTTAGTTTAACTGTAACATTTTTCCATGGATTTCTAATATCTACTTGGTGTTTTGGATAAAATAATTGACCATCGAAATGATGGTCTTGTTTACATCTCTTTCCTCTTCTTAACCATACGACAAATTATTGTAGAAACGCAGACGTTAGTTAAACAAGATAATGTATCTTCACTAAATTCTCAAATTTCCATTCTTTTCACTTAGAACTTTCACTCTTTTAGACCTGAGAACCTCATCTATACACCAGAACAGGCTTGAAGATAGAAGGGAGGTAATAAAATAAAAGTTATCATATAAACTCCTAATGTCAGCAAGTAACAAATCCCTTTCCAATTCTGAAAATAAGATGGGGATCACAATAAACAAAGCAGCTAGAAATAAGTGAATAAATAACGCCAAACTTCCTCTAAGCAACCCGCTTAGTTTTGTTGTAATGATATCAGAGAGAATAGATGCTGGTATTCCATAAAACAAAAGAATGGGTAATAGATACATACCTATTATCATTACAAAACCAGTCTGTTCTTCGAGGAAAAAAATTAACATAACCAACACACAAGCAATTACCGCGGAAACAAGCTTTCTAATAATTACATGACTCAACCCAATCAAGAACCCCCTTTTAAGTTAACCTACTGTATTAGTATATTAAGTTAACAAAAAGATCATTGTCCCCTTATTAAAACAACACCCTGTCAATTAACCATAATACCTTGAATCGCAACGAATAAAATAAAGAACGATATGCACAAATAGAAGATACCCCACGATAAACTTTGAGTTCTTTTATATTCCCGCAATCCTATAATAATGAACATTGCACTCATAAGTATGAACATCAATGGTTGCAAGTTGAAGTTTCCCGTAACCAAACTGTAAATACTAATTAACAAAGCAAAGACTGCAAAAATTATTTGAAATAATAATAAAATATCAAACTTTTTTTCTGCCATTCATATGCCTCCCACCCAAATTCGTTACTTTTCCTAAATTTAATATAACTTCTCTTTATTTTAATACGTCACAAAAAACAAGAATAATACCTTTTCTTCATTAAAAACTACCATTCCTTACTAAGAATCACATGGAAATATTTCAAATGTTCCTAATGAATTTTTATTTTAAATTCATATCAAAAATATAAGTTATTCTTCCTTGATCCCATTCAGCGATAACTTCATAAATATAATATCTGTTTCAGTTGGTAGACTTATTTCATTCCCTTTAGATTCAACGGCAACAATTGTACCATCTTCTTTCCATTGATCTACAATAATTGAAGAAGGATTTTGTTCAATTTCGATTTTTAATTTATCACCTTTTTTAACTTCTAATGTATTGAATTGATCTGCTAATTCATATACACTGGATTCGCTAATTTTTCTTGTTTTAAAGTCTGCTTCTTTCCATTCGAAATCTTTTATCCTCATTGAATAGTCTTTGTTTTCTACAATAACTTTGCCCTGCGCTTGGCTATAAGTAGTCGTATTAGAAGGTTCAGGTATACAACCAGCTATATTCATTACAATTATCATTGAAAATATAAGCTTTTTCATTACAATATTCCTCCTGCTACTCTCTAAAATTGCAAAAGATGTTATAGTTTTATAAACAATTTGCAATTAATTAAATATCCCTGTATTATTTAGCTCTTCTTAGTCAATAGGATTTAACAAATTATTAAGGAACACATAATTCAATAAGAAAGTTCCGCCTTCCGTTTGCTCAATAGGGTTTAAGCAGCCCAATGATTTTCAATATGTCCCCGTTATACCTATTTTTTTTGAATTTCCAACAACCTTTTATTAATCTCAGTTAACTCGTCAAAATTTTTGATTTCTAACTTTACTTTCCCTTCTGAATTAGGAACGTAATAAATGTCATATATAGCTGAAATTGTTTTCTGAACTTCTGTTAAATATTCTTTGTGTATTTCTTGGTTTTCCTTTGTAAACTCATTGTTTTTATAATAATTATTTTCAATACTTTCCCCTATAACTAATAAGTTTTTTATAATGGGTTGAAGTAATTCAACAGAGACTGATCTATCTATAATACCTGCAAAAACCTCTGCCGTAATAAGTTTTTCATTTGTTTTTTCGATATTTTGAAATGTAATTTCTCCATCTGAACTAATTTCATTAAGAGTTACCCAGACATTATAAACAGAGTTTCCTACAACTGCTTCTAGTTTTCTTTCTGATTTCTTTGCCTCAACATTTAAATAAATCATCGTAGCAGAGAATAAAGCCAAAAATATTATGCTGAAATTATAAGCATATTTTTTCATCAATATTATCTTCCTTTTTAAATTCTTTTTTTTACTATTAAAACCCATCCACTAAGTACACAAAAGTTTAAAAGGGATTCAAAATCAGGTTAGATATTTGTGATAAAGTCGGTTAAAAGCCACTCAAAATTAATTAACTTTTGAATTTATTTTTTCTTCATATTTGAATGCTTTCTTCCCATCATTTTATTAATATTCCCCCTTAGTTAATTAGATTTAGCTAAACAAAAAGAAACGATTTATTTGAATTTAATTTATTGATATAACACCTTCCGTAATTGTTATAAAGTTTGCGTTAAATCCGATAATACAGATTATATATTCCCCATCTTCTTCTACATAAAAATCTGTCATCAGCTGGTCAGTAACTGAAGCAGAAAAAATCTCCGTGTAATTGCCATTCAATATGTAACCAACACCCGTAGCACTTGTTCCATCTGGGATGATGGATAGGTCTATCTCAACACTATCTCCTTTTTTTAAAGCCAAACCCTTATTTTCTTCATTTAATAAGAAAAGATCCCCATTGTGCAAATCCATTTTTTTGAAAACATAACTATTTGGATGCTTCTTTTTCAATGCAACGTTAATCTTATTAAAACTATCCAGAAAGCTATTATTTTTTATTTCAGTTTTTTCTTCTGCGTGTATTTCAGAATCGTCATTGCTCCCTAACACTAAGGTCAAAGTTGAAATTCCAATAAGAAGTGCTACGGCTAGGATACTAAACAGATAAGTTCGTTTTTTCATAAGCTAACTCCATTCACTAGGTTTTTTTGCTTTACTTTTTTTATAACCACTCCGTTGATTAAATTTTCTGAAATGGAATATTTTTCAACAATTATACCATATGATCCTTTTTGACCAAACTGAACCCATTAACCATCCACGCAAGAAGAACGTTCACCACAGATGGCGAAAATAATTTCAGCAGGAATAGGTTGGTATGCCTGAAGAAAGAAATCCATGAATTATCGTGCCTTATAACCCATCCATTTATCTGACTCCAATGATCTGGGTGCATCAAAGACTGTCGAACTTAATACGAGTATCTATATCGGGAGATAGTCCTACTCTGGTTATTGCATCCCTTTGCTCTGACTCTATGAATGACGGAGTTGATAATAGATTTACGTAGCCACTAATTATGATCATTCTTATCGATCAGTCTTTTTAAGAATCTTTTCTGACTGGCTTTTGATATGTAATTTTACTGTCTTACTAAAATTATGATTACCATGGAGTTCAATAAAAAAAGAGCTGTTTTCTATAACAACTCTTAGAAATTCAAATAAAAACCCGTCACTTAACCCTGCAATAATGTTTATAATATCGCCTGACCGAAATCCCTTTGCCATGACAATAATATTTCAATTTGTTCATATAATGCTTTATAACTCCTAGCAATTTGGTCAAACTCACGATTATCATCAATTAACTTATCAATAAGTTCGTCATATTCTCTTATTACAAGTTCTCTGTCTTTATTAGCTTTAGCTTTTTCTCTTTTATTAATAACATAAGAGACTGAATTTTTAGCAGTAACCTCTGCAAGACTAACACCTAATTTAATTGCTGCATCGGTTGCATTTGGGTCTATGAACATTTCCAATCCTCCGCTTCATTTTTTATTCTGTTATACCCAATCTATGATCTAAGTTATGTCTAATCTATATGATCGTTGCTTCCTTTCACCTGTCTTGTACCATTCTTCATTACTTTCATTATTTCCTTCTTCCATTTGCACATTAACTCAAGAACCCAGCATATCGGTCTTTTCCGATTTGCTGGGTTCTTAGATAGTTTTCTCCTTCAAATATTAGTATAGAATACCGATATAACGTCTGAGTAATTATACTAAGAGCTTACACCAAATCCAAATTTTTATGTCGATTAAATTGGTTGTTAATGGTGTAAACATTCAAATAAATTTTCCTAAGGGGCATAACCACATGTTTAAAAAACTTAGCATTTTAGTATTACTAGTAACCGTTGTAATATTACCACTTAATTTTGCCAATAATTTGTTCGGCACTACTGTACTTGTTGCGGAAGCTGCGGCCTCTGATTTCACCGATGGGAAAAAGATTGATTTCATTGAGAAAATCGAGACTGGTGAAACTGGTAATTATGATAGCGTATGGACAGAAACTCAAGGACAAAGTAAAGCAGGAACGGTAATATTTAAAATTAAACCTTCTGCAAGTTCTTCTTGGGACACAAGTAAAAAACTAACTCTATCTTCTTACACGCTTAAAGATAGAAATATGGCAACACCAAAACAAGAGGTAATTGATGACTACGTATTGGCATATGTATACATTACCAACCCAACAACTGCTGTATTTGCCAAATTAAAAACGCAAAATGGTGAATACGGAGAAGACCCATTTGAATATGAAGCAGTTTATGTTGCAGGCAGGGATTTAACCAAGCCAACTTCAACAACATCTACTCCAACTTCACCATCTGTTGCTAAAAAAGTGTACTGGGATGGAATCGAACTACGTAAAGGTCAAATCGGTAAGATCAACATAAATAAACCGATTAATGTATGGAAACGAGATGGCGGTAAGCTGGTTTTCGAACGTGTATTGAAAAAAGGTGAGCAATATCGTGTATACACGTATGACACCAAATTCGGTGGTCAATATGGTTTAGGCGGAGGGTTATTTGTGACTAAACTGGGTTCTCATATTACTTATAAAACACCACCAAAATCCAAGCTGTTAGAACTAAATAATTAAGTAAGGGTACCTCCTATACCATTAAGACGCTATCAGAACTGGAAAAAGCGGTTATCTTTAATCGTCCCTTGTATTGGCATGTTAAAGGTAAAGGTTGATTTAAAAATGCATATAAAAATGAGCTGGAAAATGTATCTCAAAGCTCATTTTATTTTGATATCCGTTTTTACTAAAGCATCCGTTAGTTGAATAAGATATATTTTACGTAACCACTTCACTGAGCCCATACCACTTTAATCATTAATCAACGATTTTATGCCATTTTAAATCTTCGGGAATATGAACCTGATTTACATTTTTGGGAAGACCGTAATAATAAAGTGCTTTTCCCTCTTTATCAAATGCCGTAGGATTGAGAAAGTCTATTTGTTTACTAAACGGAAATAAGAATGATATACGTTCACCCTTATGTATTTCTTTTCTTTCTATATTAGGCTCTACACCAGCCTCTATATAAGCAACTTTTTCATCATTTGATACTACACTCAATAGAGTGGCTGCATCTTTTTCAGATGTAAAGCTAATCGCACCAACTGTTTGAAGTTCATCTGAACTATATGGAATACCTGTTGATACACTACTTCGAAAAAGCACCCCAGACTTTTCGGATAACACGGTTTGGTATAACTTTTCTTCATCACTCTTAAATAAAAAAATAACAGATGAACCTGTATTATATTGCTCTATCATCTCTGCATCTTTTGGAAGAATTGCGTTATCTTTGGCAGCACTGAGTGATGTAAACTTGTATCCACTAATAAAAAATATTAATATGATTCCTATTAATATTGATATAACTAACTTCCATCTTTTCATAATTAATTCCCCTTTTTGTTTGTGTCACTTAAACTAAACTGTCCCTTTTCTTTAATACGTTTGAAATGAATAGTAGTTCCAATTTTAAATAAATTTTCCATCTAGAATTATCAAAAACCCACTTTTCTTATTGAACTAAACTGCCCCGTTAGTTTAAGTGAAATCCTTCACAATCATAGTTATTTTGACATAAATCACAATTATAAAATCACTTCTCTGATAAACCAGAGAGGTCATTCTAACAATCTATAACTTTAAATTCTATACTGATGATTGATTATTTTGGAAATCGAATTTTTAATTTGATGATCCGTCTATTCCTACTACTTTTCCATCCTTGAAATGAATATAATTACTTTCTGGATAAACCCACATTTCAGTCACTCCGTAGGAAGTTGTAGATGTTGTTGTTCTGTCAGGATACCCCCAAGTAGAATCATAAACCTGCTGAGCAGTCATTCCTAATTGCGGTTCATATGAAGTAATCTGTATAGTTGGAGTTGCAAGGACATTTTTTATCGCTCTTTCTTGCGCAAGCTCTTTTTCTGCCAGCTTCTTTTCTACTTTTTCTGTAAATAATTTCTCTTCTAATTCCGAAGTAAGCAGTTCTCTTTTGATGCTTAATAAGTTTTCAGTAGCGAAGCTAGGCATACCACCCTCATCCAATTCTACAATTACTTCATTTATATCATACTGGGTAGTCCAATTTTTATCGAAATATAGATTCCTAAGAGCTAGATTATATTCTTCTTTAATCCAATTATATTTTTCCGTACCAATTAAGCTTTCGAATTCGGAGTAGTCTTCAAATGCTTTCTTATTAATATAATCTTCTACCGCACTTTTTACCGATGCATCATACTTTGCTTGCTCAATTTCGTAAACAAGTAATTCTTCATTGTTAAGTGCATTAATCTTTGCTTTCTTTGCTTCTCCCAAATAATCAAAGAAGAAACCTATTCCTAAAACAAGAACTACAAATGAAATTCCTATAACCGCCATTAAAATATGAGAGTTTTCAATTTTTTCTTTCACTATTTCCACCCCTAGGAATATACTTGTTTCAATAGTACCATAGTCACCTAGGGAATGAAGAATGTATAAAGTATCAATCCGATAAAAATTATAGATGAAATATTCTAAACTCTGTACCATCTTCAACTATCCTGCTAAGTTAGTTAAGTACATTCTTTCACAAACTTTTTTAGATGTAGGGTAGTTGTCATAATACCATTATACGAAAAATCAACCTTTACCATTAACATAGCTAAATAATTTAACCGTGGACTTTGCCTCCTTTGAGTATTAATTAACTTATGCACTAGAATTACGACGTTATCTCAAGAACCCAGAATATCGGTATTGTCCGATTTTCTGGGTTCTTATTTTGGTTCTATCCTTTAAAAATTAATATAAAATACCGATATAATGACGGAGTTCTTAAATTAAGAGCTAACACAGTATCCATAGGTGTAAACACTCATTAAATTTTCCTAAGGAGCATAACCCCATGTTTAAAAAACTTAGCATTTTAGTATTAATTGTATCTGTAATATTGCCAATTAATTTTAACAATTTATTCGGCACCACTCAACTTGTTGCGGAAGCTGCGGCATCTGATTTTAACTCGGGGAAAAAGATTGATTATGTAGAAAAAGTTCTCACTGGAGAAACTGGTAATTATGATGGTGTTACAACAGAAGTTTATTCAAGAAGTAAGGCAGGAACCGTGATCTATAAAATCAAACCATCTGCTAATTCTTCTTGGAACACAAGTAAGAAATTGAACATTACTTCTGACACTTTAAAAGACAGAACAATGGTTTCCCCAAAACAAGAAGTATATGAGGACTATGTATTAGTGTATGTGTACATAGATGATCCGAAAAAAGCTGTCTATGCAGCATTAAAAACTCAAAACGGTGAATACGGTAATGATCCATTCGAATATGAATCTGTTTATGTAGCAGGCAAGGATTTAACTAAAACAACTTTAGCAACCCCTACTCCACCATCTGTTGCTAAAAAAGTATTTTGGGATGGAATTGAATTACGTAAGGGACAAATCGGTAAAATCAACGTAAATAAACCGATTAATGTATGGAAACGAGATGGCGGAAAATTAGTATTCGAACGTGTATTGAAACAAGGCGACAAATATCGTGTATATACGTATGACTCAGCAAACGGAGGACAATACGGATTAGGAGGAGGTTTATATGTTACCAATATGAAATCGCATATAACCTATAAAACACCACCAAAATCTAAGCTATTAGAATTAAATAATTAAGTAAGTAAGGATACCTCCTTTGACATTCATACGCTATCAAAATGGGAATATGCTGTATTATCATTATTTCCCTTGCTAAATTAATTATAATTTACCCCGATAGATTTAAACTCCCATTAAGTATTAATTAACATTTGCACCATAATTACGCGTTATCTCAGAACCCAGAATGTCGGTATTTTCCGATTTTCTGGGTTTTTGCTTTGGTTTTCTCCTTCAAAAGTTAGTATAGAATACCGATATAATGACGGAGTAATTAAATTAAGGGCTAACACCGTATTCATAGGTGTAAACACTCAATAAATTTTCGAAGGGGCAAAACCACATGTTTAAAAAACTTAGTATTTTAGTATTAATAGTAACCGCTGTAATATTACCACTTAATTTTGCAAATAATTTGTTCGGCACTACTGAACTTGTTGCAGAAGCTGCGGCCTCTGATTTCACCGATGGGAAAAAGATTACAGAGGTTGATAAAGTAAGAGATGGTGAAACTGGGAACATGGACAGTGTAATTGCGTATTTTTACTCAGTGAGTAAACCAGGCACACTAATTTTTAAAATTAAAGAGTCTTCCAACAGTTCGTGGAATTCAAGTGAAAAGTTGAATTTATCTTATTTAACAAAAACACAAAAAAATATGTTTATAAAAAAATATGAAGTACATGAAAGTTATGCTTTAGCTTAAGTTTACATCGCAAACCCAAAAGATGCAGCACTTGTCATGTTAACTACTCAAAATGGTGAGTATGGTCAAGATCCATTTGAGTATGAAGTGGTTTATGTGGAAGATAAAGACTTAACGAAAGAAACATCTCCTACAACTCAACCATCAGTTGCAAAGAAAATTTATTGGGATGGAATTGAACTACGTAAAGGTCAAATCGGTAAAATCAACGTAAATAAACCGATTAATGTATGGAAACGAGATGGCGGTAAGTTGGTTGTCGAACGTGTATTGAAAAAAGGTGAACAATATCGTGTATACACATATGATTCAGGTTACGGAGGACAATATGGATTAGGAGGCGGATTGTTTGTGACTAAAATGAGTTCTCATATTACTTATAAAACTCCACCAAAATCTAAGCTATTACAATTAAATAATTAAGTAAGGATACCTACTATACCATTCAGACGCTATCAGAACGGAAAAAGCTTTTATCTTTAATCGTCCCTTGTTAAAAAATTTTACCGTATGGACTTAGCCTCTTTTGAGTATTAATTAACATATGCACTTCAATTACGACGTTATCTCAAGAACCCAGAATATCGGTATTCTCCGATTTTCTGGGTTCTCATTTTGGTTCTATCCTTTAAAAATTTATATAGAATACCGATATAACTTCTGAGTAATTAAACTAAGAGCTAACACCGAATCCAAGTTTTATGTGGATTATATTGGTTGATAATGGTGTAAACACTCAAATAAATTTTCCAAGGGGCATAACCACATGTTTAAAAAATTTAGCATATCAGTATTAATAGTAACCTTTGTAATATTACCACTTAATTTTGCCAATAATTTGTTCGACACTACTGTACTTGTTGCGGAAGCCGCGGCCTCCGATTTTAATTCGGGGAAAAAGATTGATTATGTAGAAAAAGTTCGAACTGGAGAAACAGGAAATTACGATAGCGTTCAAGCGGATAGTTATTCTCAAAGTCAAGCAGGTACAGTAATATTCAAAATTAAACCATCCGAAAATTCGACTTGGAACTCAACAAAGAAATTAAATTTATATACGAGTTCATTTGTTGATAAGAAAACAGCAGTAGTTAAACAAGAACCGTTTGAAGGCTATGTATTAGCTTATGTGTATGTTCAAGATCCTAAAAAAGCTATGCTAGTACGATTATTTACTCAAGACGGTGAATATGGACAAGATCCATTTGATTACGAAGCAGCTTTTGTTTCGGGTAAAGATTTAACCAAGCCATCCAATACTAAGAAAGTATATTGGGATGGAATCGAATTACGTAAGGGACAAATCGGTAAAATCAACGTAAATAAACCGATTAATGTATGGAAACGAGATGACGGAAAATTAGTATTCGAACGTGTGTTGAAAAAAGGTGACCAATATCGTGTATACACGTATGATTCAGCATACGGAGGTCAATATGGTTTAGGCGGAGGATTATTTGTAACGAAAATGAGTTCTCATATTACTTATAAAACTCCACCAAAATCTAAGCTTTTAGAATTAAATAATTAAGAAAGCATACCTCCTATACCAAATAGGGGGTTTTCTCATGTCGAATATTCATTGTGAAATACAACGAGTTAAGAATCAATACCCATAGCGGTGATTTAATCAATGAAAAGCGCTCATCAACATTTTTTTTTACCCGTCAAAATAGATCGAGGTAGTTAAATGATGATGTACTATTTAATAAAGCTATTTACAACCTTATAATGAATTAAAGAAGTAATAGAATAATTAAAAATATAATTGATAAGACGGTGATGATATTTTGAGAGAGTTTTTAGTTATAGCTGCATTACTATTATTACTAGCAGGATGTCAAACGGATGAAGATGACCTCAATTTTAGCGGCTCGGGCGAAAACTGGTCAGTGGAACTAACTTTTAGTGTCATAAATGGATCTGACAATAACGAAATTGAAATTAAATATAATGGAAAAGATTTAGATTTAGTTGAACCCTTTAATTACTATGTTGAAAACACTAAAAGCGGGACAAATTTTGGAGCAGATAACCTTACCTTAAATAGAAATGGTATTTACACAAACGATGACTTGAGTTCCAATAGCCCCACAACCACGTCAGAAGATACGTTTGATTTTACAGTGGAGCGGAATGGAACTAGTGAAAGTTTTGTATTGAAAAAAAATGAATTCTTATTACCTCTTCATCATTAGTTCTTACTACGGACTAGATACAATCAATTATACTTTTAAATATGTCTTCGAGGGTGGTCACAATAAAGGTGAATACTTAAAAAAAGTATGGTTCAATCAGCCAAAAAACTGCTACAACACTAACTAAGTTTGAGCATAAGAACATTAGAGACGAAGACCTGGCTAAAGATAAATTTAACCAAAACATGAGCTGGGAAATGTATCTTCAAGCTCAATGTCTTTTGATGTCCTTTTTTTTACTAAAGCACCCGTTAGCCATCCATGCAGCACAAAATAGTGCTGCACCACAGAGAATGAAAATGGTTAGTGGAGCCAATACTAATAGTCTACCGAAAACATTAGACTTATTTATGTCCGCTATCCTCTTTTTTTTAACGATTAAGTAGGGGTCTTCTTAAGTATTGTCTTTTTTCTTTTCTTGAAGAAATTAATTTTCATGGTAGTTGAATAAAAAAAGCATCCCTGCTTTAAATGTACTTAGAAAGATGAGAAATTTGATTGAAGTCTTTTATTCGCCATTTATCTTGATGTAAGTAAATATTGCTGATACAAGCATTTATTAAATTGGTTTTCCCCGAACCTATCTTACCATTAGATAAAACAGCTAAAATTGCATTGATTACTGCACCATGTGCAACAAGCAATATTTTATTGTCTCCATACCTTTGATTTATCTTCTCGATGCCTTCTATTACCCTCTTATTAAGGGATGCTCTTTCTTCTTGATTCGGGTATATATTATCTGGAAACTTAGATATTCTTTCCTCGTATGTCATTCCCTCAGCATCCCCATAATCTCTTTCCAAAAACTCTTCCATCTCAACAACAGGTACAATGACATTTTTGTTTATAATTTTCGCTGTTTGTTTAGCTCTTTTTAGTGGGCTCGTTATGATTACATCCCATTGTGATGTTTTAAGGAACTCACTACATTCCTCAGCTTGTAGAATACCAGTCTCATTTAATGGGATATCAGTTCTTCCTTGAAGCTTTCCTATTACATTCCAATCAGTTTCTCCATGTCTAATCAAGCATATTATAGTAATTTTAATCCACCCCTTTAAGTTACATCTTTATTAAATTCTTTATAAGCATTTGAATTCCCTCTTAAAGTAAACTGCACCTTTAGTTGAACAAGAAAAAGGCTTTACTCCTTCTTGAAGTAAAGCACCCGTTAGTAGTTGTATAAGACCTTCTTATTCGTTACTAAACTCTATTAAATCTCCTATTTTGTACTGTTTTTCTATTTGTTCATTATCATTATCATTCCACGCCACTGTAATCTTTGAATTACTAAACGCTTTCTTAATATCCTCTTCAGATAATCCTTTTGCGTAAAAAACAATTTCTTGTTGATATTCAGCAAAATTTTCAGATGCATTATCTTGTGATGAAGCACTTCCATACCAATAACGGTCAATTTCATCTATGCTATTTAGCGTTTTTCTCCAATCTTCAAAAATCTCAATTTGTCGATTTGTTACAGCATCTGTGTGTTTCATATTAAATGTAAATTCAAGTACCTTAAAATCCTCTTGCATTGGTTCGGTTATATCTTTAGTGGCACCAACATTACTGTATTCATCATCACTGATTGAAGAAAATTTCACTTCAATTTCTATTAAAGGTTCTTCATTATTACAGGCTGTTAATAATAGAAAAAATAAACCTACTAATAACAAACTAAATTTTTTCATACCTACATCTCCTCCCTCGAATACATCTATTTGATTATAAGTTTATTTAACTATTCAACATAAAAAAACAATACCTTTATATACACTTTTTTTTAACTAACCTACTGCGCTAGTTTCACTCTTTCACAAACTTTTTATATTTCAACTTATATATTCAGTTTTTGTTTAGATATAAGGTAGTTGCCATAATATTATTTTAGAAAAAACAGCCTATACCTTTAATATAGGAATAAAAAATTGGAGTTTTTTTATTACTTCAACTTGCTTAAAATACCAAAAAAATCATTATCATTTTCCATTGTATAAGCTTCATCTGTATCAGTAATAAATAGTGATTTTTTTTCTGAATCAAGGAACATCGCATAGCCTGTATTTAGTGTAATCTTGATTCTGTAATCGTAATCAAGTGAGGGTAAATCTGTTATTTTTTTAAACTTTGCATTTTTAAAAGCCTTTATAAGTTCTTGTTGCGTTTCTTTTGGAATTTTAATTTCTGTAATTAGACCCTCTTTGTCATAATCGATGCTATGAATGCTTACAGATGGGTTTTCTGCACTAAAATTAACGTTTTCTAAAACATCTGATGCGGTATAAGTTGTTTCGTTAAATACATATAAATATATTCCAGCTAAAATGACTATAACAATGCTGATTGTTACCAAAACTTTTCGTTTACTCATAAACTCCCCCACTTTCTTCATGGCAATCCACTTTTGAACTAACCTGTCTTCCCAAGCCCCCCTATCCCCCAATTTTTCTCCAAAAAATCAACATATTGAACTAACCTATCCTCTTTAGCTTTATTAAGGTCAACATAAAAGTGTCAATCCTCCTTGGAATAATGCGGCCGTTAAGACGATTAGAAGTTAAACAATTATAAAATAAAAACACAGCGTATCTGACTTCCGATATGCTGCGTTCTATTTATTCACCACCAACAAATATGAATTCAAATTTCATGTCCTTATCAAATGACACATTAATTAAATGTCTTTTTTCATTCTCTAGATCATCAACAAAATAATTAATATCTGTTCCTTCAGGGAATTTAGATAAGCTTGCGATAAACATCGGATTCCCAGCTAACTCAATAGGAAAAGATGAATTGGATTCTGGTACGCCAAAATCGATTGCACCATCCTTTACTTCAAATTCGATATTGTATTCCTTCTTCAACTCGTCAAACTCACTTTCTGAAATAAAACGCATAATTCTCCTGGATTCGTAATCTGCTTGCTGTAAATTACTACTATAATCAGCATATTCCGTTTCAAGTTGTTTGATTTCTTTTTTCAATTCCTGGATTTCCTCTTGTTGATTTCCAATTTGACTTTCGTATTTAGCCATTAATACATTCATTTCATCTTTATTCGAACATCCTGCAAGACACAGCAAGATTAATATGAATGCCCAAATTTTCTTCACCTAATCACATCTTTCAAATTTGTTTTGAAATATTTACTTATCTCCCTAATTTTTTACTCCGCTAATATAACTGTTTCCGAAATACGTAAACCAGCTTTGTTTTCTAGCGACTTCCAATCCTTAACCTTATCTTTATTCAGTAGTAATATATGCAAACTCTCTAGTTCTCTCAGTGCTTTAATCGAGGTCACATTTGTATTGCGAATATCTAAATAGCTTAGACTCTTTAAATTTACTAGAGATGATAAATCAGATACCTCTGTATCACTAATTTGCAAACGCTCTAGTTTATTCAACTCTTGCACGAATTCAATCGAATCAATAGGTATTCCATTGATAGAAAGAAAAAGAAGAGAGCTCAATTTTCCAATTGGTGTAGCATCCTTAATCGGGTTATTGTCTAATGAAAGACTATGGAGATTCATAAGGTTTTCCAATGGCGAAAGTGATGTAATTTGATTGTTGGTGATATCAAGAACTTCAAGAGAAGTCAAATTTTCTATTGGAGCTAAATCTTGTACTTGATTATTAACTAAAGATAAACTTTCTAATTTTTTGAGCGTAGGAAACTCTTTCAAATCCTCAATCCCACTGTTTTGTATATCTAAAGTGTTTAATTGTTCATGTGATGTTAAAAAATCAAACTTTGTTATTGGATAGTTCATGTTCATGAGATACAAATATTTTAAGTTGTTCAATTCACTTATAGAACTAATATCAATAGGAGCAGACACGTAAAGGCTTTCTAAATTTTTCATTTCAGATAGAGCGGAGACATCATCATTATTTTGACTAGTAATATTTATAGATTTTACTTTTAACAAATCCCCCTCTGTAATGTCTTCAATCGGAACACTAATTTGCTGAGAAATTTCATTGAGAAGTGATGCAGGGATATTGGTATTTTCTGCTATTTCAACTTCTTCCTGAATGTCGCTTTGTGTTTGATCCTTATTCTGTTTGGAAACGTCCATTTCATTTTGACATCCTACTAATACAAAAGTAAGGAATAACAATAAGTAATTTTTTTTCATCATTAACCTCTTATCAGTGCTTATTTTTCTGAAGAATTCACACTCTTCAAGTTCTGCCAAACTTATTTAAGTTAATTAATTCTACATTTCTCAAAATATACCTTCTTACTCTACTAATTTGCACGGTTTTTTATAAACGCACCTTCTCTTCTGTACTCACTATGTTTCAAACTAAGTATCAAGAAAATAATATGTATAAATTTATGCCTTCAGCTCAAGTTAACAAGAAAGCGAAGGATAATAGTGTTCTACAATTGGCATATCACTACAATGAATCTGTATGACCTATCTTAATTTGTTTCTATTGCTAGCTAAGTAGATCGATACAATATGGTGTCAAATAGACCATCCGTCAGTCTGACTCCAAGGATCTCGGTACATCACACACTGTTGCGCCCTTTATCGGTGGTAATTACGGTTGATTAATCCTACTCACGCTAATAATTTGAACAGTACCATTGCATTTCCAGTTTTTCCAGGCTACACGGTTCGCGTAGTAAAAAAACAAAGAAGTACAAAAAAAGATCGAGGAGGCGATTATTGATGTTCCAAACGTATCAAACGAAACTGAAGAACGAGATGATCGTCCTTCCAAGTAAAAAAACAGCAACAGTCTTTACTTATTTGAATCATTACGCACAGTTTTTTGGCATGTTGGAGCGTAAATTATTTGTTGACCTTTATATACGGAAGAAAAACTCGAATGAGTTGAAGAAACGCTATTGTGCCGTTTATGAAATCACATCAAGGCAATATAACAGTATTAAAAATCAATTAGACGGACTTGTGAAATCTTTAGTAGGAAAAAGAAAGTTCGATATCGAGGAATTAAAAGACAAAATCAAGAGTACAGAAGAATTGATTCAAAAGAAAATGGTACCAAAAGAAAAGGCACACGCTTCTTTATTAAAAATGAAGGGCAACGAAGTAACATTTTTAAAGAAAGTAAAAAACTATCGAAGTCTACGGAATTATATTCATCAGAAGAAACGGAAACTCTACCGCATGCAGTTAAAATTAGAAAAACTTATGCAGGATGCATCGCATGGGATTATACGTTTATGTTTTGGCTCCAGCAAACTGTTTCATAAACAATTTCATTTAACCCAAAACAACCTAACTTTTGATCAATGGAAAATGCGATGGCGGGAAGCAAGAGCTTCTCAGTTCACATTCATCGGCTCAAAAGACGAGACATTCGGCAACCAAACCTGCACCTATGATACGAACAATAATTTACGGATCCGTGTGAGTGCCAAAGATGAAAAGGTATTTGGAAAATATGTCGTCATTTCACATGTATCGTTTCCTTACGGACAAGAAAAATTAGATATTGCAAAAATTCCTACTATCGGATACAGCAAAGGAAAAGGGAAAAAGACAACGTACTACCGAGCATTGACTTCTAAGTTTATACGCAAAGAGGGCAAGTGGTATTTATATATGACTGTGGATGTTGATATGCCTACTATTCAAACAGTAGGTAACAATGGGTATATCGGGGTCGATTTCAACGTAAATTTCTTGGCTGTCACAGAGGTAGACCGTTTCGGCAACTATCTTCACTCCTTCCATGTTCCGTTCCAGGCATATCATGTGTCGAGTGAACAAGCAAAGCAGAGTCTCAGCAATGCCCTTAAAGTCGTAGTGGATTATGCGCTTGCAAAACAAAAACCGATCGCACGCGAGGAGTTAAATTTCCAAAAGAAAAAACTCCAATTAAAACAACTATCGAAAAAACAAGCAAAAATGTTAAGTGGATTTCCTTATTCCAATTACAAAGAGATGCTCAATGCCAAATGCAAAAAAGCAGGTGTCGACATTAAAGCGATAAACCCTGCTTATACGAGTCAAATCGGGCAACATAAGTTCATGAAGATGTATGGTATAAGCTCTCATCAAAGTGCAGCGATGGTCATCGCAAGAAAAGCAATGCGTTTTAATAAGCTAGAAAAAGTTCCAGCAAGTCATCTCTTGACTGGGAACAAAAGAAAAATCGTGTCTAAAAAACGTTTTCTTCAATGGAAAGAAGTAACGAAACAATGGAAAAAGTACTCGTTTCATCAAAAAAATTATTTGTTATATAAAACATCTTAACCTGTTGCTTTGCGGTGGCAATGCCATACTGAACCTGCAAGGAAGAAAGTATGCCCATGAAATCGTAGCTTTTGGCAACAAATGATTTACCTTAGTTGGTGTTGGATCGCCCGTCAGGTAGGATAATTCTATCCTCAGAAGTTCCTAGACTCGTTTAGAGATGACTGTGTGATGTGCCTTTGCACACTTGATGTGAAAGTGAAATTCTTTCAAACGAATCGTAAGAGTTGTTCCGTTCTTGCTCTTACGTGAATGTACACGAATGTATACATTCGTTCGAAAGGTTTGTGTTTGATACTATAATAAGTAACTTCACACACCTTGGCAATAAGAACGACTCCCGTTTGGTTTACTCTTTTTTTTGAGTGTTGACCTTGGAGAAAATAGTCCCTTGGGTTTATCACTTCATTTTCCCCCTCGAATTTTATCATCCTTTTTTAAGAAATGCCCTACTCAAAAAATTATTGAGGATAAAGAAAATAAATAGGGCAAATATATGGCTAACTTACAAAATTGAGGTGAATTTAAAAATGAAAACGATGTTACTAACATTATTTATATTATCTAACTTTCTATATCAACCATCTCCACATTCTGAAACAAATCAAAGTGCCACTGCTACTGAAATCTCATCTCCCAAGTTAGAATATCCAGATAATCAAAGAAAATCTTTTGTTGAAGTAGATGCATTTTATAAAAAATTAGATAAAGATATCTATGAAGAGTATAAAAATGCTACTTTCAGTATGCGTAAAAAGGTTTCTTTTAAAGAAGTGCCAGATGTAGAACTCACGTTTAAGATAAAAACTAAACTTGACAATAAAAAAATGAATCCAATTGATTCCACTATCCATCCTAATCGGCAAGTATATTTTTTGGCATCTTTTCATCAAAATGAAAAGGAAGAATTTCATAAATATGTGGTCATAGATGCAGAGACAAAAACTGTGCTTCTGAAAGGAAATCATTATCACCTTTACGAGAATCCTTACAAATAAAGTAACTAAACCACCAACAAAATTGGTGGTTTTAGTTTAATCATCTTATTCCTTATACAATTCTTATCTTTTTGATTTTATTAATGAATACAAGTCCTGTGGCATTCTCCTCTATTATGGATATCCAAATCTCACTTAGTGTAGCTGTTCATTTTATAAAATGTTCTTCCAAATCTTCTTAGAACAGCTCATTCTGTCCCTAACAAGATTTCACGTTTGCTTTTAGTTGGGTTGAAATTATACACGTAATGTAGTGACGGGGACTTGTCTTTCGCGATGTAGTGTACAGCAACCCGTTCGGATGTCTGCAAAAATTCGTTTTCATCTTCCACAACCTCACCGAGCCTTCCACTAGTGGTATCTTTAACAAAGACCTTGACCCCTCTTTTATCTACTTCGATAATCTTGTGGCAAAGGTAAGCAGGAGCTATTTTATACGATGGAAATAATTTTTTTGTCATGAATTATTCTCCTCTTTGATATAATGGGTAACCAAATCTTACTCTTTGGTGTAACTTCAATCATTTAAATAAAAATGTTCTTCTATTAATTTAAATGGACTATCGAACCCTTCTTTCAATATAGCGCTTATCATTCTCCTTTCGTTTGAACTTCGCTATTATTTCTGCTATTCATTAATTCGTTCTTTATACATTATATTATCTTTTACAGAATATGGTATTTATTCTTATCTTTTAACAAGTGAAAGTAGTTTACTGTCAATGTTAGTTCTAGTGTTTATTTTTCCTCAGAAATTTAAGTAATGTTGATTTGGTGTTAATACCTAAAACTAATATAAAAAGGGCTCGTATCGACGATTTCTTCTCGTCAACCGAACCCGTTTCCCTATAAAAAATTTCTACTTTCACATAAACTCGCTCTCCACCTAAAGACCGTTAACATAAACTTTCATATGTACTGATTTAAGTTCTCTTAAACTTTACTAGAAAAGGAGTAAACAAAGAACCCATAAAAGCAACGCTGATACTTATCATTATTGTTGCAAAATCATTGTAGGATGACAAAATATACGCGACTATTAACATTGGTAAAATAGTTAAACCAACTACTATCGATCTAGATGGAAGAGTTACCAGATGTTCCGTACTACATTTATCACATTGAATAGGTTTATAACTTCTTACCAATGAGAAATAAATAACTTTCCATTTAAAATTAGTATTACAAAAATCACATTTTTGCAAACTCATCTTTACCCCCTTTTAATTATAGTCTTAAGTAAACCGCCCCTTAGTTGGATAGGTATTGCTTCTTCTTTTTGTTATTACATTACTCATAATCAGCACTAACTTTATCTTTTCTAATACGTTGTTTGCCGTTCCAATAATAGGGGATAACCATTACATGGTTTCGGTTACCTGGACGAGATAATTCGTAAATATCAAGAGAAGATACTGATTCAAAACAGCCCCACAGTGACTGCGAATTTAACATGTAATCAAAATCTAGTTTTTCAAAATAACGGAACAATACTTCCATGTCTTCTTCATCCACATGAGCAAATGCCTCATCAAGTGTAAAGAGTCTAAGTGAATCATCTCTATCCGTTTCAGTGTATTTAATGTGAAGAGCAGTTAAAACTGGCATAAGTATTGAAAGAACACGTTGCCCACTACAAAGCGTTCCATAGTTTTTACGGTTTAGCAGTTTTTCTGTTTCGCCTTTTTTCACATAATAGATTTTAAATTCAAACCACTGGCGATAATCAAAAACTTCTTCAATTACTTGTTGAAACCCTTTTCCGTTTTCTTTTCCGTCTTTATCTTTTCCACCATTATATAGCTTTTTCGCTTGATTTATTTTAGAGCGGAGATGGTTTACAAGTTTTTCCGTGTTTTCGTACGGAGGATTGCGGTTGATAGTTGCGATTAAATCTATTGTATCTTTCTCTTCTTCGCGTTCTATCTTTTTCTCTACCCACTCAATTCGGAATTTAATATTGTTTTCATGTTCCATTAATTTATTCATATTCTTTTCCCATTTACGTGCATTATAGATTTTACGGTTAATACTTTCACTTAGTTTATTTAGTAAAATACGTTCGTAGAGTTCTTTATCTTTTTCATCCAATTGTTCTTCTAATAGTTTAATATTCTCTTCTAGTTTCTCGATTGCAACAAATGAGGAAACCTTAGAAGAAAGTTCTGCCTTTGCTTTTGCAAGGTTTTTCTCGATAACAACAATACGAGCAATCGTATCCGCTGCATCGCTAAGTTCTTCAGGGGAAAGTTCTGGAAGGGAGTTAGTTAATACTTCGGCTAACGCTTCAGGTTTTATTTGGTCAAAAAGTTTTGGACCTCTAATTTGTAGAAGAAGTTTAATAAGTCCATCGTATTGTTCCATAGTTGGAAACCCAAAGAACTCCTTATTGACTGCTTCTGCGTAGTCGGTTCGGTTTAAATAAATGTCTCCTATCGCTGCTTTTTCAATTCTTTCTCGAAGTGTTAAAAGTTGAAGAGGAGAATCAGCCATTTTCCCATCCTCCATTTTCTTTTCAGTAAGAGAAAATTGACCATCACTATCCCCTACTTCACCGTTAATGATAAAATACAACGTATCAATATTTGTTTTTATACGGGATGCTTTAATCCCCATCCCGATAGTTTTAATTTCATTTCCCTTTCTAAGCTCAAGTGTGATATAACCAATTCGGTCAATTATATCAGGGAGAAGATCCACTTCTCCAAGAACCGTATCTTTAAAGGTACGCTGTCTTGAACCATATGGATTTAGACGCTCTGGATTTGAGTTTCCATCTAATAAAACGGTAATTATACTTTGTGTTGTAATGGATTTTCCGCTTCCGTTTGCTCCACGAATAGTCATATGCCCGTCTGTAAATTTAAGTTCCTGTTTTGTAAAATACCAAAAATTCAATAATAATGCTTTGCTTAGTTTCCATCTAAACAACATTTACTCTTCCCTCCCCTGGTGGTTAAAAGCTCCCAACAATACGAATAAACCATCTTTTAAACTAGCTTTCTTTGTCGCGTTTTTATCTTCTATTTTTTCACTGTTTTCCACTGAATTTTTATATCCTGAAAAAACCCAATAAAACTTTATGTTGTTAATAATAAAATTCCTTTTGTTCTGTAACCCCCCTAAAATCTTACCTTTATATTCTTTAATTTCTTCTTCAAATAAACCTGCTCCTTTAGCTTAATAACTTCAACATAAAAAGAAATTAAAATGAGAATTTAAGGGGGTGGATACGGAAGAGGGGCTTCTCGACAATGAAGCCTATCTAGAAAAGGTCGAGGCTATAAAAATACTAATAACTATCAGTGTTTATTTTCAGGCAAACTCTTCATGTTGAAACTCTAAAACAGTTTTAATCTATTTAATTTCACCATTTTTATCTAATCTCAATTTCTCTAATACCTTTCCAAGAACACTCTCTATCGAAGAATTTTCAATATAGTAATTTATTGAATACAAAGTATTGAGAATTTTGTTATAATATGTAGAAGAAATTGGTATTTATATTTCCGCTACTTAAAAGTCCAAGGAGAAAAAAATGAAACAATCAACTAAAATAATGAAATATTATGAGAAACCATTCATTTTAAGTCGTTCAAAACTTACCCGATTATGTGAAGTTATTGAGAAGAGATTTAATAAAGAAAGTTTGGAGTTTAGGAGAATCTTTAGTGTAACTTTAATAAATTCTAAAAATTTAATTTTAAATAATTTAAACGAGTTGTTTGAACTTGATAATGGACCGAAAAATGAAATAAAAAAATTAGAAATATTATATTCTTCAACAAATGGAGAATACGGAGTTGAAATTAGTTTTATTAAAAAGAGTGTTCCTCAAATTGAAATTATGTTATCTAGTCCAGATTATATGTGGTCAAATGAACTCGTTGCAGAAGTAGAGGAGCAAGTGGAAAGAACGCTTCAAAGTGGGTTCGTTTGGAACTTAGTTAGTTCGAGGAATTTTTCAATTTTTCTACCATTAATAGGATTTTTTATTGCATCAGTATTTATGACATTTTTTATTTCTGATGATAAATTCTTTACTCCCAATGAAGCAAGTATAAATCAGTTATTAGATATGGCAGAGGTTTCTAACACAACGGATAAAAAAATTGATTTTATTTATAATTACTTAAAAAACAGTTTACCAAAAGAAAATACACAATCCATCTCTTCTAACAAAGTTTCTTTTTTTATGGAATGGAAATTTTACCTTATCTTAGTTCCATTAATAGTAATGGTAAGTATTTTATTTTATCTATTTAAATATATGTATCCTAAAGCAATCTTTGAGTGGGGAGATATAGAGGAACACTATAAAACGATAGTTGATAGAAGAAAGTTTCTCTGGTCAGTAGTGCTTATATCTTTCATAGTTGGGGCATTTGCTAGTTTATTTGCAACAGGAGTTACTAGCTATATTTTATAGTTAAATATTTTATTCTATGTTATTAACCATGAACTTAGTAGATAGAAAATTACCTCTTATTACTCGGAAAGACAACGCCTATCCGAGCGGATTCTAGAGATGGAATTTCCATAATGCTTCGTACTTTTGTTGAATTTGCTGGTAAGGAGCAGAATAACGAACTTCTTTAAAGATTTAAACATTGGAACAAGCAGAAGTGGCGGTCAAGAGTTATTGGAGAGCGATCGAACAGCTGAATAATTGCTGATTGAACTATTTAATAGGCATCATCCAGTATTTTTTTCAATCGTAATGAATATAATGTTTCTAACAACTGTGAGGCTCACCTACCTAACCTCCACAACTTGCGTAACTCCAGTTGTAATTAAAAGACCTTCATGCGAAAGGTCTTTTTTAGTTTTGGGACACATTTAATCTCAAATGCGGCCTTTAATCTTTACTTCTCTAATTTAAACTGCCCCGTTGTTTGAATAAGAAATATCTTGATAAATTTAGTAAGTGTATATTTTACTTTATCAACTTCTCAATAATGTCGATTTCTGAACTATGTTCTGGAATCTGAAAATTAATTTTATGAATAAGAATCCTACTATGCTTCCTATGCCATTTAAAATCACATCATCTATATCGAATTGTCCTATTTGTAAAAGAAATTGGAGTGCCTCTATTGTAAAACTAACAATAATTGAAAAAGCGATTGCTTTGGAGAATGAACTATATCTCTTAAATAGAATAGGAAGAAAAATTCCTAAAGGTATGAAAATTAGAATGTTCCCAAACGTGTTATTGATGACAATATCCAGATTAAACTTTTCATTGTTAAATACATAATTGAATATGTTCTTGAATGGTATTAAATTAGCGTTTGTTTTCCAAGCGTCGAAATTAAAAGTAAAGAAACCTCCTTGCACTTCATTTGAAAAAAAGTAAGAATTAGAAGTGAAACCATTACTATAATTTATCACACGTTCCAGCATTCTTTGAAAGATTAATTTCCAAAGAACTACTAGAGAAAACAGTGAGAATAAAATCCAGTTACTAATCTTGAATAATTTGTAATATGGAGATATCGATTCTTTATAACCGTTTCTTAGCTGCTTTTCATCCCCAAAACTAACTAAGGCTTTACTTATAGCTTGTTCATCTGTGAAACCCTGTTCTATATACTCTTGTTTTAAAAGGTTTAAGTGGTCTCTAATTTCATCGGAAATCTCTTGTTTTTCTGCTTTATCACAGTCTAGCTCTTTTACGATTTGATCAATATAGGACTCAAATTTTTTATCCATGATAACCCCTCCGAAGTTATTTTTATTAAATCATTCACCTTACCCCACTCACCAAGTTTTCTACTGAGTTCCTTCCTGCCGCTCTCGACTATTCGATAGTATTTTCTTCTTCCACCTAACTCAGCATCTTCCCAATAGGATTCTATCCACTCATTTTTCTCTAATCGCTTTAAAGCAGGATAGAGTGTTCCTTCGCTCATGTTATACAGATCATTACTATTCTCTTTTAGACTTTTGACAATTCCATACCCATACATATCCTTTTTAGATAATAGGGAGAGAAGTAGAATATCAATACTGCCTTTCATTATCTCTTTATCCATAGTAAATCTCCTTTTGAAATTTTAGTTAATCACATTGTAATACATGGTACATCGAATTACAAGGTATAATAAAAAGTGTATTGGCACTGCAAGGTTACTCAAAATTTTTAACGGAACATCAATTTTTAATTTAAAAAAAGAAACCATTTGGAAGAAATATCGTTCAAAATGGGTTCTTTACTTATGATATGAAATATATTTTTAATAATAAAGCTAGATTCTTGGTTCATCTTTAACTAAAACACACTTTAGTGTATAAATGCTGACTTGTTGCTATTAGATAGTTTGAGTGAATTAATTCTAATATCGCTTCAGAAAATGCGATTGAATAAGAAAGATAGCAAGCAACTTTTGTTATTTGTTTTTCATCAAACATTGAAAAATGGACATTAACTTTGCCAGGGTTTGCATAGCCGTGCAAGTTTAAGAATTTAGGAAGTTCACTTGCGACATCTATGAGACTTGAATCTAACTGTAATATGTATCTTTTGGCTAGGATTACAATTGTTCTAGTGACATTTACAACTAAACCGTTCCTTTAATTGAATAAGAAAAAAGGGATGCCTATGACAACTCCAAGTCCTTTAACTAAAGCAGCTCTTGCTAAATATAATAAATTCGATTAAATTCAATTATTTTTTGGTCTTAAAAAAAGTGATTTATCGATAACTTCAGACAATTCTAATGATGGGTACTCTGTTCTTATTAGTTCATAAACCTCTTGTATAATTCCCTCTAATTCACTCACGCTTTCTTTGGGATGGCTTAACAAAATAGAGGTAAAGCGATTAAATGTGTTTGTTGGGACAATGTTCATCGCTTCTAAAGAATGTTGTTGCCATTTAAAAGCTGGATGATGTACATATAATCGATTTAAACCAAAGAGTATTCCCATCAGATTTGTTTGTACAGATACTATTACCTTATAAAGCATTAACCAATCTTCCCGTTTAAGTAAAGCCTCTCGGTTATTCCATCGGTTACCAAGATAAATGTTTTCCCTTATCATTCCTACACTCAATTCTTCTGGATAAACTTCAACTTTTTTCTTAAGTTTACTTAATATTTCTTCTCCGTGAAGTGGAATACCATCATATACTGTTGCTACAATGCATTGTTTATCTAGATCTGTATCAAATTCTACAATTACATTATTAATTATTTTATGAACCGTTGAAGTCAAAAAGTTGCTTATTTCTAATTTAACACCCTTAGTCACATATGTTTCTGACCATTCCTCTTCCTTCTAAGGATGAAAATCAATAATCCTTCCGTTAACCGAGTTAATGGAGACTTTCCTATCCTCTTCCGTTGGACATTCTTTCCAAAATACAAATAATTCAATGTCAGAAAACTCGTCACTCCAGTTACGAGAAACAGAACCTCCAAGTAATACCGCATCAACTTTTGGATTCTGAATATAAACATTAGAAATACTTGACGCTAAAAACTTTAAATTCACTATATCTCTCCTATTTTTCAAAGTTTTATATTTTAAGTTTGATATTAAGATTTGTTTCACTTTTTGCAAAGTAAGCTAATAATCTCTTGTTGAACCAACCTGATCCGTGGGTTCAATAAGAAAAAAGTTGCCATAGGCATCCCTACGATTTTCAACTAAAGTAACTATTAGTTCAATAACTACTTTGTTTGTAGGTTATCCGAACGCATATATTCTAAAGTAATTTCTACTCGTTCCTGTACCGAATAATCTCCTTCAATTCTCAACACTGGACATGTTAGGTGTTCCATCCAATGTTCGTGTAATGTTTTGCTTCTAACTTCCATACCCGCCACGTCATATAATGAAGCCCACTCAATAAACTCTTTATATTGTTCGTGTTTGCTTCCGCCAGCAAATATTTCATCACCATATCTTTGAAATTCTCTTTGGTGAAGCCTTTCCAGTCTAATATTTTGTGGTATCCATAAAAATATTACCAAATCAAAATATGATATAACGCTATCGCCCCAACCGCATAATGCCCCCGAAAGAATCGAATTTTCATATTTTAATAAGTCTTCCTTCAGCATTTTCTTTCTATCAGTTACTTCTCTTATGTCCGTGTATTTACTTCCCCAGAAATAATCATCTGTATCCAGATGAGAGTATAGCAGTTCATTTGATAATGAAGCTCCCAGTGTGGAAGTCCCCGATCCAGATGCACCGAAAATATGTACTTTTTTCATTTTTCTCCTATCAAACATAAATTATTTTTTGGTGGCTCTACCCTCCACAATTTTTTTAAAGCAGATATTTACGTCTAACATATTGTCCTTTTGTGCCAATTATTTAACAAGAAATTAAAACACGGATGATAAGAAGTATGCGGTTGACCAAGAATACTAAGCTTACTTGTAAATATATAATGAGTTCAATTACTTAGTTCTCTTTTTAACGATTCTTGTGGACTTTCACCTTTCTCACACCATCCACCAATATATCCCTATGTTCAATCATCTGTCCGACGTTATTTATCGACATTACTAATTCCAAGGTTGGAGAGGAAAGATGAACTATGGTGCCATTGAGTACATCCGCTAGTAATACTACATAGGTGGTCTAACTTTTATAATTCCACTGGAGGCAATACTCGATAAGTAATTGATAGGCGATCATCACAATCACCTAGACGGTGCCAATCGCGACCAATTGAGGTAATTTTGCAATAAACGGTAAAGTCCTCCCGTACATGGCTATTATCGAGAGTTAAGTTAAATTTTTTTCCCGATTTAGTTGGAGCAGGATTAACGCTTGTATAAATCCAATTAATTATATACTCCTCTTCCTTAAAGCTAGGATCTACTTCGATTTCAATCTGGAGGGTTTCTCCTGGATAAAGCTCATATCCTCGTTTCTGAAGATTTAAACCAGCACCCCCAGTACCGTTTCGGTTGTTGTCTATCTGTGAAGTATAGAATGTATTTCCTTTGGAATCTGTTAGTTGAATAAATGTTGGTACATTATACAATTGCATCATTCCTTTTTGCTCATAGTATTTTTTAAGTGAATCTATAATATCATTTGAATAACATATCACTTGCTCAACCTGCCGTATTGAAATTGAATTTGCATGTGATAAGTAATTCCTAGGTTCAATAATCCGACTAAAAAATGTTCTTGCTTCTTCAACACCATCAGGGAATGCACCAGTTAAGGCTTCCCGAAAATATTCTCTATAAAAAATCGGATGTAAAATAATATCAACTGCATCATCTAATAGCACTGCATCTATATCCCGTGGATATCGTTTTGGTTCATCTTCTCTTCTTTTTTTTACATTTTCACGTATGGATTTCTTAAAAAGAAAATTATTTTTTTTATCTTGATACCAAAGGTAATTATCACCTAAAGGATTTCTCAATTCCTCATCAATAAGCCTTCGAAGCCATTTTTCTAACGATTCAATAGTCGTTCGGCACATATCCCGCAAGGTATTAAACGGCAAATTGTAATACATAACACACTCTCCTTATTTGTGCTGAAATATATACATTTCAAAAATAAGTCATCATCCAGGTCTTTAGTTTCGTTATGGTCTCTAAGTTCCAATTTTATTGCGAATATGTTCAGTTATCTTTAAACGACCACAGTGCCACACATACTATCCACTTAATACGAGTAAAACCTTCTTTGACCCCTCATTAGTCCAATAATATTGGTACTTTTCCAAACCCAAAATATACTTTTCAGGAATTCAAACTAATTTTGTCTTGAATTTATTTGCAGAGTTTGTGACTTCTTTTGATTTATTGATAAGAGGGAAGAAAGTTTTTGCCTGTCTTTATAGCCTATTGGGAACATATACATGTGATCTACTGCTAAATTTCTAAGTATGTTTTCCGCAAAAATGTTCGAGTTGTTTTTTAATCCTTTTAAGAAATCTTCCATATCTTTAAATGGAATGGCATCGTCGTGATCTAGTTTAATTGCAATGTCAATCAGTCTAACCGCATTTGTAGCGTTGTTTATCAATATTTTTTGATATGTTTCTTCCAAATTCATCGTTCCTAGTGAATAGGAAACCTTTTTAACGAAAAATTTTGTTAAGGCAGTTATGATGTTTAGTAAAAAGTTACGGGCTGTGCTTGCTGCCCTATCTGGACTCGTAATATCCTTCTCCGTCAATATTTGTTCAATCTCTGAAATAATGGATTCCCTGTTTTCATCAAATGTTATTAGGAATGAATTTAGCGCACGCATGCTCAATAAATAAGCCTCCTGACCAAGCTGCAACTTCGCATCCGCGCGAGTGGATCCATAATAGTTTTTCAGGATTTGACCCATTATTTCTAAGGTTTTAGTAGCCCAATTGATTTTCGAAATAATATCAAATGCTTCGTAGTCTTCCTCTAAAGAGATGTCATGATTGGTGCTTGTAATCTCCTGTTTACTTAACTCCACCTCATCCAGGGCACGCCTTCTCTCTTTTCTTTGTTCCAATACGTCACGCTTATCATCCATTACGATTACAGGAATTTCAATTATCATTTTGTTTAGGAACTCTATCTCTTCCTCCAGCTTGGATGGGGCAAATTCGTTCAGAATGATTTTTGCATTCTCATAAACACCATTTAAAATAAATGGATGTTTAGAAAGATGAGATAAAAACATGACGATATTCGCATACTCCTCGATATATAGTTTAGAACACATCTCCCCTATTAAACTTTTTATAGCCTCTTGATTTGTTTGAAGCTCTTTTGATAGGTATCGGGCAGTAAAAAAATAGTACAGATACTTATACTTAAAACTATATATATTACTAGATTTGACAAGCATTTGAGCATCAATCATTTTTTTCTCGAATTCCCCAAACTCAACTTTGATATCGTATTCATTGCAATAGTCATGGTGAAATTGAATCATTTGACTTCTATTTATTTCAGTTTCCTTTTGGGTAAATAAAAAATAAGCTAATTGTGACAGATAGTTATAGTAAGTGTCCATGTCATCATTTTTTATTTTTAACCTATGCATTGACTGTGCGATTAGAAATTCATAATAGTAACCAAATGCGCTTTCAGACAAATTACTTTCCTTTGATTCTCTAGATTGTAATATGGTCAGAATGAAAAAGGGTAATGATGGAACAAAGTTCGTCCCGATGACCTTTCGTAACACTGTTTCACACTCGTCTATATCCTTGACTAATTCTGATTCGCTTGAGGTAGGAGATTCCCCTATCCGTATCCATCTCTCAATTATTTCTCCTCTGCGTTCATGACCAAATGCTTTAAGTTCAAGATGAAGGTAGTTGCTGAGATGCGGATTATTTTCCTCGCTCAATAGATGATTAAATTTTAGGACTTCTTTTCCTGTCATTAAAATGTTTGGAAATACATTGTTCAATTTTTCTAATAGAGTACTCTGATGTTTTGCCTGAAGCCGTGTACTATCAAAATCATCTATTATAAGTAAAACCTTATTCTTTGGGAGTTGTTCGAATTGATCTGGGTCATCTTTTACGTACTGCTTTAAAAACTCTCTGTTGATTGTTTTTAATGTTGTAGTTATATCCGTCTGATCTAACATTTTGCCAGTAAGATAAACAGGGATGTAACCTTTTGACCAAGCATTGTTGAAAATAATTTTACAAAACGAGGTTTTTCCATAGTTTTCATTCCCGATAAGCAATATTTTCTTATCGTCTTTCCACTCCAATATTTCCTTTAGATTAATAATATTTTTACCTTCATTTTCTTTTCGTGTTTCATAGTTAATAACCTGTGCATCTGGGAATACGTAAAATTCATCAAGTTTTATAGCAGAAGTGATTCTAGGATGCTTAAGAGGTATGCCCATGTCGCATAACCATTCAGAAAAATTATCGGTGATTTGAAATTGGTTCGACTTTGAAGTCTTTTTAAGCTGCACAACTGAAGAATTAATTTCTATGTTCTTTTTATAGTAATCCTCGTTCCACGTGTACCCTTCTTTCACAAGATTTTGATTACTAAGGTTTACCTTGAAAATGGAAAAACTACTTTCTTGCAAAGAATCTGTCTGTAATGCACCGCCCTCAAAATAAATGGTTGTGTTGCTTCTAAAATCATTGATACTTGTGTTAGTGCTAGTATGTTCATGCCCTGATAATATGAGGTCGCTGTTTTGGCGCAATATAGCCTCGACTTCTCTTCTATTATTTGGCTCCAACCAGTGTGTGGGATGATGTAACAATGTAATGGATATATCCGCGCTCTCTTTCAAAAATGGACCGTATTTATGTATAGGATAAAACATTTGGGCTGCTTGTTCATGTCGCTTGGAACACCATGCTGTATTGAGACAGTTGAAAATAATCTTATGGGAGTTAACCTGGAAAGAAAGTTGTTTAAACAAAACATCATTGTATCTAATAGATTCATCGGATAGAAATAGTTGTTCTAGCTCAAAATATTTTGTTAATGGTTTGCAGGCTATCTCAATAAATTCATCCTTAACGCTTTCAATTGACTGGGATAGAACCAAATCTCTCAATGGATCTTCCTTAGAGAAGTCACAGTCATGGTTTCCAGGGATGGTTATTATTTCTACATTATTTGGAATTGTATCTTCAATTACTTGGTGAACTTCATTTATGAGATCCAAACCATAATCAAACTGACCACTTTGTCCTGAAAAAGCAATATCCCCTGTAATGACAACAAATACTTTTTCAACATCATACAGCGTCGATTTTATTGCATTCAACAATTGTTCTTTTTTCTCTAACAAATAATTCTCGTGATCTTTAAAATGAATATCACTGAGATGGATAAAAGCCACATTCATACTACTCCTACTTCCTGTTATTTTATAATCTAATTGTAAATTATTACATTATATTTTAAAAGGAATTATTTATATTAATCGAAATGTTCAGTTATCATACAATAGAGCAAGAAGAATTTCCTATGATTTTAAGCACTTTTATAACTTTTAATCCTATTTTTTAAAGTAACCTAAAAAAACGCTAATGATGTGCACCAGCGTTTTTTTTATATAATAAATCGTGGAAGTTTTAATTACTTAGAATTTCCTCATAACTTTAATTAACTCACTTTGTTGGTTGAAGAATTTTTCTTTTTAGGCTGTCTAACAAAACATAACCAAATACAATACCAGCTATTGATGTAAATGAGTATCCCCTATCAGCAGATACGCTTTTGAAAATAACAAATTCGTTCCGTAAGAAGCAGCAAGAATTGGTATCATTGCGATATATAGAGACGGTATTCCAATTGTGAAGAGCTTAATCCAATCAAATGACCATTGCTTTTTATCCTTAATTTCTACAATTAGTTTAGGAAGCCGTAACAACAACCCAATAAATACAGGAAAAATACTCGCAAATATTATATAAGGCATTAAATTAAATGTTATCGCCGCTTTTTCCCTCAAACCCACTTGATAATCCATTCCTAGATAAAAAATCATTCCAATAACTACTGTGGAAAAGAAAATAAATAAAAATCTCTTCATTTGATTCCTCCTTCATGATTATCCCACTTACCCAGCTACGGAAAAGTTGATCTTCAATATTTGGTTGGACAACATTAACTACGCTCTGTTGTACAATACGATCTTCTATGGTCGGATTCCCAGCGTGCACTTCTTTTCATCTTTATAGCATAAAAAAAGAACTACCGCTCTTTCTTCTTATTGATTAACGTTAACATTTTTTCGTATACCTTTGAGAGAAATGCAGAGAATATAGATTATTACCTTACGAAATCCGCAATCCTAAGAGTTATTTTATTTATATGTATTTTATCTATAATAGTAAAAAAAGTTATAAATTGGTTCGAAGCACAAACACCCAAAAGCTGATCGAATCGATTCCTCAAGTGTTAGTTGTATTATTTGTAGGTTTGATCGGATGCGAAAAATAAATGGAAAAAGAAAAACGGACCCAAATGAATGAGTCCGTTTCTCGATAATGTCAAACTGTGTGTAAACCTTTGTGTATACCTGTGTGTAAATCTGTGTGTCTAACTGTGTGTAATTACTTTGTATACACATTATATTCAAAAATGTGCCATTTGTCAACGGTACGTTACTATTTTATGTTGTTACGCACTTTTTATACATACCTGTTCGGTTGCAGGATCTATAAACAACTCGATCATCCCTATGGAGTGTGCAATTTCGAAATAACGGATCACATCGTCTTTTAACTCGTTGATATGTTTTGCCACCAGGATCGCATATCCTTGAAGTTTCACAGGGCTGCTGTTGTCTTTTTCGTAGGTCCGCCAAAAGTTTGATTTATAAAGCATTTCCACCACGGTCTGTGCTTTTGATCTGTCTTCATCGGATATTGCGTCTACATTTATTTTTCCAGCTTTTTCGATGGATGTTCCTTCGATCAATGATTTTTCAGGGAAGGTGAAAATTGTTTCGAAATAAAGCACGAAGTCGGCATAGTTAGCGATAGTTTTGTTTATTCCTTTTTCAGAACAAGAGAGGATTGCCATCTTATCTTCTTTTTTTACTGCTCGGAGTAGCGGAATGAAATCACGGTCATTGGAGACAATAACAAATGCATCCACGGTTGGTTCTTTATATAGATCGACTAAGACATCGACTGTCATCTCTAAGTCTCCCGAGTTTTTCCCATCGCTAGAACAATGCTTCGTCAAGATCCCTTTATGGCGGAGTTGCGTCTGATGAGATACGTTAAACAGTTCCGATTTCTCAAAGTTGGCATACGCCACTATATCGCAGACATATAGACCTTCTTCTGTAAGTTTTGCTTTAATTGTTTCGAAGAAAGTTACTTGATTGATCGTAACACCAAGCGCAGAAAATCTTTCTAGCACATTATCATAATCTACATAGACTATGGTCTTTAGTTTCTTTTTTGCTTCAATCACATCTAGAATGGTCATTGGTTCCTCCTATCAATAAAGTCTTTCGAACTTAATGATTTGTATGTATTGGTAGATTCTACTATTAGTATACTCTTTTCCAAAAATGATGTCATTCTATTAATTAATTCATAAGGTGAAATAATTTGTTTAACTTTTTTAGCATTTGTATTTTTATCATTGTATTCAATTAAAAATTAGAACGTTATAGTTCATATATAACATTCACAAACAACTTTCAGGAACCCTTTTTTCTTTTTGATTGCTGTCAAGATAATGTTGCTGACTCAGGCTTCCCTCCCCACAAAAAATGAATTTATTACAAATTATCCTTCAGGTAATATACAATTACATAGTATCGTTAAAAAATACTTATTTAAAAACCAAAAAAGCCGCTAACAATTAGCAACTTTTTCTTGCTTAATGTTCTATTATAGTAGATGCTATCCAAATGCTTTCCGTTAATTATCGGACTTAATATCACCTATCAAAACGTATATGGAAACCCACCATTTTTTTATTTTCTTCGAATAACGAAAGTGCTAAATCTTCATTGGGCAACCATACTCGTCCTAATTCACATTATCAAAAAAAATGAGCTGTGAGTTTTCCTCAAAGCTCATTTTGTTCTTATAATAATACTTGTAAATTTGAATTATTAAACTTTACTGTAATAACGCAACCAATAATAAAACCTATATCACAGGGTTTTTGCAGTACCCAGTGATGTTTTAAAGTTGGCTGTTCGCAAAGGATAAAGAATGAGTTATTTTCCGATTAACCAAAAAAAGCAGAAGGATAAGCAACTAATAATTAACAGCTTCTCCCTATGCTTTATATCACCCTGTTGTATGAAAGATTTACTAAACTATCATCATATCGGACTTAATATCACCTATCGAAAACGTATATTGAAACCCACCAACTTTTTTATTTTCGTCGTATAACGAAAGTGGCAAATCAGCTTTCGGCATCCATACACGACCTAATTCAACTGCTGTTGAAACAGATGTAGCAGGGAAAACGTGAATAACACTATCTTCACCGTGTGTTAACTTAATTTTATTAAACAATTCTCTCATTAAAACACGAAACTTACTTAATTGGTTTTTTCCTTTTAAAAAATCTCTAGATGGTGAAGGGATGGTTATTGTCCAAATCGAGGTGTCCTCCCCAAGTACATTAGTAATACGACTGTTGTCAATCGTTGCACTTAGCGATAGATTTAATGCAACTTTTTCATGAATGGTTTCTGGTTCAATTACTATATAATCAAAATCGTCAGGTTCACCTTGCCATTTCCAATTTTGGGGTTCCCTGTGTAATTGGTAAACGTCAGTAGGATAAATATCTGATATTAATGTTCCTAAGAGAATAAGTAAAGGCTGTGGAGCAAATGCAAATACCGATAAATGATCTATATCGCCTAAAGCTATCCTTCTATTTACTTTGTCATTAAATTGATTTTTAAGATGATCGCTTTCTAATTTCCAATAGAATTCATTGCTATCGTAAAAAGAACTATTGCGTAAACCCAATTCAATCGCTGGCTTTTCTGCTGGATATCTGAGAGGCAACATTGCATCGGTTGTGTTGCTCCAATTAATCCGAGAAGAATGATTTCCGATATTAGCATCGTACAGAAGAACATGGCTTTTCATGTCTTCTTTTATAGAAGTTACCATTTCTATTCTAATTTCGTGTTTTCGCTTCATTTCTATTAAACGGTCAACTGGGTGACCTTTTTCATCTTCTATATCGATTAATCTATGGTGTTCATCACACATAAGCATTAAATTGGTTATATCTGATGCAAGTTGTTCAGAAAGTGTTTCATGTCCTCGTGGGCCCTTAGGTTTATCACCAATAATATGTGCGATATATGCTGTGTTAAACTCGAATTGAGTTAATGAGTCTAACCATAATGGTTCATTGCAGCCTTCATATTGACATCTACCGCCAGCTTTACCCCACAACCTCATTTTCACCTTACCTGGAATATATGATACCGACAGAGCAATCTCTCCTCTTTAAAAATATTTCTTCCCTTTTTTCTTATTCGGATGTTCTCCTCCACCAAGCCATTCCCCTGTTGCATGCCATAGTTCATAGTAATATAACCACAGTGAAGTCCAAGGAACAATTGTTTTTGAAATCAACTTTTCTTTTGTCCATTCTTTCTTTTTCGGTTGAAAAAGACACAGCTTGTTCCCTGGATACACATGGGGTATGCTTTCATCTCCCCTTTTTACAAGGACAGGAGAAAGTACCGTTACATCTGGTTGATCCATACCTAAAGAATAAACAATACGTACAGTGTATTTTTTGCTTAATTGTGTTGGTTGGAGGTTGCCTGTCCAAGTCACTACGTTTTTATTCCATTCTGCAATAAAATCAGGAAAATCATTTTCCATTGCAACAATTTGTTCAGCTAGTGGTAAAAACAACTTTTTATATGGAATCTTCTTTTTCGCCATAAAACGTGTTTCTCTCCATTGCAACTGCTTTTTTTGTTGTTGCTGCAACCAGTAAACCCGAACCAACTACTCCTAGTACTTTGTTATTTCTTGATTTTTCTAAATGTGCGGCCTGTTCTTTGAATGCTTGGTTCGTTACATTCTCACCGAACATTTGCTTTAACTTATCAGCTATTACATGCAGTCCCTGTAACTCGTTCAATTGCTCCCAGTTTATTTTAAAATCTTTGATGAATTTTATAAATGAATGATATAATTCAGGTTTTCCATCCCATCTTTCGCTCAAATCTTCCTTATCGTTTGACGGATTTAATACAACTAACCTTGTATCGCTTTTTGAAACCAGGACCTGAATTTGATCTAATACGTGTGTTATTGTCTCATTGACAGAAACTTGTCCTCCATATACTTGTCCAGCCAGAGTCGTTAAAACAATACTGATTGGTGCTGAATCGGGATCTTCTTCAAAATAAATATCTCGGTATCGCTTGATTAATTGAACAGCTCTTTTAAGCGGTGCTTTTCTTTCAACACCTTCATCGTTAGGTAGTGGTTCAATATCTGCTCGAGCTTCGAAGGATTTTTCCACTAAAATAGAACGGTTATTTAACCAAGCGGTATAACCTTTTGGGTTACTATCTTTCCAGTCCTCTGCTTTACGGTCAGGAACCTTTACACATGTATCAGCACCAGGGTTTGCAGGATGCGCTGGTAATATATCCAAATGGAATTCATTTGCGTAATTAAGGCGTATACAACGGTTTTTTCGTTCCACCTTATCCTTATAAATCTCGTTATCTTTTAATCTTTGTTCAATCCTATTTAACAACTCAATTGGATCCTTACCTTCACAGGACTCAGCAATTTCACATACCAAGTCAAGATCGTATTCTTGTTTTGATAGCGGTTTTACAGTTGTGCCAATACTTAGTGAACCTTGTGGGTAGATGTTTATCTCTGCTCCATTAAATAGATCTTCATCTTTCGAGAGCCAAGTTCCAACCGCTTTATAACGATCTTCGGCAAGTTCCCTTTGCGTTTTACTTATCTGTAACTTTTCACCAACACGTTGTAACAAATCATCCACTAAACCATTTTTTCCGAATGTTTCAATCATAAATTATTCCTTTCTATTTTAAATTTTTAAACAGGAATCAAAAGGGAAAGCATGTTCTTATACACATTATATTACACAACATATAGTAAAGTCAAAGAACATCAAACACAATATGTTGTAATTTAATTTCTCTTTTTCAACCCTTTGATAATTCTTTGTGACCAATTTTTAAAAAATGTTGGTAACTTTTTGTCTTATTGCCCCTTCCCTTAGTAGTCATCTCTATTAATAGGTATCTTCATAAAAAAATTGTGGAAAAAGAAAGGATTAATCCTCTTGTTTCAAATAATTCAAAAGAGCGGAAAGGTATACTTCGTAGTTCAGTATTTGAATGCATCGGTGAAAAGAATGTCTATATATATCACATATCCATTAGACGTTGTTATTATTTCACTTTGCAATATATTAATCAGAATTACTTTAATTTTTCGTCGTTTTGTGTTTTAATAACCCATGTTGGCTTTCTAATAACATAAAAGAATAAGTCGGCAGAGTATAAAGATTCTTTCAAAAAAAACGGGGCAACGTCAAGTATATTTGCTCAATTATTCTTCTGTCGCCATGAATCCTGCACAATTAGTCTTCTATCGCCAACCTTTGATTTGTGTGTCGCCTAGCATTCTGCACAATTAGTCTTCTGTCGCCTAACTTTGATTTGGTTTTTTTCTTCTATCTATATTGAAATTGCCTTCGCCTAACAATCTGATACAGAATCCAGGCATACCAAGGGATTCAAGAGATGTTTGTGCCAAGGAGTTGAACGATTTGCCAAGGATTATGAGCTTTCGCTTAGGATGGTGAAAAACAACACCAAGATCCATTAATCGATATAAAGAGCCTACTGCATTTTTTGCATGAATGGTGGAAACGACAAGGTGCCCGGTCAAAGCTGCTTGGATTGCAGCTTTAGCCGTATCTTCATCTCTTATCTCTCCAATCATAATAACGTCCGGTGAATGCCTTAATATAGCTTTTAATCCAGCAGCATATGTTACACCAGAGCGTTCATTTACTTGAATCTGTAATAAATGAGATTGACTATTTTCAACAGGGTCTTCAAGTGAGATAACATGTCGATTTAAATTTTCTGAACAATACTTAGTGAGTGAATACATGGTTGTGGATTTGCCAGAACCAGTAGGACCAACAAAAAGAACTAATCCTTGACGGTTAGAAGCAAGCTCCACTATTTTCTCAGAAGCATCTTGAAATAGGGATAAGGAATGTAATAGTTTTGCATTATCGTGTTGTTGAAGTCGTATAACTAATGACTCTCTTCCGAAAATAGATGGTAAGGTGGAAACACGAAATGAAAACTTTTGAGAGTTAAAAATTTGATGAAAGGAACCACTTTGTGGCTTTCTTTTTTCGCTGATATCAAGAGAGGATAAAAATTTGAAGAATGAAATAAACCGTTCGCCCATGTTCAGGGGAAGCTTCCCTGCTTCAAACATTTGAGAATTTTTCTTAAAGTAGTAAAAATAATTCTCTTCATTTGGAATCATGTGCAAATCTGAAGCACCAAAACTATGGGCTTTCTTTAGTAGCTGAAAACATTTTTGTTCAATCATATTTTCTAATTGTTGCATGCATCTTTCCTTTCTCCAGTATACAAGTTGTGACCGCAAACAGCTTGTACAAAACAAGTATACTTTGAAATATATTAAAAAGAAAGATATATTATAGAATTTTCTAATAATTAAATCAAAATGGTGAAACTCCTTTGGTAAATTCAAAATATTTATTATAATAATAGACAACAAGCAGAAAAGAGGGAAAAAGATGCCGAAAACATTACAGCTTACAAGTACATTAGCAGATGAAACAAGGTATTCTATTTATCAATATATTGTAAAAGAACGAAAAGTAGTTTCGGTACAAGATATTGCTGATCAATTTGGCATTCATCCAAACGTAGCAAGAATGCACCTTTCAAAACTAGATGATTCCAAACTATTGCGTTCCGAGTTGATTAAGAACAGAAAAGGAGGTAGACCCGCAAGAATCTATAACCTTGCAGAAAACCCGGTATATTTAAGCTTTCCAAAACAAGAGGATCATCTTCTCTTACAGTGGTTAATTGAACTTGTAAGCTCTCTTGGAGAGGAAGCGATCTTAAAAGGAAAAGAAATGGCATATGTACACGGTAAACGATTAATGAATAACTTCTCTTCTACATGTACCTTTGAAGAAAAAATAAATATTTTAACCGAGAATACTACATCCATCGGTTATTTACCTTCTATACAAGAAGAAAATCATAAAAAAGTGATTACGTTTAGCATTTATAATTGTCCGTACAAAAATCATATGAAAAATCACTCAGAACTTATCTGCGCTTTACATGAATCTTATTTAAGAGGCCAATTTGACGCATTATTTCCCACAAATGATTTTGTTCAATTAGATAGCATCCAAGATCAATGTCAAAATTGCTTATATCACATAGAAGTTTTATAATGGGAATTAATGTACGAGCATGTGACACTCAAAGTTTCTTCTTTTAAAAACTTATAAATGGAACATATTTGTGACAAAATAAAGTGGAATACAAAGAAGAAATATTTAATACGGTTTACATGCGCGAACACTTTCATTTATAATGAATATGAGAATATTTGTGTCGTTGCAAAAGGAGGGACTACAAATGGGCAATATGTATAAAGTAATGGCTTTCTGGACAGGGATTTTTGCAGTTATGTTTTATTTAGGTGATATGACAGAAGCTTCTTTACTATTTTTAGCAAATACGGGGATTTTCCTTCTTTTAGGGTTTTTAAACCTTTCTGAACGTATGTATATGTACATCTTTGGAGCTTACCTAATGTTCTTCTTCGCTGGTTTTACATACTATACAACGTTTATTCACGTACCAGGGGCTGGACATTAATATTTGTCCAGAAAAAAGCAGCTCATTTAATGAGCTGCTTTTATTATGGTCAAAAACCATTTAAAAATGGATTTGATTCCATTTCATCCTCTGGTGTAGTCTCAGGACCATGACCAGGATATAAAATTGTTGTTTCCGGCAAGGTTAATAATTTTGTATGAATGGACTTCATTAGTTCTGCGTTGTTTCCTCCTGGAAGATCCGTTCTTCCCACACTATTTTGAAAAAGTGTATCGCCTACGATTGCAAAAGAATCATTTTCAAAATAATACGTTAAACTACCTGGTGAATGGCCCGGCGTGTGAAAAACTTTAAAGGAAAAATCATCTATCTTTAAATTTGACTCGTTTGATAAAATCACATCTGCTTCTTTACAAGTAATAGATGGGATTTCAGCATATTTGCCAGAACCGTTTTTAGCGGGATCCATCAACCATTTCTTTTCGGCATTATGTATATACACAGGAATGGAAAATGTATCTCTTATTGGATCTACCGCACCTATATGATCAAAATGAGCGTGCGTTAACAAGATAGCGACCGGCTTTACATTCAGTCGTTTCAGTTCATTTATTAGCTTTTCTGGATCTCCACCAGGATCAAAGATTAAGGATCGTTTGGCAGCGTTTGATACGATATAACAGTTTGTTTGAATATACCCTAATGGATAAGATCTTACATTTAATATAACAATCACCTCTTCCCTATTTTAATCGTTTCTAAATCGTTGTTCAATGATTCGCCACTTTTTTCACTCGACAAAAAAGGGGAATACAATTACAATAGAAGAGGAATATGTATAGCGACATTCATTTTCTGATGTCGAGAGGAGTGTCTTTCATGAACTTATTAATGGTTATTTTCGGACTCGTTACAGTTTTAGCTGTAATCGGCACTATCCAAGCTTTCAAAGAAAAGAATGTGCTAGGAGTTCTATTTAACTTTGGTACATTTGCTGTTTTTGGCTTCTTTACTGTCATGACAATTGTGAACCAAGGTTTTCCACCAAGCCTACATTAAAACGTTATGAAAAAAGCTGTTGTACAAGTTGTACAGCAGCTTTTTTCTATTCCTTTAATTGTAACCAACGTTGTTCTTCGAAGGGCTTTATTTGAATCCAATGATCCTTCTCATATCCTGCAAGGCAGGTTTCTCTGTTTGGTGCGCAATCAATCGGTTGAGTCGATATTTCCCCTAACTCTTGCTCACCTTCCATTGAAAAAAATGAAAGAACTCCCTTTTGCTCAATCTCATCTATATTTCCGGCTTGGATTGGTTTAATAATAAATAATTCATCTGTATTTACAATTGAAATGGTTGGAATAACCCATTCAGAATAATTGCTAATAGCAGGGGAAGTCCACTCAATGAAATTTTCGAGCTTATCTTGCAAGCGATACTCATATATATTTTTAGGTTCATTTATTTGAATATACAACAAGCTTTCACCTAAATTTTGAACATCCACTAAATGAGTTATCCCTGTTTCTTTCAGGGACTTGTCTTGAATAGAATACAACATTAATTCATATCCATCTAGACTGCTCTCTGACCCTCTAAACACCATCAAATGTTCTTCATCATACCACTTAACGAATGGATTTTCTACTTCAATCGCTTGTAGCTTTTGAGTAGAACCATCATAAACAAATGTATTGAAGGTCCAATCCTCATAAAACGTCGTAAATACAATCAAATCTTGATTTGTTGGGTGCCAATCCATGTATAATTCATCTGATTCAAAAGTTAAACTTTGTACTAAATAACCATTCTTATGTATAATCTGCACTTCTGCTGAAGAAGAATTATTAGAGGTATGTAATAATATCAATTCTTTGTTAGGATGTATAGAAGCTTGAATAATGGGTAGGGATGAAGTGTAAATAACCTTCCAAGTATCATGAGAAACGGAATACGATTGAACCGTCCATTGTCCTTTATCCATTAGCACAAAAGCAATATCATCATTAGATAGCCAACCTATCACACTGTGAAAGCTTGAGGAAGCCATTGAAATGGAAGGTATTTCTTTAGTAAGTGATGGTGAAGTATTTTCTGGGACAGAAACTTCTTCCGTAATCGGTGTCTTTACTTGTTCCTTCACTGGTATTTTAGTCTCTGTACAAGCTTGAAGCAATAAAATAAAAACAATAAGTATACCAATTCTCTTCAATTGACTCCCCCCTTCACCGTTATACTATTAGACGCACGACAAGTACTTTTGTTTCATAAAAAAGCACAGACTTTGAAGTGTCTGTGCTTTGTTATTACTGCTCTTCTTTTTCAGCTTCATCAATTAAGAGGTTTCCGGTTTTGAGATCATAGAAACGAAGTAAATCACCATTAATAATCTGATCGGAATATCCTAGCTCTTGTGCTGCTCGCTCGATATACGGCTCACAACTTCCTATATCAATTTGCAATCCTGTTTCATTATCATAACAAGCGTTTCCAGCAAAAACCAATTTATCTGTTACAAAATCACCATTTCGGAAAACGACAAAATCCTCATGGTCCTCAGAAAATACATCTGCTCCTAATTGCATATCTTTAGCTGTTTCTATGCCAAGTAAGTGCAATACAGTTGGTCTAATATCAATTTGACCAGCAGTTTCTGTTACTTCTTTTCCAACTCCGCTATTAGGAATATGAACGAAAAATGGAACTCTTTGAAGTTTTGCAGATTCGTATGGTGTAATTTCTTTTCCTAAATATTGTGCCATTGCAGCATTGTGGTTCTCAGAAATGCCATAATGATCCCCATACATAACAATTATTGAATTATCATATAAGCCTTGTGCTTTTAAATCCTCAAAGAACGACTTTAATGCTTCATCCATATAACGTGCAGATTGGAAATACTTGTTCAATGTACGTGAATTTGAATTATATGGAGGGATAAGTTGATCCTCTTCGTCTAAATCAAATGGATGATGATTTGTTAAAGTAATTAGTCTTGAATAGAAAGGTTGTGGCATTTGGGCCATATGGTCAACGGATTGTTCAAAGAATGGAATATCCTTCATTCCCCAGTTAACTGCATCGCCTTCGTTTACAACATAACTATTGACATCATAGAACTTTTGAATAGAAAGTGCTTGATACATCATATCACGATTCCAGAAGCTTTTATTATTCGGATGCATTACGTTTGTGTAATAACCTTTTTCATTTAAGCTTTCAGCCATGGAATGAAACTTATTTCCTCCATGTGTAAAGAATACTGCTCCTCCACCAAGTCCGTAGAGTGAATTCTCCACAATAAACTCTGAGTCGGATGTTTTACCTAGACCTGTTTGATGATAAAAGTTAGAGAAGTAAAACGTATCTTTATCTTTAGTCAAAGAATTTAAGAATGGGGTAACTTCATATCCATTCATGTCATTATTAATAACAAAGTTTTGTAATGACTCCATAGAAACCACGATTAAATTACGACCATCTGCAAGCCCAAACATTTCAGCGTTAGGTTCAGCTTGGTTAGATCGTACATAGTTATTAACCTCTACAAGTTCACTACCATCAGCAAGTGCTCGCTGTGCATGAGACTTAGACTGAATATAAATGTCATACAGATGATAATTGTAAGGCCCTAAATTTTTTACTAACATTTCACGGTCAAAACTTCTTGTAAGAAGTTGTGGTCTTTCAATTTCAGCTAACCCTAAATTTAAAAATAACACGGCAGCAGCAAATACAAAGTATGCTCTTCTTGTCGTGGATTTTACAACCGATATTTTATCACCTATTTTTAACCATTTTAAAGCAATTATAAGGAATACTACATCTGTAAAGAAGAAAATATCCGTAAAGTAAATACTTTCCATAGCAGATGATCCTAAATCACCAAAATTGCTCGTTTGGAATAATACAGGCAACGTTATAAAGTCTGTAAAGAAACGGTAGAACACCGCATTAGCATATAGTATGATTGTAAGAACCGCATTTGTTATAACGATATATCTATTTCTTGCTTTTGGACTTTTAAAGAAAAGTGATAACCCATATACAAATAAAAGAAAGCTCAACGGGCTTATAAATAATATCACTTGTTGCATCATATTCTCGATTTTCAAATCAAAGCTTGTGTGGTAAACCACATATGTTTTAATCCAAGTTGCCACAATAGCTATAACAAGAATAGAATGTGTCGGCCAATTATTCTTTTTCATGCCTACATCCTCCCCTATTTTGTACTCTTAAGTAGGAATAAAAGTAACAAAATATATCTTAATCCTTTCTTAACAATAAATCAATATAAATGATATCTTCATTTGATATAATTTTACAGGTCCTTAATTTTGTTACCCTCTATTAAACGTGTTAAAACTAAAAAAGTTTCCTTTTTTAGCAAAAAGAATATAAAATGGGGATTAATTTATCATTTTATTGTTATAAATGAGCGTTCCCTAGGCATCATCCTCGGTAAGCTTCTGAAAACTTGAACTTCCCTATAAATATAAAGACTGTAAACAACTCGTTTTTTTCGAGTTGTCTACAGTCCGAAGTGATTAATTTGCCTATTAATCGCCATTATTACTTAAGATTATTTTTTTCTTGTCGAAGTATAAGCAATGCGAGTTGAAAGTCTTGAGCTTCAATCATTTGCATTTTATATAATTCTTTTATTTCATCTTCCATTAGTTCAAGATCCGCGATACGATCTTTTGTATAAATGTACGTACCGAATCGTTTTAAAAGCTGCATAACATCATATACTGTCTTCATATCTATCGCCGATCCTCGTTCCGGTATAAATGACATTTTATCATTTGCTTATCGGTAATGATCATGTCCACTGGGAGATCAAAACTCTCCTTTTCCAAGTCATCCCTTAATTGAAAATCAAATGCTAAAGAAATCTTATTTCCTTCGTAATTCATTAAAAACCGATCGTAATAACCGCCTCCGTATCCTATTCTATGACCAGATAAGCTATAAGCTATTCCAGGAACAACTAGAAGATCGATATCCTTCGGAGCTACTGCAGTCGTTACCAATGGATTTGGCTCTAATAAATGCATATACACTTTTTCTAATTGATTGTAGCTCTCTAGCTTATAAAAAGTCATTATCCGTTCTTTTGGCGAGCATTTGGGCACTACTACTGTTTTGCCCATTTCCCACAGCGTGCGGATAATTCCTTCAGTATCCACCTCCGGAAAATGGGAGATGGTTATACCTATAGTAGATGCTTGTTTTACACTTTGTAATGTAATAAAGCTACGCTCGATTTCTTTTGAAAAAATTTCATAGGAGGACTTCTTGAGTGAAGATAGTTGTTGTTTCATTTCTTCTCTTAACTCTTTCTTTTTCATGTCATTTCCCTCCGATTTTTACATAGAAAAAAACCAAAACCGAAGTTGGTTTTGGCTTAGGTTATTATTTAGTTTCTCTATGAAGAGTCATTTTCTTTTCACGTGAGCAATATTTTTTAAGTTCAAGACGTTCTGGATTGTTACGCTTGTTTTTCTTAGAAATATAGTTGCGCTCTCCGCAATCTGTACAAGCTAATGTAATATTAACGCGCATGGTTGTCCCTCCCACTCTTTTACAGGATGAAATATAAAATCTGAGCATGATTTATACGACTAACCCATTATAGCATATTATCCAAGAAAATCTACTATTTAATAAAAGAATTAATTCAAAGTTTTTTGGTATATGTTACTATTATAAAAGAAGTAATAATTTTGAGGTGAATAAAATGAGCTATGCAATTATTATCATGAGTATTGGAGTTTTACTAATCATTGTTTCCTTTTTTGTAAAGGACTCCACTAAAAAGATGGAGTCAGAAGTGGAGGAACTCTCCATTACATTATATCAAGAAACAAGTGCTATTAAACGAAGACTAAAAATTGTTGAAGAAGAATTATTATTAGAAGGCTCAAAAATAACTGTTCCCAAAAAGCAAAAAACAAAACCTGTTATACATGAAATTATTAAAAGCCAAGTACTAGCATTACATAAACAGGGCTTTTCATTACCGGAAATAAGCAAGAGGTCTTCCCTTTCTGTAGAAGAAGTAAAATACGTTATTGGCGGTGGAAAATGAGATGAAGAGGTCTTCCATCCGTTCTTTTGGTATCGGTTTGTTTTTAGCAGGGGCATTGCTCCAAATTCAACATTTTACTCAAGAGGATGAAATCATTTCAAAACGATCTATCACTGAAGAAGCGTACGAAAAGTCACAAGCAGAATTAAAAACCGTAAAACAACAATTAGCTCAGCTTCAATTAGATTTGGAAAATGCACGAAAGGGACAACCTGTTGGTGACGAATCGAATGAAACTGAATCAGGAAAAGAGGAAGCATCCACAGCGGATTCGAATGAAGGAAGTACTAAATATACTTTAGTGATTTCTTCAGGAATGAACTCAAAAGAAATTAGTTCTATTTTAGAGGATGTTGGAATTGTTCAAAACAAGCAAGATATAGAAGATTATTTGGTCTCTCAAAATTTAGCTGGACGTATTCAAATAGGTGAGTATGAATTGGATTCATCCATGACACTAAAACAAATTGCAGAAAAGATAACAGGCAAATAATGTGATAAAGATTAGGTTAAAAGAGGCCACCAAAAGAAAATACTTTTGGATGACCTCTTTTTTTTAATTATTTAGTTCGTAGTGCTTTCCTTTTAGTAAAAACAATAAACGCTCCGCCATATTTGTTGCATGGTCAGCAGATCTTTCTAAATATCTACAAACAAATGATAGTTGTGTTACTTGACTTAGTTGTTCTGGTTGCTCCACACCAACAGAGAGAAGTGTTCTAATAGCATGACCATACAATTCATCTACTTCATCATCTAGTTTTGCAATCTTTTTAGCTTCCTCAATATCTTCATTCAAGAATGCATCGATTATTGACTTTAGCATGATTATTGTTTTCTCACGCATTTCGTCTAATAATTGTATTGGAGCAATATGCTCGTCTTTACCAATGCGTATTGTTTCTTTTGCTATATTAACCGCATAATCTCCGATTCTTTCCATATCAGCTGCAATTTTCACTAATACCATTAATCTACGTAAGTCTTTAGCAACTGGCTGCTGTTTCGCAATTAGTAAAATAACACGGTCATTAATTTCTTCTTCCATACGGTTAATGTGAATATCATCATTGATAATCGTAAGTGCACCTTCAATATTATTATTAAGCAGATGGTCCATCGCAGCATTAAGTGTATTAATAGCTGTGTTACTCAATTCAATCATTAAATTCTGAACTTGTTGTAATTCCGCATCAAATTTCTCTCTTCCTACCATCACTAATTACCCCTTTCATCATCCGAAACGCCCGGAAATATAATCTTCTGTACGCTTATCTTCTGGAGTTGAAAAAATCACATCCGTATTATCAAACTCTACCACTTCTCCGTTTAAGAAGAAAGCAGTTTTGTCAGAAATACGAGCTGCTTGTTGCATATTATGTGTAACAATGATGATAGAATAATCACTTTTCAATTCCTGAATTAGTTCCTCTACTTTTAATGTAGAGATTGGGTCTAATGCCGAAGTAGGCTCATCCATTAAAATAACATCAGGTTCAATTGCAAGACAGCGAGCTATACAAATACGTTGTTGCTGACCACCTGAGAGGCTATACGCATTTGTTGATAAGCGATCTTTTACTTCGTCCCAAATAGCTGCACCGCGTAAACTTTTTTCTACTATTTCATCAAGAATTTTCTTATTTTTTATCCCATGGATTCTTGGACCATATGCAATATTATCATAAATGGATTTTGGAAATGGATTTGGTTTTTGGAAAACCATTCCTACTTTTGTACGCAATTCTTCCACACCGTATTCTGTATCAAAAATATTACGATCACGATACAAAATTTTACCGGAAGTTTTTACTGATGGAACTAATTCTACCATTCGATTTAAAGTTTTGATATACGTAGATTTACCGCAACCAGAAGGTCCAATAATTGCTGTTACTTCATTTTCTTTAATTTGAAGATCGATATTTTTTAAAGCATGATGATTACCATACCATAAGTTTAATTGTTGAGTGTTGTATACAATATTAGAAGTTGAATTATTTAGTGATGTTTCGTTATTTAAAGATTTTACCATCATTACTTCCCCCTATTCACAAATTAGCTTAGTACCTTTTCTGAAATTTATTTCGAATAAATATAGCGATGGAATTCATGATCAATAAGAATGCCATGAGAACTAGAATTCCTGCTGACGCGACATATTGGAATTCCGCCTGTGGTCTTTTAGCCCAATCGTAGATTTGCATTGGTAGTGCAGTAAACTGACTTAGTAAATTTTCAGGTAAAAACTGAATAATTACTGGAACACCAATTACTACTAATGGTGCCGTTTCACCGACTGCACGAGAAAGAGCTAAAATTGCACCAGTAAGAATACCAGGAATAGCTGAGGGTAGGACAACTTTAACAATTGTTTGCCACTTTGTCGCTCCCATTCCATATGAAGCTTCTCGAACATCTTGAGGTACTGCACGAATTGCTTCCTGAGAACCAACGATAATAACAGGTAATATTAACAAACTCATCGTAAATCCTGCAGCCAAAACACTATTTCCTAAAGCTAAAGCCCGAACAAAAATTGTTAAACCTAGCAAACCAAATACTACCGAAGGAACACCTGCTAGGTTGGAAATGTTCATTCGAATAAAATCATTTAATTTATTTTTTTTAGCATATTCTTCTAAATAAATTGCAGTACCTACTCCTAAAATTAACGAAATAGGAGCAACTACACACATTAACCAAATTGAACCTATTAACGCAGCCTTTATTCCGGCTTTAGCAGGGAAACGGGATCCATAGTTTTGGAAAAATTCTGGTGTAATATATCCAACACCTTGAGTAATGATTCGATAAAACAAGATTCCAAGAGCAACTAAAGCAAACAATGTAGCAAAAAGGAATATCACTTTAAAAACACGATTTACATTTAATCGACTATTCATTTTTTTTAGAACTGATTCTTGATTAACATATTTCATATTAATATTCCTCCCGGAACTTTTTCGAAATCGCGTGAGCAATAAAATTCATCAATAATGTAAATAGGAATAAAGTAAATCCTACTGCATAGATGGAATAATAAATCGTTGTTCCATATCCCGCATCACCTGATGAAACTTGTACAATATATGCAGTCATAGTTTGAATAGAGCCAGTTACATCTAAATCGAATTTAGGAGTAGATCCTCCTGCTAAAGAAACTATCATCGTTTCTCCAATTGCACGAGACAGTGCTAGTACTACTGACGCAATAATTCCTGAAAGTGCAGCGGGTAGTACAACCTTGATAGCTACTTCCAATTTTGTTGAACCCATAGCTAGGGCACCTTCACGTATTGAATTCGGTACAGAGCCCATTGCATCTTCTGATAAAGATGCAATCATTGGTAATATCATAATACCTACAACAATACCTGGGCTCAATGCATTAAAGATTTTCAAGTCAGGAATAAATTGTTGTAAAAGCGGTGTTACAAATGTCAATGCAAAGAAACCATAAACAATTGTTGGTATACCTGCTAAAACCTCTAATACAGGTTTAATAATTCTACGAGCGTTATCACTTGCATATTCACTTAAGAATATAGCAGAACCAATACCAAATGGAACTGCAACAATTGCAGCTATAAAAGTTACTTTTAATGTACCCGCTATTAAAGGAAGAATTCCATATAACTGTTCTGTATTAGCAAATGGAAACCATTCGGTTCCGAATAAAAAATCTAATATCGGTACACGAGTGAAAAATATTACTGTTTCTATAATAAGGGTAAAGACAATACCCAAAGTAGTTAATACTGAAACACAAGCAATAAGTAGGAGAATAATTGGAATTATTTTTTCTACTACTTTTTTTTGTTTCTTGCTATTTGATTTTGCAATTAGCTCTTGTACTGATGGATGACCAGTCGCATTCTTTTGAGCCATAGTGAATCCCCCTTTTACCAAACGCAAGAAAAGAGTAGCAAGCCCTGCTACTCGTCTCTTACTTTTTAGATTGACCTATTATTTTAATGCTTCTAAATCAGCTAAACCTTTGTCGTAATCTTCTTGTGGAAGACTTACATATCCAACTGCTTCAGCCATTTCTCCTGCATTTTCAAGTGTATATTTCATGAAATCATAAAATGCTGGATTTTCTTTAAGTGCACTATTTTTTGCATATACGAACAATGGACGAGAAAGTGGTGAATAATCACCTGATTCAATTGTTTCGTTTGTAGGTTCTACACCGTTAATTTTAACAACTTTTAAAGTATCTTGGTTAGCTAAATAGTATGCATAACCGAAGAAAGCTATTGCATTTTTATCGCCTTGTACACCTTGTACTAATACGTTATCATCTTCAGAAAGAGTTGCTGATTTTACTAAGTCAGCTTCATCAAGAATTACTTCATCAAAATAGTCATATGTTCCAGAATCAGTACCTGGTGAGTAGAATACGATTTCTTCTGCTGGCCATTCCGGATTAATATCAGACCATTTTTTAGCTGTGCCATCTTCAATCCACATTTTCTTAAGATCTTCAACAGTTAAATCTTCTACCCAGTCATTATCTTTATTAACTACTACTGATAAACCATCATTAGCTATTTGGAATTCAGTATAGTCAATTCCAGCTTCTTCAAGTTTTGTTTTTTCTTCGTCTTTAATTGGACGAGATGCATTAGAAAAATCTGTTTCACCCGCGATGAATTTTTCAAATCCGCCACCTGTACCAGACACACCAACTGATACTTTTACTTTATTTTGAACGCCTGCATATTCTTCAACAAGTGCTTCCGTAATAGGAGCAACTGTACTAGATCCATCTCCAGCAACTTGACCTTCTAGAACTGCCTCATCTTGTGTATCGCCAGCAGTTTCAGTTTCTTCTTTTGGTTCTGAACTTGTATCGTTTCCACAAGCTCCAAGTACTAATGCTGATCCTACCATTGTTGTCATTAAAAAGTACTTCCAGTTCTTCATCAGGTAAATCCCCCTAAAGTTATGTTTTCTATTTTTCTTACAATGCTTACTATAAAGGCTCCATGTTGAGTCGATATGAATGTATTGTAAAGCTTTTGTAAAGTAAGTTTCGAAATGCATTCAATTTGGTTAAAAGTTAATGAGACCATTAAAGTTACATTAAATAAAAAAATAGGCCACCCTAATTACATTATTAGGATGACCTGTTTTTATTTAATTATCCGTTTCTTCTTCATCGATTTTTTCATTTGTAAAAGCGGGTTTTATTGTTGGATATAAAGAAGCATCCTCATTTTCCTTTAAAGTACTATTCTTAAGTTGTATTTCAAAATATTTATCAACTAACTCTTTAGCAATAGGAGTAGAAAAATTCGTTTTGTAACTGGACTCTAATGATGCTTGAGGAATTACAAGTGCATATGCAATTTCTGGATTATCAAATGGTGCAAAGCCTATATGCGTTAAGTTTACTGTACTAACATTGCGTTGTGATTTTGGCAATGCGAAATCATGAAAGAAAGATTGAGCAGTCCCAGTTTTTCCTGCACCTTGGTAAGGAGCTGTACCGAACGCAGAACGAGCTGTTCCTTTTGAACCGGAATATACTAGTTTCATTCCTTCACGCATACGATTTATTTCCTCTTGTGTATTATCAACAACATTCAATACATTTGGTGTAAACTCTTTCACTACTTTTCCCATTTGCACACCATCAACTGAAGGTTCTCTAATTTCTTTCACTACTCGAGGCTGTATACGTTTACCACCATTTGCAAGGGTGGAAACAAATTGTGCAAGTTGTAAAGGAGTATACGTATCATATTGTCCAATACTCAAGTCTAAGAGTTGACCATCTTCTACTCCCCCAATGAACCCAGTAACCTCTCCCGGTAAATCTATGCCAGTATATACACCCAATCCTAACTGTGCATATCCATTTCGCATTTTTTGAAATGCCTCCGGTCCAAAATTAATACCTTGATTCTCTACATATGTTCTGCCAGCTAATCCAAAAGCAGTTTTAAACATATATACATTGGAAGAACGTTCAATCGCTTCTAGATCATTTATACGTACTCTACCGGAACGATTAAACACCGAGCTTTTTGGTTTAGACCCTTTAATCCGTATAGGCTCATCTACCAAAATGTCTCCTGGAGATATCACATTTTCACGATATCCTGTTAATATTGTACCAGGTTTTATTGTAGAACCCACTTCATATGCAGTTGTAAAAGCCCCAAATGCATAATCATCTATTTTATACTTTCCTGTTTTAGAATCTTTTACTACTCTTTTTCCAACTAAAGATAATACTTCTCCAGTATATGGATCCATCATAATGAAAAATGCTTTGTCTAAATATTTTGCTGCAGCACCATTTTTAGTTTTTGCTTCAAGAAGCTTTTGTCCCAAAATTTCCTCTTGAGCAAGCTGCACTTCACTATCTATTGCCAAAACTAAATCTTTCCCTGGTTCACCTTCATAAACAGTTTGAATATCTATTACTCGCCCTTTTCCATCTGTAATATTCTTCACAACGCTTTTTTGACCTTGTAAAACATCCTCATATTGCTGTTCAATATAACTCTTACCTACACGGTCATTTCTTGAATAATCTCTAGATAGGAAATAATCTAATCGATCATTTGGAATACCCTCTTTCGGCAACGATGCATTGCCCAATATTGCTAGAGATGAAGTTTTTACTCTACGCCAATCGGTTGTTGTATTAACGCCAGTTAAATTCCCTAATCTTTCGGAAACTCTAGCAAATTCCTCATCTGTAACACCCTCCCCTTTAATAATTTGAGGAGACAATGCATATCCAGCTGCCATTTCACGATAGATCGCAATAATCTCTAGTTCCTCCGGAGAGAATGACTCTAATTCCTTCTCTGGAATCCGACTTCGAGTTAGTCGGTTAATTTGAGCATTTTTTTCTTTTGTTTCTAAATCTTCATTTATCTCTATTTTGTTTCGTTCTTCTTCAGTGACTAACTTTAGAGCTTCATCTGGATATTTGCGAAGCCAAAAATCTTGCAAATCACTTTTAGTAATTCCATCTGTTTCTTTTTCAATTAGTAAACTAAGCTCTTGAGCAATTTTAAACATTTCTTCTGATTTGGTCGTCTGCATTTTAGTATAGGTAATGGCAAGCTGCGGCTCATTGTCCACCATTATTCGTCCTTGACTATCAAAAATACGACCACGAGGTACACTTGTATTTACAGGAACTTCTTCTGTTCGTTCTATAGCCCTTGTATAATCTTCACCTTTGACAATCTGTAGATAGCCTAATCGTAAGATTAATAATGTAAAGAGAATGAAAATAGAAAAGAAAAGAATGTTCATGCGAAATGTAATATTGGCTCTCTGCTTAGCCTTTACACTTTGTGCACGTTTATTAGGAATTTTTCGCATGAGTTTCACCTACTTTTATCAAATTCGCCTTAGCGTTTTATAGCCAAAATTTTGCGTCTGCATTTCCGGATCAATTCCTATACAAAATTTGTAGCTTACACTGAAGGCTTTAGCTTAAAGTTTAAAAATATATCTACATATTAGTGTAACATAAAAAGCACACACTTTTAGACGAAAAAGTGTGTGCCAGGTTTCTTTTTTTATAAAATCTTTTAATGATGCAAAAAGCTAGTAGCAGACTAAATTATTTTGCCGCAGCGTAGCGTTTTGATACTTCATCCCAGTTTACTACGTTCCAGAAAGAACCGATGTAGTCTGGACGACGATTTTGGTAGTTTAAGTAGTAAGCATGCTCCCAAACGTCTAACCCTAATATTGGAGTTTTACCTTCCATGATTGGAGAGTCTTGGTTAGCTGTTGAAGAAATTTCTAATTCTCCATTTGCTACTGATAACCAAGCCCAACCAGAACCAAAGCGTGTTGTTGCTGCTTTAGCGAATTCTTCTTTGAATGCGTCAAAGCTTCCAAATTTAGAATCGATTGCTGTTGCTAATTCACCAGATGGATTTCCTCCACCGTTAGGAGAAAGAAGTTGCCAAAATAATGAGTGGTTAGCATGTCCACCACCATTATTGCGAACTGCAGTTTTGATATCTTCTGGTAATGCATCTAAGTTTGCAATTAACTCTTCAACCGATTTGTTTTCTAAGTCAGCTTTTCCTGAAACCGCATTGTTCAAATTAGTAACGTACGTATTGTGATGTTTAGTGTGATGAATATTCATCGTTTCTTTGTCGATGTGTGGTTCTAGTGCGTCATACGCGTAAGGTAATTCTGGTAATTCATAAGCCATTCTTGTTTCCTCCTAAAGAATATTTTAGAAAATTCTTTCCACGTATTAGCGTATCAAATTAATGAAAAACGTTCAATTAAAAACGCCTCAAATACTTTTCATACTTTTGACTGAGGTTATACGAAAACAATAAAAATGACTAGCATTACAACAAGAATAATTAGTTTAACTATGGATGAAGTAAGGAAACCTATTAAAGAACCGATCCCTGATTTAATTGCTTGTTTTATCCCTTTTCTTGTAACGATTAGCTCTGCTAACACTGCTCCAAGAAAAGGTCCTACTAATATTCCAGCCACGGGAATAACAAACGGACCAACTATTAAACCAATAGTACTTCCCCATAATCCAGCTTTAGTTCCACCAAACCTTTTCACACCAAATGCGTTTGCCACCATATCAGCGCTAAATAATAAAACGACAAATAATAATTGAATGACCCAAAACAACCACGTTAACTCTGAAAACGAGAAAAATAATCCATAAATAATATATCCTAAGATCATAAATACAACGGAAGGAATAATAGGATAAAAAGTTCCTATAAAAGCAATAATAAAACTAGCTATTATTAAAATCCATCCAATAATTTCAATCATATACGTTTACCTAATATGGCATCTGCAATATTTACTGCATGATCGCCAACCCTTTCTAGATTACTTAACATATCAACAAAAATTACGCCTGCATGACCTGTACATAGTCCTTCGTTCAATCTTAGAAAATGATTTTTTCGAAATTGACGCTCCATTCGGTCTATTACATTCTCTTGTTCAGTAACCTCTCTAGCTAATTGATCACTATTTAAATCTAAAGCTTCTATTGCTTTTTTAACCGTATTCATCGTTAGCTCAAACATTTCTGATATGTCCTCCAAAGCGTCCTCTGTTAATTGGAAATGATGTTCGTCTTGATAATCGATCAACTCGATAATATTTTCAAAATGATCACCTATTCTCTCTATATCTCGAACAGTTGCCATTAACATTAAATGCCTATTAGAATCCTGACTGGAAAGCGGTTGGCTTGAAATTTTAATCAAATAATTAATAATCTTTGTATCTAAATGATTTATTGCATCTTCTATTTGATTTGCCTCATCTGCATCATTCTTATTTCTATCTTTTAGATAAGAAAATGTTTTCTCTAGACCTTGTACACTTAGATCACCCATACGAAGAATTTCTTCTTTTGCTTGCCCAATTGCTATGGATGGGGATTCTTCTATGAAATCCTCTTCTAGGTGCTTCGGTTTATACTTAGTATTAAAATCTTCCCCAGGAATTATTTTTGTTAATATAAAGACCCATGCTCCTATAAGCGGAAATTGAAGAACCACATTTACCACATTAAAAGTTCCATGCGCTACCGCAATTTGCATTTTATTTTCGATCGAAAGAGCTTCAGAAATCCATTCAATGTATAAAGTAAATGGCGTTAATAAGATGAGGAAGACTATAGTTCCTACGACATTAAATAATACATGCGATACAGCTGCTCTTTTAGCACTAGCGGATGCACCTAGCGAAGCAAGAATTGCAGTAATAGTTGTCCCGATATTATCCCCATACAAAACTGGTAATGCACCTTTTAAAGTAATTAAATGTTCTGCATAAAATCCCTGTAAAATTGCTACAGCAGCACTAGAACTTTGCAATAATAAAGTCATTACCATTCCCGCTATGACTCCTAATAGAGGATGATTACTTACACTTAATGTAAAATCCGTAAATGAGGAAAGTTGTTGCAATGGACTCATACCACTCATCATTAAATCAAGACCTAAAAATAATCCTCCAAATCCAAAAAGGACTTCTCCAACATTTTGCATCATTTTACGTTTGAAAAAAAAGATTAAGAATGCCCCTGCTCCCATAATAGGTAGCGCATAATCACCAATTTCAATTCCTATAATAAATGCTTTAATCGTAGTACCAATATTAGCACCCATAATAACACCAATTGACTGGCGTAGTGTCATAAATCCTGCACTTATTAAGCCAATGATGATAACAATTGTGCCTGCACTTGATTGGATTAATACAGTAAATAATATTCCAGCTAATACACCCATAAGTGGATTTGTTGTATAACGATCCAGTAAATCTCTTAATCTATCCCCGGCCGTTTTTTGTAAGCCATCCCCCATATATTTAATGGCGAATAAAAATATTCCTAGTCCGCCAAAAAATTCGAACAGCATTTCTTGCCAATTGAGATTCACCTTAATAGTCAACTCCTATTTCGACATATTTCACTTATCTATTATGGTGAATTTATAAAGGAATTGTAAAGAGAATAAAAATATTCTTTCTTTTTTTTATGTTTTTTAACATTCATTGTTGTTTTTCAATGAAAAAATCTATTCATTTAGTGTAATGCCAACCTCACGGACGTGCGCTTGCCGCACGCTACGCATGAGCGAGCCACCGCAGGATAAGTCGGTCGTTTCACTCACTCCTACATCCTGATGACACTAACTGATATAGTTCGTATTCAGTTCATATCAGCAATGATTATAGAATCACGTTTTTGAAACTTTATACTTTTTACTAGTAGATATCTTCGGACAGCGCGAATCCATATGTATGGCATTAACCTGGCTTAGGGATAACAACAGTATCATTTAAAAATGTCTTTTTTTAATTTTATCTGCTGATTATTTTGTTTTTCTGTCTAATGAGGTGATAAAATGTAGAAGAAAGGGTGAATTTGATGAATTTGTTTCAGTTATTTAAAGCAAGCTTGCTTAGTCCTAAAAAAATTGCTGCGTTTCGACTTATTCCAATCGGAAAGGTTATGCAATACATATTTATATACATATTAATCATTACATCGATATCGTTTGTCCAATTTATCAATGGAATGTCGGTTCAACAAGCTAATATGGAAGGCTTATTAGAGTATTTTCAAGAGATAAGATGGTTACTCTATCCTTTTTCTTTTGTTTTTTTATTTGTCTTAAATACATTACTAATTTTTGTACGTATTAGTATTTTAGCTTATGTGGGAGTGATTATCCTCTCTCTTCTAAAAAGAAAAGGTGAATATAGGCACTTGTGGAGAAGTACACTGTTTGCAAGCACTATTCCAATGCTTCTTTCAATTGTGGTCGCGCTTTTTAATATATCAAATGGTTACATTCAATTAGTAATCTATGTGATTACTTTCATTTATCTATTTTTAGCTTGTAAGAATTATCCTATTAAACGTTAATCATAATCTCTCCTTACTCGCATATAGTGGGACAAGGAGGGTTATATATGAAAATATTCTTAGCAACGATCACCATTCTTGTCACACTATATATCATTAAAGTAGATATGTTTGAAGGTACGATTCCTCTTGCATTTTATCCACCAGAAGAATGCGTAGAAACGATGGATTATGTAGCTGTAAAAAAATACCCAGGGGATACTTTATATACGCTTTTTTCTATGTATCCAACTGAAATGGAAATTTCGTTTTCTGAAAGAGAAATGGACTTTTATGAACTGAATCCTCATCTGATCAATCAAACAATTAAAGACGGTGAACTCATTTTTTTACCAATCTATACCCCATCTGAATCTTGCAAAAATGAAAAATAGAGGGTTCTTTCTTGTCTTTTCATTCCTTTCACTGATAAAATGAATGATAGTTATGGCATAAAGCCTCAAGAAGGAGAGAATTTCATGAGTGAATTAATTCATCGTTCCAAAACTCGCCCCGTTCGAGTTGGAAACTTAACAATAGGTGGAAGTAACGAGCTTTTCATCCAAAGTATGACTACAACCAAAACACATGATGTCGAAGCAACAGTTGCCGAGATTCTACGACTCGAAGAAGCAGGTTGCCAAATTGTACGGGTTGCATGTCCAGATGAACGAGCGGCTTATTCAATCGGTGAAATAAAAAAACGTATTAATATCCCACTTGTTGTGGATATACATTTTGATTATAAGCTTGCTCTTATTGCAATTGAGCAAGGTGCAGATAAAATTCGTATTAACCCAGGTAATATTGGACGTAAAGAAAAAGTAGAAGCTGTAGTTAACGCCGCAAAAGCAAAAGGTATTCCAATTCGTATTGGTGTCAACGCTGGTTCGCTTGAAAAGAAAATACTTGAGAAATATGGTTATCCAACTGCGGATGGTATGGTAGAAAGTGCTTTACATCATATTAAAATTCTCGAAGATTTAGATTTTCACGACATCATTGTTTCTATGAAAGCTTCCGATGTTAATTTAGCAATTGAAGCTTATACAAAAGCTTCTCAAGCATTTGACTATCCCCTTCATTTAGGTATCACAGAATCAGGTACCCTATTTGCAGGTTCAATTAAAAGTGCAGCAGGACTTGGTACTTTACTAAGTATGGGTATTGGAAATACATTGCGCGTATCGCTAAGTGCAGATCCAGTTGAAGAGATTAAAGTTGCGCGTGAATTGTTAAAAGTATTTGGTCTTTCATCCAATGCTGCAACGCTTATCTCTTGTCCAACATGTGGACGAATTGAAATTGATTTGATTTCAATCGCAAATGAAGTAGAAGAATACATTTCTCATATTAAAGCACCGATTAAAGTAGCAGTATTAGGCTGTGCAGTTAACGGACCTGGTGAAGCTCGTGAAGCAGATATCGGAATTGCTGGAGCACGAGGAGAAGGTCTGCTATTTAGAAAAGGTAAAACTGTGCGAAAAGTTCCAGAAGAAACAATGGTCGAGGAACTTAAAATTGAAATTGATAAAATTGCAGCTGAATACTTTGAAAAACAAGAATTAGAGAAACAAGAAATAGAAAAACAAGAAGTGTAAGGAGTTAAGCAACATGGTAATCGCTAGATTCGGAATTGATATTGACGGGACAGTAACATGCCCAACTTCTTTACTTCCACATATTAATAATGCCTTTAATTGTAACCTGCAACTGGATGATATAAAAGAATATGACTTAACAAAAGCTTTTCCTGTAGATGAGAAAGAATTTTATGATTGGTTTAAAAAAACAGAATCTATCATTTATGCATCATCTCCGATTCAACCAGATGCACATGCTGTATTGTCTGCTTGGAAAGAAAAATACGAGCTATATTTTATTTCTGCCCGTGGGGAAAATGTGATGGATGTTACACTTAATTGGTTTAAAGAACAAGAATTACTGTACGATCATATTGAATTGATTGGGACACATAACAAAATTGAAACCGCCAGAAAACATGGAGTTCATGCTTTTTTCGAAGATAAGCATGACAACGCCGTAGCAATTCATGAAGAGCTAGATATCCCTGTACTTTTGTTTAACACACCTTACAATCAACAACCAGCTCCAAAAGGAGTTATTCGTGTAAACAATTGGATTGAAGCAAACAACTGGATTGAAAAAGAGTTTGCATTGCAACGAACGTGAAGATTATTCTTCACGTTTTTCTTTTTGAATAAAAGAAAGCATCTCAAAAAATCGAGATGCTAAGACTGTGGACAAACTCTAAGGATTTTTAGTATATCTAGAGTCTTTTTTCTTTTAAAATAAAAATTAGAATAAATAGTATTGGGATTTCCGCTCCAGGGTTTCAGCTTGACCACAAAAGTATTTTTATAAAACGGTTATGAGTAATAATAAATATTCTTAAAGATGTTGCTTTATCCAATTAAAAGTAAAGATAGTGGATATCTATAAGGAATTGTTAATAAGGCAAGGACCACCACGAAGACTCCTGTGGGAACAGCTTGAGCAGAAGACCCCGCAGTTGAGGGGAAGGCAATCTAAGTTCGCCGCATCCTGCGGCAACGATTGCATGACCAACATCCTGTTGGCCTAGGAGGCTGAAGTCAAGCCCACGGAAAGCGAAGTGGTGGTCCTTGCTGGATTTTAATATACAAAAACTTTATGCACCCAAAATTGAGTTTGTCTACAGTCTGAAATCCCGCCAAATATTTATTTGGCAGGATTTATTAATGACATTCTGGACATTTACCGTAGATTTCAAATTTATGGCTTTCAATTTGATAAGCTGGAATAGCATTTTGAAGTACTTCCATTGGACAATAATTTATTTCTTTTATGTTACCACATGACATACATATAAAATGATGATGATGGTGATCCATTTCACATTGCATACGAAAGTTTTTTTCACCACTTAACTCTGTTTCTTCTAAGATTCCAAGGTCCACAAAAGTGCTCAAGTTTCGATAAATTGTATCATAACTCATCCCTGGATGCTCCACCATCATGACATTCAAAATATCCCTCGCTGTAATATACTTCTCTGTTTTCGAGAAAATATCTAATATCTGCTCTCGTTTATCTGTTTTTTTATATCCCTCTTTTTTGAGAATATCCCATGCTCTTTCAATGTTCATTGTGATATTACTCCCTTCGTCGATATCTTTTTCAATGTAATAGTAAGAAGTAGGATGAATATTGACGTAACAACTATAGTACCTCCTGGAGCAATATTTAAATAAAATGCACTTACCAATCCAACGATGACTGCAAGTTCTCCAAATAGTACTGAAAGTATTATTGCTTGCTTAAAACCTTTCGCTATTCTCATAGCAGCAGCCACAGGCAATGTCATAAGGGATGAGACTAAGAGAATACCTACAATTCGCATAGAACCAGCAATAACTAATGCCGTGACAATCATAAACAATACATGAATCCATTTTGCAGGTAACCCAGAGGCTTTGGCATACTCCTCATCAAATGATAGAACAAATAATTCCTTGTAAAATAAAGTTAAAAATACAATAACAACTATTGCAATACTTATAACGATATAAAGATCCTGACTACTAACAGCTGAAACAGAACCAAACAAATAACTGAAAAGATCGGAACTAAATCCTTCAGCAAGAGATATAAAAATAGCACTAAAACCTAGTCCAGCTGACATAATAATGGGAATCGCTAGTTCTTCGTAATGCTTGTACAATCTTCTAAGTCTCTCAATGAAGAGGGAACCTGTCACTGAAGCCACAATACCAAGATATAGGGGGTTAAGTAACGCCAGAGCACCTATCGATTGGCTTAAATAAAGACTTCCGGCTATACCTGCCAAAGTTACATGACTAAGAGCATCTGCTATTAAAGAAAGCCTTCTAACAACAATAAACACTCCTAGCAATGGAGCAATAATTCCTATAATTAAACCGGAAGTAAAGGCATTTTGTAAAAATTGATATTGGAATAATGATTCAATCATATTTGACCCTCGTTTCGGTGGTTCACTTTTCGTACTGAATGGCCATACCAGGCCTCCAATTGCTCATCACTCATCGAATCCATTTCATTTTGATATCCATGAAAATGAATTGTTTGATTGAGACATGCAACATGGCTAATGCTCTTCGAAACAGCATCCACATCATGTGTAACTAAAACTATCGTAATTTGGTGTTCCCGATTTAAATGAGATAACATATGATAAAATGAGCGAACATTTTTACTATCCACTCCTACAGTTGGTTCATCTAAAATCAAGATTTTTGGATCGCTAACTAAAGCTCTAGCTATAAAAACACGTTGTTGCTGCCCACCGGATAAATCTCCAATATTTTTTTTTGAAAACTTTTCCATACCTACCGAAGTAAGAGCTTCCTTAACCTTACTCTGCGTATTTTTAGGGTAAGAACGAAATATTCCAGCTTTTTTAACTAACCCGCTTTGTACCACTTCTTCTACTGTCGCTGGAAAACCAGTATTAAAAGCGTTTGACTTTTGAGAAACATATCCTATTAATTCTTTTTCTTTAAACAAAGGAACCGGCTTACCAAAAAGTAATACCTCCCCTTTTGTAGGCTTTAAAAGGCCAAGAATAATTTTAAGAAGAGTTGACTTTCCAGATCCATTAGGGCCAATAATAGCTAAAAAGTCTCCTTCTTCAATTTTTAAAGAAATATTTTTTAAAGCTTCAGTTTGTTCATATTGATAAAAAACATTTTGTAACTGAATTAAGGGATTACTCATCTTTTTTCCTCTATTCTAATTAATAATCATTACGATTTACAAAGTTAAAGTATAGAGGAAAATAGAGAAAGTGTAAATAATTTTATCTTGAGAGGATGTTTGAATGGATATTGCAAGGTTTATTAATGAATTGCAAACTAGTTCGATAAAAGATTTTAAAAAAATACTTAAGGGATTTGACATTCAGTTATCAGATAAAGAGATCAAAGAAGTATATCCACTTCTTCAGGAAATCTCATTAAGCTGGCTCTTACTCGGAGTCCCTATGACTACTCAACAAAAGTTAATCAGTATATTAGGTGAGCAAAGAGCTATTGACTTATTTTATCAATTAAAAGAAAAAGCCCCCTCATTTTTACGTGAAAATTGAGGGCGCTACTTTTTTAGTGAAATATTTTATCTTAAAGCATCGATTGCATCTGGGGTAAAAGCCTTTGAACGAAGCATATCAATTTCAACTTTATATGGTGCTTGTTTTGATTTTGCATCTACTCCTACAAATGGAGTTTCTAGTATTTTAGGTAAATGCATCAATTGAGGATGGTGCACAATGTACTGTAGTGCCTCGAACCCAATTTCACCAAAACCTATGTTTTCGTGTCTATCTTTTGCAGCACCACGAACATTTTTACTATCATTGATATGAAGTACTTTTAGACGGTCTAGTCCAATAATTTTATCGAATTCATTTAACACACCATCAAAATCATTCACAATATCGTAACCTGCATCATGAATATGGCAAGTGTCTAAACAAATTGAAATTCGGTGATTGTTAACAACACCATCAATAATTTGAGCTAATTCTTCAAAAGTCCGACCGCACTCTGATCCTTTTCCTGCCATTGTTTCGAGTGCAATTTGTACCGATTCTTCTTGAGTCAATACCTCGTTTAAACCCTCTACGATTTTAGCAATGCCAGCATCTGCTCCTGCTCCCACATGAGCCCCAGGGTGCAATACAATTTGTGTTGCACCAATTGCAGCTGTTCTCGTCACTTCTTTTTGTAGAAACTCTACACCTAATGCAAATGTTTCAGGTTTTGTCGTATTACCTAAATTAATAATATATGGAGCATGTACAACAATATTAGATATGTCATTCTCGTTCATATGTTGTAACCCTGCTTCAATATTCAATTCCTCAATTGGTTTTCGGCGAGTATTTTGTGGTGCACCTGTGTAAATCATAAATGTATTTGCACCGTATGAAGCTGCTTCTTTGCTTGAAGCAAGAAGCATTTCTTTACCACTCATGGAAACATGTGAACCTAAAAGCAACGGAAAAGCCCCCTTATTTTTTACGATTTTTTATACGTCTTTCTTTCTTTTTAATTTTATCCATTTCCCATTTCATATTTCGTTTATAGCCGGGTTTCACCTTTTTAGGCTTGCGAACCATTGCCTTTGCTTTTGCATCAATCTCATTTTCATTTTTCGTACGGTTTTTACGAGCATGTCTTTCCTTTAAATCTGACCATTCCCCGTTAATAACATCCTTGTGCACTAAAGGTATGCCCATTTTTTCAATACGGACTAATGCATCTTCATCCGAAGGTTCATATAATGTTATTGCGATACCAGTTAAGCCTGCACGTGCAGTTCTTCCTACACGGTGGACGAAAAACTCTAGATCATCTGGTATCTCATAGTTAATAACATGACTTACACCAGGTATATCGATTCCACGGGCAGCAAGATCTGTTGCAACGATATATTGATACTCTAGATCGTGTATCTGTTTCATCACTCGCTTACGATCACGTGGTGAAATATCACCATGAATAACTCCTACCTTTACACCGTGGCCTTGAAGATAATTTGCAACCTCGTCCGCATTTTGCTTCGTGTTAGCGAATATAATAGCTAGGTAAGGATTTATGCCTTCCAAAACATCCAGTAATCGTTTCTTTCTAGATTTACTTCGTACCGGTGTAACGATAAAATCAATACCCTCTGCTACTGGTCGCTTATCACCAATTTTTATATGGATCGGTGAATCCATATATTTTTTCAAAAACGGTTGTAATTTTTCAGGTATAGTAGCTGAAAAAACAAACATCTCCAGTTGTTCTGGCATACGTGAAGCAAATTGATCAATTTCATTGATGAAACCTAAATCAAATGCTAAATCCGCTTCATCTACTACTAAAATGTTTGCAGTATGAACTAGCAATGCCTGTTCAACAGTTAGATCACGTATTCGACCAGGTGTACCAACGACAATATGTGGTTGTGTTTTTAATTTTTCAATAGAACGAGCTTTATCTGTTCCACCTATAAATAATTTTGTTTGGATTTCAGTTCCGTCAACCAGCTTATTTAACTCATTATAAATTTGTGTTGCAAGCTCTCTTGTCGGAGATGTAATAATTGCTTGTACTTCGTGTTTACTAGCATCTATTTTTTCAACAATTGGAATCAAAAAACTATGGGTTTTACCTGTTCCTGTGTGTGCTTGACCAATAGCACTTTTCCCTTTTAAAACTAAAGGAATAATTTCTTTTTGAATTGGCGTTGGTTCTTGAAAGCCTAGTTTTTCAATTGCATTTTGTAAAAAAGGCTGAAAATTATAATCTGTATATTTGGACATTTGAGTCCCTCCCTCACATTTCTTTATTGTACCACGATTGTACATAAAACGTATAATTTGCATAGAATAGAAGGACTCACTTTGATGAAAGGAGATGATTAAATGCGCTATGAGTCTTTTTATCCGTTTTCACAAAACAGAGCAAATAATTTTTTTAATTTTAATAGTCCACCACCTGCAAATTCTCCTACTCCAACACAAAATGCTTTTGGTTTTGGAATGCCTGCCAATCAACCAGGAACACAGCCAAACAATTTCTTACAAGGAGTACTCGGAAGCTTACAGCAAAGAGGTTCAGGAGGACCAGGGGGATTTGGAGGACGGGGCAATTTAGGTGGCCAAGGTGGATTTCCACAAGGACCTCCTGGAAATAGAACAACGTCTTACTTACAAACTGCAGATAAATTTTTATCAACAGCTCAACAGCTTACGCCTATGGTAAGACAATATGCGCCGATGCTTCAAAATGTGCCTGCTCTTTGGAGACTTTATCGAGGAATCCAATCGGCTCCTAACGCCACCGCTACAGCAACAAATGTAAGTGCTGCTAGTGCCCCTTCCGTTGCTGGTGCAGCTCGGGCTGCCACTTCCGCTACTACAAATGCAAATACAACTGGAGCTTCTTTACCTAGAATATTCCAGCCGCCAATTTAATGTTTTGAATTCATGTAAGAGCTCCGCTATAATATGAGTATGCTCGTATTGAAGGGAGTTCTTTCAAAAATGATTGTACAAAAAATTTCGCCAAGAGGATATTGTTATGGGGTAGTTGATGCAATGGTTATCGCACGGAATGCAGCGTTAGATACATCCCTTCCTCGGCCAATATATATTTTAGGAATGATTGTTCATAACAAACATGTAACAGACGCTTTTGAACAAGACGGTATTATTACCTTAGATGGGGAAAATCGTTTAGATATTCTCTCTAAAGTGGATAAAGGAACTGTTATCTTTACCGCTCATGGTGTATCACCGGAAGTAAAAGAGCTTGCACGAAAAAAAGGATTGGTTTCGATTGATGCAACTTGTCCAGATGTAACTGTTACTCATGATCTAATTAGAGAAAAAACGGCTGAAGGCTATGACATTATTTATATTGGTAAAAAAGGTCATCCTGAGCCAGAAGGGGCTATTGGTGTAGCACCTACACGTGTACATCTTGTGCAAACTTTAGAGGATATCGAAAATTTACAAATAAAAACGGATAAATTGCTTGTAACCAACCAAACAACAATGTCTCAATGGGATGTTGTACATTTGATGGAAAAATTAGAAGACAAATTTCCACATATTGAGATTCATAAAGAAATTTGCCTTGCTACACAAGTGAGACAAGAAGCAGTTGCGGAACAAGCGGGAGAAGCAGAGTTATTAATAGTTGTTGGTGATCCAATGAGTAATAACTCTAATAGATTGACACAAGTTTCGGAGGAAATTGCAGGTACTCCTTCTTATCGTATTGGAGATGTATCGGATCTGAAGCTTGAATGGTTAGAGAATATTAATCACGTTGCAGTGACAGCTGGTGCTTCCACTCCTACTCCAATTGTTAAAGAAGTTATTCAGTTTTTAGAAAAATATGATCCAAACGATCCTTCTACTCATGATACAACAAAGAATGTATTACCAGGGAAAATTCTACCGAAGATTAAAGTTCCTAAACCAGTGGATCGTATTGAGCCGTACCCAATATCTGAGTAAATCGAGTAGAGGGAGAATAAGTTAACTTATTTTCGCCCCTCTCACAACACCGTACGTACGGTTCTCGTATACGGCGTTTCAATTTATATTACAGTGTGTACTTCTAAGTAACGTTCTAAAGCAGAG
>NZ_JBAWSY010000012.1:0-83487 GCF_037104765.1 Psychrobacillus mangrovi | reverse complement strand
GTATATCGATTACTATAATAACGATCGAATTAAACAAAAACTGGCCGGCATGAGTCCGGTAAAATACCGAACTCATGCCAGCCAATTAGCTGCATAAATAAAACTCTAACTTTAAGGGGTCACTACCATGATGGTCTTGTTTAACTAAAGCACCTGTTAGTAGAATAAGAAAGTTTTTTAATATTGTTTGAAGAATAACTAGACTCCAATTATATTCTCATAAAGAAATTCACCGATTGAATAAATTAAGGATATAAAGGGTAGTACAACAAAAATGAAAAACCAAATAAAATCCTCACGTGCTTCTTTTTTCATTTTTACATCATTCTCCAATTATTATCACTCCTTTTCTAAGTTCATTAACAATTTTCACTTCTAATTTAACAAAACTGTTACTTTAAATCAATACAAAAAAGATATACTCCTTCTTGAAGGAAAACACCCGTTAGCCATCCATGCAACACAAAATAGTGCTGCACCACAGAGAATGAAAATGGTTAGTGTATTAGAAGTATTGCACGAAAATACAATGTAGGTAAGTCTGTATTTCATCGGTGGGTGGCTAGGTATATTGAACATGGAATAAACCAAATGAGAAGTGGGTAATGGATGTGACAGAATGTTTATCATTTGTTTCATTAGGGAATCAAAATAACTGCATTAACAATTTTAGCGTTTCTTGTTTTGCTTCTTTCAATATTTTGAAGCGTCCAATCACATCTGCAGTTTCAGAAGGATCATGTCTTAAAAGGCATACTTTAAACTAAGGAGGTTAGTAGATTTGATAATTCAAACACTTAACGGTGGACTATTCATAAAGAATACGGATGAATCAGATATTAAACTACAAGTGCAAGAAACAGGAAAGCTACAGGTACTAGAAACTGATAAGCTATTAGAAACATACGAAATTACCCCTGCTAATTTCGTGAGCAAGCAAGATTTAAATGAGAGCGCGGCGATTGAAAGTCCCACCAATGTTATGGTATATGAAAATACGCCTACTCTACTCCAATTGCCAGGAGGAGCAACTTTAGATTTAGCTACGCTTGCCAGAACCGAGCGATTGGAGAATGTGGTCATTAACGTAAAGGACTTCGGTGCTACAGGTGATGGTTTTTCGAATGATACTGCTGCAATAAAAAATGCTATTGCTTACGCAAATAGTAAGGAAGGTTCGACTTTATTCTTCCCCCATGCAACAAGCTATTGGGTAGATGAAACAATCTATATTCCATCTACCATATCAGTTAAAATGGATACACTTATACTTTACGGTGGAAACCTAAACGAGCCTTGTTTGGTTATTGGTGGTCCTGATTTAGTAACATCCAATAAAACCTATGAAATTCGTGTAAGAAGATCTCTGCGATCTGATTGGTCTGACGAGAATTGTATCGGTGTGAAAGCTGTTAATTTAGATACTTCTCATTTACGTATCTTTGAATCTCAAAACTTTACGATAGGTGTTCAAACAATAGGTGTTAATAAAGGCTTTGCATACTCCACAATAACTCTAGGAAGAATAATCAATAACAAAATAGCTTTAGACGTGACTAACGAGGGAACAGGTTGGTGTAATGACAACATATTTGATGGAGGACGTATTTCTGTAAACTCAACTGTTCACAAGGACAAGAGCAGGTACGGAATACGAGTTACATCAAAGTTGGGCTATCGAAACAATAACAACATATTTAATAAGCCTGCAGTAGAAATGGGAACTCCGACAACTGGAGAATCTATTGCTATATTGGTAGAATATGGGGTATTAAATAAATTTAAGGATGTTAGGTCAGAAGGAAATAATCTAACAATTGCTAGATTTACAAATCAATCTTCTAAGAACTTAATAACTGTAGGTTATTCATCCATATTAACGAGAATAGAAGATTTAAGCACTAGAGGTGGGAATACCTTAACAAATCCCCAAATAATAGCTAGTGGAAGTTTCAAAGCGGTGTATAGCATCCCTAACCTGCACAAAAAGGTAACTCCTTACGATTCGGTAAACCCTACTCGACAGCACGTATCAGGTCTTTTAGGAAAATCGAATACTAGTAAAATTGCTACGAAATATGTAGCAAACTCCACAATTCAATCAGATCATCTAGAAGTTACAAATAGTGCTTTAGGTATTTTTGTTAATACTGAAAACACAAAAGAGTTTGTAGTTGGCGGTGAGAGACTACGAGGTTTTGGTGGACGGGGAATTGTTATAGGTTATGGGGAAGATGGTAGCCAATTGCTAAACGATTTTGGTTACGTGGTTGGTCTAGAGGATATGTCCATGAATTACAGCACGAATTCTGGAGGTCGCTACCAAACAGGTGCGGATAATGAGAGATCGGTTTATTTCAAACTACATGCAAACGTGAAGAAGATTTTTGTTGGATTCGCTAGCGGTGCTAATGCCTTAAAGATGAGGTCTTTCTATTTGCACGCTTTGTTTGAAGAACTTCCTCCATCGGTAGATATTACACCTAATACAAACTTTGACGAAAGACTAGCTCTAACAAAACCGACTGCAGGAACGTTTGTACAGGGAGATTTCGTTCGTAACGATGCACCAACAGAGCTAGGTACTGAAGGTAGTAAATATATGGTCACTGGGTGGACTTACACAGTTGCAGATACATGGGTAGAGAATCGTTCTCTTACAGGGAACTAGATAAATGAAAAGGTAGATTAGGTCAAAGTGAACTGCACCCCAATTGTTAGACAACTTCTAACAATTGGGGTGCAGTTCAAAATGATGGTCTTGTTTAACTAAAGCACCCTTTTAGCCATCCATGCAGCACAAAATCAGTGCTGCACGACAGTTTTCTTGTATTAATATTTATCGTTCTGGCGACTCGTTAAATATCTTTATTTCACGGATGGCTTTTTTATCCGTCTCTACTTCGATTTCACTTTCGAATTCTTTCTGCTACTATTTTCTGTTGAGTTGGTGAAAGAAGTCTATCCTATTATCACTTAATACATTTTTTCCAAAATAAAAAAAGCCCAGCTTAATAAACTGGACTACATTGTGTAAATTTTGTATTTGTGATTGTATTATTACAAATCAGAAATCATACCGCCATCTACCACAAATTGAGCTCCTGTTGAATAGCTAGAATCATCTGAAGCTAGATATATGACTAAGTTTGATACTTCTTCTGTTTTTGCTCTTCTTCTTAATGGAATGTCTTGTTCAAGTTTTTTAATGAAGTCAGCAACATCGCCCTGTTCCGCCATTGGAGATTCAATAACGCCAGGGTGTACAGAGTTTACTCGAATATTGAATTGACCAAGCTCTGTAGCAGCACCTTTTGTCATACCAGTCACTGCATGTTTTGATGCACTATATGCGATTGCAGTTGGCGCACTAACTAAACCGTCAACGGATGAAATATTTACAATCGAACCGCCTTTTGCTTTTTTCATAGATGGTACTACTGTTTTCATTCCTAAGAATACGCCTAATTCATCAATTTCAAATGTTTTTCTAAAATCCTCTTCAGTCAAATCTTCTAAAAGTTTGAAAATACCAATTCCAGCATTGTTCACTAATACGGTAACAGGTCCGAATGTTTCTTCTGTTTTTTCTACAACTTCTTTCCAGTTTTCAGCACTTGAAACATTAAGTTTCAATGCAATTGCATTGTCACCTACTTCATCCGCCAATTTCTGAGCAGCCTCTAGATTAATATCAGTGATAACAACTTTTGCGCCTTCCTCAACGAACTTGCGTACATGCATAGCACCCATACCTTGAGCGGCACCTGTAATGATTGCAACCTTGTTTTGTAATTTCATACTCAAACTCCTCCTTTAGTAATAAATCTCGAACACGAGATTTATTACTTTTAATTCTATTCCCTTTTTTATTTAATATCAAACATTGAGATTCCTTCTTCCCTAAATAAACCATTTTTCCTGTTTCTTTACCCATTTTCTTATAAACACTAATAACCACTTTCCCTTGGTTCCAAAAGAAAGAACGATTACCTGGTATAGTAATCGCCTTCATTCTCCGTCAACGATCTTTGCAAAGTCATCAAGAGTAGTTGAATACTTGATATAGATCCGTGGTAAAAGATAGAATTCGTCTTTTATGCCCTTCTCAGAAAATAGTTCAGGAGTTGTCGTAAGTCCAAACAAATAGTATTTCTTCGTTTCCGCTACGACCTTGTTACTGAAATTTCCGTATGGATACGCAAGAGCAGTAACTGGTTTGCCCGTTATTTTTTGAATTTTCTCTCTGGACCCTTTCAGTTCATATTCATAATTTTTTATTTTCGTCAAATCAGGATGTGTAGCAGTATGAGACTGTATTGAGATGATTCCCGAATCAGCCATCATTTTTAAATCCGATTTCGATAATCGGTTGGAGCGACCGATAAAGTCAGAAATAACAAAAATGGTACCAGTTGGTTTAAAACGTTCGTTTTTCAGTTTTTGAAAGATACTAAATGCATTCAGATTGTTTTTGTATCCATCATCAAAGGTAATGAAAATGGGTTTGTTTACTTTATTAATGTCTTGCCATCGATCAAAAGTTAATAATGTGTAGCCATGGTCTCTTAGATAAATCATTTGTTTCTCGAAATTCTCCGGTGTTACATATAACTCCCTAGAACCCTTCCCTTTAAATTCGTCAATCGAATGATAAATTAAAATAGGTACTTTAGGTTGAGCAAAAACATGTGATGGAAGAATTAATATAAGAAGACATAGGAAAAACATTGCAACCTTTTTCATAAAACACCTCGCTTTATAACATTTTTATTACTTTTCATTTATTGTTCCTCAAAAACATAGGACTATTACGATTTCTCCAATATTGATTCCATCTACCTATTTTCTTCATTTTTTCAGCACTATTAACACTAGTAAATATGAAAAAAATCTTTTTCTCACCTACCTCTTTACTTTTCAAAAAGTGAACATTTCCCTTTTTAAAGGAACATTCGTTTGTGGAGAAAAGTTAGCTGTTATGATGATGTCTGGGTAATAATAAATAAGTTACCGTTACCTATTAAAAAAGCAAGGCCAGATTGGCCCTGCTTGTTATTTGACTGTTACTTTTCCAAACATTCCTTCCTGAAAATGGTACCGTTCTTTCCAATAAACAAGGCTCTGATAGGAAGTAATTAATAATCCAATTCTAGTTATTGCATCTGTCCCTGAGTGGGTTCTTCTGGCAAGTGGCATTTCAAAGAAAGTTAGCCCTGTTCCTGGGCTTCCAACTAAATCACCATAGAACAAAGGATACATCGATGGATCATCTTGATTGACAGACACTTTTACTCTACGTAATCCAAGAATATTTTGATAGAATCCATTATTCACTTTAATTTTTTTTTATCATTGAAATATGATAATGTCCTGCTATTTTTTCCATTTTCATCACCTAAACTTTAATAAATTGTTTACGTATAATGACTGAGCACATCCTTCAATCAATTTGATAAAGATTTGCTCAACCTTCATACTTTTTTTATGAAACAACATGCACATGTTTAATCATGTGCATGTTGTCTAATCAAGCATAAAAGTTTCCGAATAATTAGCGGATTGGTTTTATTTTTACCCGTTCGTTTAAGTACAATACTTCACTATCTTATTTACATCTTCATAAACTTAATTCCTTATATGTGTTATCCATGCAAAAAGAAGCCATCTTATTAAAGAAAAGCCCCGGATTGGAAGATCATTATAATAAAGAAAAGCCAGTTGGAATCTTATAGGATTAAGAAACTTAGATTATTTTATGCTGTGTTATTATTAAATTGCTATTCTATGACATTTGTTGGTGTTGCTACCTTTACAATAATAATACTGTCATATGCTTCGTTGGGTGTCATTTCAATCGTGTAAAACATCTTTAAAGTCTTGTACCACCAGCGGAAATCATCCCCAATATTCGCCATTTTTTGTTCCCTCGAGATGATATCCAATAACTCATCCCACTTACTTGCTTTTTCAAAATTAACATAGAAAACATTTGACTCCACTTCACTGAATGCATCAACTAAATCATTGTGATTCTCCAGTGTATGAATTTGTCGCTCACCAGAGCTACCGTTTTTCGCCTGAAACTCGCTGCTGATAAAATCAGTCCCAATTGCAAAGTATTCTTCACCATATAACTCATCTAAATAATTTCCCATTGATTTGTAACCAGCTAACGATGCAGACGTTTTTTCAATGTGCCCATTATGTCCGGTAATGAATATTTTATCGTGACCTCGCTCTGCTTCAAATTCAACAATCCATTGTAAATTATCCGACAAATATTGATCACGAAGTTTCGTATAATCTCCTTCGTTTAAAAATAACTGTGTACGCTGTTTCATGATTTGCGCATATTGTAAAGCAAAGAGATAGGCTTCAGTAGACGATTGTTCCACGTAAATCACTTCATTTTTTTGCAGGTCTAAAATGATATTTTCTATTATTTCATCGATTTCGTTCAATTGCTCCGTCGTTAACTTACGCATTTTATCATTTGAAACATGTTTCAGCTGTAATGCATATTTTTTGAATGCATCTGCACTAACAACTTTATAATAGTCAAGCACGCCTTTTTTACTATAGTCATAGCGTTGCATATCATTTCCATAAATATAAATTTTCCTGTCCTCGCTCACCGTCGCGTTATAATCATGCATCCATTGAACAAGATCAATCATTTGTTCCGTTTTATAAATACTATAATCAAGGGTGTTCACTGCCTCTTCTGCAGTACCAGTTCCATTTAAAATGAATTGATTAATTTGCTGTCCGCCTCCAAAATCACCTTCTAAGACAAAAACACGGACATTTTCATTTATTACCAATACTTCAAAAACGTCTTTTTTCAACTCTTGAAATTCAATATTCCCATGTGTTGCCTCACCCAATCCGATCACCTTTATATCATCTGGAATATCGATTTGTTCAATTATTGATATGTATTGATCTACCTCATCAACTGTTTCACCAGTCCCGCATCCAGATAATAAAAAAAATAGAAAAATTGGTAAAAACAATAAAGAACTTTTTTTAAAAAAATTCATTTTATATCCCCTATATTCTCTAAGATTTTACAATAGACAAACGTTAGTTTCGTGAAAGACAGACTTTTACTGGACATGCCTTATTACTAAAATGAAACTTTTGATTACTATCCTAATTTTTTGCCCCTCCTCTTCTCCCAATTTCAAACATTCCTTGCCAATCTTTTTTCTGTATTTCCTGCACTAATACAATTTCCAATTGACAGTTTATATTCTATTTAAACATCAAATTACCTGCATTTATTCAAGAATCTGGCCCGATAATGAAATTAAGGCGCTTCTTTTTTCCGTTAAAGCGCCCGACTGTGGTAGATACATTATCCTCAATTACTTCTTTGAATTAAATAAAGTTCATAATTAACATCCTCGCATTATTTTTCTTTTAACATTGAATACTTTCGATAAGCTTTATAGAAACTGCTACCAAATAAAACAACCATAAGGGCGGGAAGTGACCTCAAAAGTGCAAATGGAGTTTCAAATAAAAATGCTTTCCAAAATAATGCACCTTTCATACTCCAAAGCCCTTCAGCTAAATATAAACCTGAATCCTTGTAAAGCGAATAAAAAAAAGACAAAAACAGTATACATAAACCAGATGAATAACCCATCAATCTTTTATAATAATTACTCTTTGATTGGCGATCCGAGAAGATTTCATTTTGATTATCATCTTCTTTTTGCCAATATCGAATTCCACCAAGCCAGGGGCCATTTATATAAATCCAACCGAAGTCTTCATATATCCCTTTGTAATCTTTGAACCTTTTCTTTGATAAATAATCTTGATAATCCAGCCGCATCACATATCTCTTGTCGGTTTTTTCGAAAGTGTATATTCCTAATCCACTAATATTTGTGCAACGATAGCCTTTTTGTAATTGCACGTTCAGCCATTGCTCTTCTTTTTCAATATCAAAAAACATCTTAAGTTTCTTCATTCGATTCACTTCCTTCGTATAGGGATAAAATATGCAATAACCTGTTTTGTTCCATTTTCAAAATTGCGCTTCCTTCCGCAGTTATCATATAAACTTTTCTTCGACCTGACTCTCCAACAGGTTCAATCCAACCATGCTTATTCAAGTTTTCAATCGCACCATATAATGTACCAGCTGCTAAAATAACAGTACCGTCACTTATCTTTTCTATCTTCTGCATTACGGCATAGCCATGGAGTGGCTCACGCATAGCTAATAAAATATAATGCATGGTTTCAGACAACGGTAATAATTTATGTTTCATATCCTCACCCTCTATTCAGTTCGACTATATAGTTCAACTTAACAACAACATAATACAGTTCAACTGAATAGTCAACAACATTTTTAAAATTGTAACAAGCTTGATAACGAGGGAAAAATCAATCTAAAAAGTCGCTTTCCTTACGTAAGGGAAAGCGACTTTTTGTGTAGTCTTCTTCAATTAAATGGTCCGATTGTTGAAATAAAGCTAATGATAATTGTTGAACTAAACTGCTAAGTTAGTTTAAGTGCAATATTTCACAACGGATTTTCTACGACCTACTTATGTTTTGGATAAAAAATAAATCATCGAAATAATGGTCTTGTTTAACTAAAGCACCCGTTAGTTTAAGTAGAAAAAGTATTATTCACTATTTGAAGTAAGTCTAAATGGTTATTATTTGATAGGTCTAATTTTCAATTACAATTTCTCCTTCACCTTTTGGTGTTTCGAAACCATTAAGATAGGAAGTCAAAATTTCTTCTGTAATAGGAAACGCATTAGCATCAAATCGTTTGTTTCGAATCTTGAGCCGTTTACGCATATCATCAGGATGAACTTTTAAATAAATAAGTTTCCATTTACCTCCGAATTTTTCAATAAGCTGTTTATATTGATCCCTTCTTACACGATCCCAAAAACTGAAGTCAATTACCACCTGTTGTTTATCTTGAATTAACTTGATTAAATGATTGCGCAATTTTCTTTCTGCATCTTTCTTGTATTCCTCAATCTTTTCAATTGGGAAATCAATACCATAACGACCATTAGTAGCCCAAATTTCTTCATCAATAGAAAGACGTACAAAGCCTTCTTTTTCTAATAGTTGTGAGAATGTAGTTTTCCCAGAACCGGCCACACCACACATCATTACCACCAAAGGGGTGAAATCATTTCGTTCACGATAAATTAAGTCAAAATTAAACTTTTCAAACATCTGGATACCCCCGTTATGAAATGAATTCCATCATAATCCTAAGTTAGTTCTGAATCGCCTTTTTAAACTAAACTGCACTTTAGTTCAGTAAGTTCAACAAAAAGGGGATTAATCCCTTCCTGATACAGATAGGGAAGCCTTTGAAGTTATCGCTGGCTTTTTCCCCTGTTCACACCGTACGTGCGACTTTCACCGCATACGGCGTTCCAACTAATTCAATTCATTTAATCATTAACACTCATAATTTCATCATTTGTGTCTCAGAGTTCGATCCGATACGAATCGGTTGAATATCTGGGATTTCTTCTATTGATAGATCCAAAGGAATCACCATGGAAAAGCTGGAGCATCAGTATGCAGGTATGAGTCCGAGGGTAAACAGTAGCATCGGGACCGCTATCAGGATCAAACTAAGCACCACGGGTGCGCCGACCACCCCGAGAATGGCGTAGCCTCTTCGTGTGTAATGACGCCGCGAGTAGGAGACGGCCAGGAAGCCATAGCCAATCGCGGCCAACAGGAACATAAATACGTAGCCGACACCTTTCAGATTAATTTGACCGGCATTGCCAGCAAACCCGGAAATCATACCCAGCGCCTGCGTCACGCTGCCCAGGGCATATAATCCGAGCGTGGCGAAAGCTCCCCACAACAATACTGTCATGAGAGCCGGTAGGTGAAGTTTCGGGATGTTCACAACCGACAATAACGCCACAGCCGCGCCCAATGCCTTAAAGCCAACGACAAGCCAGTTCATCACCGTGATGCCGGCCGCGTACTCGGCAAGTGGACCCTCGGCGAAATAATCTGTGACCTCGAAGACGACATTGACCACCGCAAACGCAATTCACCACAGAGCCATCAGGACCCCGATCACAGTAACACCTGGCCCCGGGGATGTCCGTGACACCTGACTTATTTTTAAATGCGTTTTCATTATAAATATTCCCACTCCTTTGATTACCTTACCTTTGATGATACATAAGAAGTGTTTTATAATAACGGATCCGGAGTTCTATTTAAAACTACGTCTGGAGTCTTATTTATATCTACTTTTTTAAAAATTTCTTCGTCAATATTCCAGTTAATCTCCTTAGCATAGCTCACACCCCTTATTCAACTAAATTGCCCCGTTACTTGAATAAGAAAAGGGCTCAACTTCTTAAAGTAGAGCACCCGATAGTTTAAGTGTAATATTTCACAATTTTACTTTGATAAAAAAGTTGTCGGCATACTAACTTTTTTACAATTCTATTGTTGAAGAACAAAGAAGATAGGGGTCACCGCAGCTATGCCCATCTTTAAGTAATCCACGACATTGCCCTAGTTAATCTACCTAAATATTAAGGTAGTCTTAGTGGTACTCCTTTTCCAAATCATATGATTATACCCTTCGCCCCAATAATCCTTCAGCAAGTAATCAGGTTCTCCAAATTTTTTCTTCCATATTTTTTGTGCATTGGTATATCCACTATCTAAACAAAATCCTTCAATTCCCCTAATCTTGAGGGTTAGATACATAACATTCAAAAGTAAATTACCGATACCTCGTTTTTGATAATCTGGATGAACAAATACTGTACCAACCTCAATACATCCCTTTAATTCTCCATTTGTGCAATTAACAATCAATTCACTGGCAGGACCGTATTCAATCGAACCGATAATCTTATTATCATTTTGATCTAAAGCTATCCAAAAAAATCGATTTTCTCCGTTGCTATCAATATCACAATTCAAGTATTGATTCTTATACTCAATTTCATTTCTTATTTCATCTTCCATTCCTGATAAGCCTTCTACAGTAAACGTATCCTTAATGACCTTACTAAAAAATTGATTCATCTCTTTAGCGTCCTCAATTCTTGGTCTCCTTACCTCAATGTTATACACCCATATCACTTCCTTTACATTCTAAATTTCAAATTAACTTGTCCATTCTTTAATCATATTTAACTGACGGCCCAATTCTTTAAAAATCTCCAATATGTGCTTCCCGTATAGTGGCTCTTTATATGTTAAAGGCACATTTAAACAATGCATTTATTCTTAAAAACAATGAAATATTTGGTTCTTTTAGTAATGAGTTGAAGGTGAAGAATCTCCCACATCTTTAAGAAGAAATCCTAAAGCAAAAAACAGACAAGTAAATTTATCTTGTCTGTTTTTTTCGTATTACGTTTCTTTTGTAAAATCAATAATTCGTAAAGGATTTCCGGATTCATCTTTATAAATGGCATATCGTCCAGGTGGAATATCAACAGGTTCCTTTAGAAACACAAGCGTATCTTTCTTAGATTTATAGAATTCGTCAACACTATCTACTAAAAAAATTCCCCCAGCAGATAATTCCTGCTCATCATCCTCAATCATTAATTTAATTTCTGAATCAGGTAAATTAAATGCTACAGTTTTGTCCCCTTCTCGCCAAGCTTCCTCAAAGCCAAGTATTTCGCGGTAAAAAGTAATGGATTCTTTTAAATCTTTAACTGGATGATACAAAAAAACTAGCTTCATAATTTTCCTCCTCTTAGGCATATATTTTTAATAATTATGGAGTATTGTTAAATCCATATCTATTCTCGATTCAATCGAATATTATTTCCATTCCATTAAAATTAAATCATTATTAAGTTCTTTAATTTTTTTAAAACCGCATTTCTTATAGCTAGAGATTGCTCTAAGGTTATTACTTTTCACCTCTAGTATTACGCTTGATGAACTTTTCTTTATACTGAGGTAATTTAACATCATCGAAATCATGGAAGTTCCTATTCCTTTCCCCCATAACTGTGTTTCTCCAATAAATTGATCAATTCCATAAACATTTTGACCCACTGAATAACCATATTTCTTTAATTCAGATTCTTGTATTGCATAGAATTGAATATATCCAATAGATACTTTTTTGTATTCAACGATGCAAGGAGTTACATAATGATTTCCGTCCACTCTAGGACCATATTTTTTTGATACTTTATCAGAGTTAAAAGGTGTCTCTTCATAGAATTCCAAAACCAATGGGTCATTTAGCCATTTTACCATTAACCCAAAATCAGAATGTTTCATCTTCCTTATAACAACATCATCTCTCAATATCATTCGATTTTTCATCCAACACTTTTGATCAGCCCCGTTTAATTCAATTTCCTATCTTTTAATTTTGAAATAACCATTGTTTTACATTATCTTCAAAATCTTTTTCCTTCCAAGCAGTCACAGCATTTAACTCACCATATTTTTCTATCTGGTGTTGAAAAAACATATCTCCTACAAAATATCCTAATCTACTATAACCAAAGCGATTCAAACCATTTATTGAAAACCATTTTTTAAAAACTATTACATCATCTAGGTTTATGTAATTTTCTTGAAAGGCTCGTTTTATTTCTTTTTTATTTCGAATCGAAAATTCCAACCATTCATCCCCATCATCATTATACGAAAAATAGATGGATGGATTTAAGTTAACTACTGTTCGACGAGAAAAGTGTGTAGCTGCTCCTTCCTGATTCAACCATGTAAGAGGGCTATTCCAATGGATTTTTGTCCAATCTATTCTAACTTCTTCAGAAATGATGTTTTGTGCTGCATGACCAAACTCATGGGCAACAATCACTCTTAAATGATTCTTGATAGGAGACAACTGTTCTAATGAAAAGGTGATATTCGGAATAAATTGTCGATGCGTATAAGCATTTGATCCAAATCCACCTACAATCAAATTAACATCGATTGGAAATGAAATCTGATACAACTTAAAGTACTCTTCCTTTATTTCTTGTAGAATAGGTAAAATATTTTGATGAACTTCTTTTATACTTTCAATATAATGAGGATATTTTTTTAGCGATTCAATATGCCTATCTTCAGTGTTTTTACAATGATAAGTAAAATATTCATTAAAAATTTCTGGATAATTACTATAGTAGGATCTTAAAAAATTGATAGAAGGATCATAGTTACGAATAAAATAAGGCACTGTATCAATAATTCTCATAAAATATCTCCTAATGTTTTTTATATCCATTCTGCTTCGTTTGGCTTAACTTTTTCTTCCAATGTAAAGTAAGTGAGAGGATATTCCAAGAATATATGGATTATCTGCTTCATCAATAAGCAGATTTAAAACTTTATTAGTTTCTAGTTCCCCTTTATTTCTCCAGTAATTCCAATTATCATTATTTAATATCGCACCTACATTAGAACCTATCAATTCTATACTTTCAAAACCTTGTGATTCCATAAATGGTTTGATTTCTTCGATATTAAAATAATAGGCACCAGTAAAACGTCCCTCATCTTGATGATCAAAACAGCCAGTTTTCGAAAATTTTTGAATATCATCCATGTTATCATTTGGTTTCCAATTTTCAGGATTTAACAGAGAAGTCAATACATGTCTTATTCTTGGCATAAATGCAACAAACACAATTCCATTTTCTTTTGTAACTCTATGTAACTCTCTTATTGCTTTAATACGGTCTGTTTCTTCCTTTATGTGGTACATAGGACCAAGCATTAATGAAGCGTCGAACTGATTGTCATTAATCATATGAAGATTTCTAGCATCCGCTGGAAAAAAACCATTAAATTGTTTTTCTAACTCAAGTTCTTGCACTTTATTTTGGGCAATTTCTACGAGTTTCGGTGTTAAATCAGTTAGAGTTACTTTATAGCCGTCTTTAGCAAGCTTTATAGAATACTTTCCTGGTCCAGCACCATTATCTAAAACGTTTCCTGTTGGAGGCAAATGTTTTTTTATAAAATGCCAATTTACTTGGAACTCAATAGGTTCTCTATCTAGTCGTCCCCATTCATCAAACTTATTGTAGTAATTTATGATGTTACTCACTTACGCACCTACATTCTATTATTTTATTTTCAATTGTTCGCTTCTATAAAGGCAGTGTCATTTTTCTACTCAAATTTTTCATTTCAAAATTTTCGTAAAAAGAAATAGCAGTTTGATTGAATTCCCATACATTTAAGTCTAATGATGTTGCACCTTTATTTTTAGACCATTCAACACAGGCTTCAAATAACGCTTTTCCTATTCCTTTTCTTTGACTATTTCTTTTAATTCCTAAATCATTCATGTAAGCAAACTTCCTCTGTACCATTGATTCAAAAGAAGGGCTGACGTGAAGTTCCATTACAGCAAATCCAATTATTTCTTCTTTTTCTTTAGCAATTAGTACTGCACAGTTAGCATCCATAAGCAACTCTTTGTAATATGACTCTGGCATTACTGCTTCTACTTTTTTGAAAATATGAGGCAATGCTTCAGCATGGTCATCATGTCCCGCTTTAACAATTGCATTAATCTCATTTAGGTCTGATAGATTAGCAATCTCGATACTTAATTTCATACCACTTTCCTCTCTTTCTACTTAGAGACTAGTAATTTCTGTTATCCTATAAAACATTCAACTATTCACCAGGCTACAATGAAAACACTATTATTACTAAATTAAACAATTTAGTCTTCAATATTTTTCACCTCTAGGTTTATAGGTAGTTAAGATATTTTTAACTACCAGCTTTATTTCTCAGCTGCGTCCTCTATTATCCAATCTGCAGCACTTATTAGATCAGGAAAAACAGCATCTGCAAGTGGGTCTCTTTTACCAAGGAATACTCCTTTTGTTCCCGCCTTCTTCCCTGCAATAATATCTGTATCTGTATCTCCTACCATGTAAGATTGAGACAAATCAATATCATATTTTTTACTCAGATCTACAATTAATTTGCTATTTGGCTTTCGGCAGGCGCAACCGGATTTTGGTTTATGAGGACAATAAACAACATCATGAACAGTCGCCCCTTCTTTCTTTAGTTCTGCAATCATGTGATCATGTATTTTGTTGAGCTGAGATTCTTTCATAAATCCTAATCCAACACCCCCTTGATTGGTTACTACAAATACAAAATCGAAGAAAGAATTCAATTTTTTAATTGCTTCTGGGACCCCCGGTAAGAAGTAAAGCTCATGTGGCTTATTCACAAATTTTACCCTTTCCGTTAGGACTTCATTTATTACTCCATCACGATCCAAAAATACAGCTTTCTTCATATGTGTTCCCCCTAAAGTAATGCTTTAAAAAATAGCTTGCCCTTGTTTATCAATAAATAAACAGTAATATCAGAAGGGGTGTTTACCTATACGTTTTACAAAACCTATAACTTGTGAGACATAAACAAGGCAGGATTTAATTCTTCACTTTCAATAACGATTGCTGTTAATCCAATTTCCGATTTAGTTTCATGCCACTCATCTTTCTTCCAGAATACAGCATCTCCAGGAATAACTTTAAAATATTCTTCTTCATTTCGTACATATCCTTCTCCATTCAGTATCAATAAGAGTTGTGGTACTACTGCCTGGTGATAGCCAATTATTCCGTCTTCTTCTAAATATATACATCCTATTTGAACTTCCTTTTGCATTTGGATAATGCGCGACATGATAAAGTTCGAATTGAAATTTGAAATCTTTATTCCTTTATCTTTACTGAATGTATAAAACTCCATTAGATCCCTCCTTACTAACCTCTCCTCTTATTACTAAAGTAAAAAATCTAAATTTATCAAGAAGGAATTACAACTGCATTACATGCTTTTTCATAAAACTCTATTGGTCCTGCTCCTCCTATAATTGCATACTCATAACCAATATCACTCATATCTTTTAAACAATGATGAAGTAAAGAATAACCAATTCCAGTAACTCTATTCGATGAGGCTACACCCATTGGACCGAAATGACCTTTCTTATTCTTATATATATCAAAAGCAGCAAAACCGACTATTTCCCTATTTTTATCTAATGCTATATATATCGAAGGTTCGCTAGTTGAAAATGCTTCCTTTATTGTTTGTGACCAATCGCTTGAAAAATTGTTCTCAACAAAATAAGTAAGATGCTGAAAGTCGTTTTTCTTTACTTTGCGGATAAAATGCGAATTCATTTTTGGTAGGGTGTAATTGCCGAGAAGAGTAATCATATCTCTTGAAGTAGTCCCTAGATTTAAAATAATATTTCTATTTTCATCTGATAAATACTTATCAGTCACATTTGTCATAATTAATGCTTTTAGCAAATGACCTTCGTTTAAGTAAATTTGCTTATATCGTTTCATATAATTAATTGCAACTTCCATAACATTAACTACTTCTCTAGTAACACCAACATTGAAATAAACACTGCTTATTTTCTGTTGATTGGAAGTATTATCAATATCATTCAACATAGACCTTAAAGAACATTTATCTATTTTGCATTTCAATCTTATTTCCCCAAGTGCTCCTGTATCTTCATCTAAACATCCGATAAGTAGATGGACAGGCTGTAAAACTTTATGTTTTGAAAGCTGAGCTTCTTTTTCAGCGTTTTTAATTATCCTTAACATTCTAGTTGTGAAATAAATAATCAACACCCCTCATAAGACTTAGAACCGCAATCGATAATGTTTTTTTGTTTGAATTGTTTGATTATCTTATGTAAATTCTCCACTCTGTTGAGTTTTTAACATATCATAATATATTAATTCCCTATTAACCAAAATAATTCCTTTATTGACAATCAAAAAAACACCCTTATTGGGTGTAGTGCTTAAATATATAAAATCTGCTTCCCTAACACTTACATATCATCAAATGATTACCGAAAGGATCCTTAAAATTAAAATAGTGATTATGTTCAATATTAGTTACTAACTCAACGCTCTTACTTTTCATAAACCTATATGCTTCTTCAATATCTTCAGTATTGAAATGGAAAGAAGGAGTTTTTAAAATAGTTTCTTCTGAATAAATTTTACTGTCCAAAACAACTCCTGTACCATTCATAGGAATGACGTACAAATGTCCAAATTGGATTTCCCCCTTCGTTGGCAAACTTAAAATATCACAATACCAATCCCGTGCTTGTTCTATATTACTAACAGGAATAAAAACCGTTCCAATCTGATTTAAAATAGGGCTATTCAAAAAAACACCTCCAATTTACTTTACGAACCACATCACAATTATACTAAACTTTACTTCAATTACTCTCTTTTGCAGTTATTCTACATATTTTTCAAAATACCTTCTTATTAATCTGGTATAATTTATTCTTTCCTAAAGTCATATGTATCGTCAATATGTATTTCTATACCATTAACAACTATCATTTCATTACTTATCCATCGAACTTCTTTAATATTCGGGGAAACTAAAAAAATATTCTTTTTAGATTTGGTCGTATAATTCTCCAACAAGCCAACGTATGACAGATCCGTATGAAAGATTAGCCCTCCATTGAAATAAACAGTTATTCTTTTCTCACCATCTGGTGAAACATAAGTCCCTTCCTTATTTTCTTCTGATATCTGTATATTATTAAGCGTTGGGTTTAAAGTCTGATACAAAAATATTACACCGAACAAAAAACTTACTACAACAACAATAAGCAAAAGCTTTATTAATTTTCTCATTTTTATTAATTCTCTCCTCATCCCTATTATTTAGGACGTAATTAGCGTAAAATAGTTCGAATTTTCGTTCAATTTAATTAGAATAATTATTATCTAATTTTCTTATTCAACTTTTGCGCTAATACTAAGTTAATAAAAAGAGTTCTAACTTTTGGGGTGCAGCACCTTGCCGCTGTTATTTTAGAAGATACAATAATTATTAATTCATCAACATTCAAGTTGGTAATACTCTATTCATTCAAATGTTTAGTACAGTTATAAAGTGTACAATCCCATGTACCTTGGCTATTGTTTAGAATAGTTAATGATGTATTATCTATGTGTGTTTTTGGAAATTTTTTTGGTAGCAATCTTTGTAATGTTAGACCAATTAAAGCCCCATGACTTATTACCAAGACATGCTTATCACTGTATGTAGTAATTATTTCTGATAAAAACTCATAGCCTCTTTTAGCTACATCCTCAAACTTTTCCATTCCAAGGTCTAATTCTCTCCAATTAGTACCCCACTTATTTAATCTTTCTTCTTCAGTAGTTCCTTCCATTTCTCCACAGTTAATTTCACGTATTCTTTCATCGCATCTGACTGTCAAATTTAATTTAGTAGCAATTATTTGTCCTGTTTCTTTGGCACGTGATAAATCGCTTGTTACAATAATATCCCACTTTCCCTCTAAAGAAAGTCTATTCGCCAATGCGACTGCCTGTTTCTTACCTACCTCATTTAAAGGAATATCAGATATACCCTGTGACCTATTAAGTATATTCCATTCCGTAATACCGTGCCTCACAAGCCCTATTGTAGTCAATTTATTTTCCTCCGCTTTTGAAAAATAATTAGTACTGTCAAAATAAATCCTTCTTTTACGTTTGTCCAATAGCTTTAATGTGAACATATGTATGGGATCATTAATAATGCCAATGTAAGGTGAGAGCTGTATGGTCCCACCTTTCTCATTGATTTTTAAGGGAACAGACTTGTTGAATCAAATACTTTTTGTCCAGTTTTAGAAGGATAGAAGAGTTAAATAAACTGTGATAAAGTATTTTGTATTTCTTCTAATCAAAAAGTTCTCTTGTTATTTGAATAAATAATTGGACTGCTCGGGAAGCTCCTTTTAATGAAGGTAAGGCTAGGGCAATATGTCTATAGTTGTTTGTTTCTAATAAGCGAATGTTCGTTTTGGGAAAAGAAAGATTTTTCAGGGAAAGTTCAGGCAAGATGAGTACTCCTAATCCTTCTTTTATCATGCCTAATGATGTATTTAGGTTAGATGTATTATATTTTTCATTTATAGTAATTTTTTGTTTCCTCATCAGTTCAATAATAGGTGCTTCATATCCGCCATTAGATATGATAAGGGGTTCGTTATCCAAATCAAATAATTGAACGAATTTATTTTTCAACAAGGGATGCCCATCAGGTAGCATAACTAGATAGCGATCCTTCACAAGGGGAATCGTATTTAACTCGCTACATGGCAGAACGACAAAGCCAATATCAATTTCCCTTGACGATAACCATTCGATAATTTCTTCTTGTGAACCCTCCTTAAAAGTCAGCGACACATTCGGTCGTTTTTGTTGAAAGGTTCTAATAATCTTAGGTAAGAAATGAGCCGTTACACTAGGGAAAGTTGCAATACGTATGGTTCCAGTTATTTGTCCCTTTTCTAAAGAGACCTCTTGGTCAATTTTTTCACGGCAATTAAGTATATTTCTAATTTGTAATAAAACCCGCTTACCTATATCCGTAACTATTAAATCCTTTCCTCTCTCCCGAACTAATAATATAACTCCTAACTCTGTTTCCAAACTAGCAATCGCATGGCTAACAGCTGGTTGTGACATATGTAGTGCTTTAGCAGCCTTTGTAAAACTCCCTTCATTAATAACCTCTACAAATATCTCAAATTGAGTAATTGTTGGCATAACTATTTACTTATCTCCTTTATAGATAACATCTATTTTATTTATTAATGTCACTAGTGTAGCATAGATAGAGTGTTCAATCAGCAGTTGACAAATAAAGTGATAAATATTTTAACAAGGAGTGACAATATAAATGACTAGACCAAAATTATGGACAAAAAACTTTATCATGGTTTGTTTAACAAACTTGTTTCTTAGTATGAACTTTTATTTACTCATGGTGATTTTTTCAGAATATGCGGTGAAAAAATTCGATGCACCTCAAAGTCTGGCTGGACTTGCTTCCAGTATATTTATAATCGGAACCCTTATATCTCGCCCACTAGCTGGGAAATATTTAGATGTAATCGGTAGAAGAAAATTACTATTTACTTCAATCATTGTGTTTATCATTACTACTCTACTTTACTTCCAAATAAATAATTTAGCGTTACTATTTGTAGACCGTTTTATACATGGTGCATCATTAGGTATCGCAGCTACAGTAATAGCAACCGTTATGACAAGTTCAATTCCTCGAGAAAGAAGTGGAGAAGGAATTGGTTATTTTTCAATGAGTGTGACAATTGCAACAGCAGTTGGTCCATTTATTGCTTTACTTATAGTTCAGCATGCCGGATATAACATGGCCTTCTTAATGTGTGTTATTTTTGCAGTAATAGCATTAGTTTTTGCTCTATCTTTAAATGTACAGAATGTAAAAATATCCAAGGAAGAAGTCGAGAGCTTAAAAGGATTTAAACTAAGCGACTTTTTTGAATTCAGCGGACTTTCTATGGCTGTGCTAATGATTATATTAGGGTTTGCCTATTCAAGTGTCATTACGTTCATATCTTCATTTGCCAATGAAGTAAATTTAACTGAAGCAGCAAGCTTTTTCTTTCTTATATATGCTTGTTTTCTATTGGTCTCAAGACCAATTACTGGACGAATGTTTGACACAAAAGGTGAAAATTCAGTTGTATATCCATGTATGATTATGTTTTTCATCGGTATGATTATGCTTAGTCAAGCTCAAAATGGATATATACTTTTAATAGCTGGAGCTTTAATAGGTATTGGTTATGGAACAACAATGTCTAGCGTTCAAACTATCATGGTTAAAAAAGCGCCACCTCATCGCATAGGATTAGCCAATTCAACTTTCTTCGTTTCATTCGACTTAGGATTAGGTGTAGGACCGTTCATATTAGGATTTTTGATCCCTTCGTTTGGCTATAGAGGAATGTATGTAAGCATGGCTGTTGTTGTTTTAGTTTGTATCATTTTCTATTTTTTCGCCCACGGGAAAAAAATTAAAAGTGTTCAAAATAAAACAGCAGGCGTAGAATAATAATAAAAAGAGGAGGCTATATAAATAGGGGATATCCCCTATTTATATAGCCTCTTAACATTTTAAAGGATACACTTATTTGTACAATAAAAATAAGGACGAGTACCTTCCTATAGAGTAAACTTTTCTATAAAGTCCTCTTCACTTATCTCACTCTTTCCAACAACCAAAAGAGATTGAAAGATTTTGAACAACTCTTGTATTTCTTTTTGTTCATTAATAATATTCAAACTTTTATTGTATTCCTCTTCGTCTTTATACCTAGCAATCTCAATCCATTTCGTTTCATCAACTTTGCTATTTAAATATACTATGTGAAAATCAAAATACCTAGCATAAATTTTTGACGTCTTTTCTTGAATCATTAAATATTCGTCTTCTCTATCTTTTTGGATATGATACTGATATATTTTTACAAACAACTTGTTTCCTCCAAATTTCACCAGACTTTTAACACTAAACGCCTTTAATAAAATAAGAGAGTTAATTATTTTAGATTAACTCCCCGATTTGTTTAATTATAAATCTGTCTAGCATCATAAGTTTCTTAACTAACTCTTAAGAAGTCAATTTCAGTCCAATTACTGCAGCGACAATCATACCTATAAATAAAATTCGTTTCCAATCTTTAGATTCACCGTAGACTAACATTCCTACAAGTGTCCCACCAACTGTTCCAATCCCTGTCCAAACTGCATAGGATAATCCCATAGGGAGGGTTTTCATAGCCAATGCAAGAAAACTAAAACTTAATATAAACCCACCAATTAAGAGAAAATATGATTGAATACTCTTGTATTTAATAACTCTATTCAATCCTATAACACCAATTACTTCAAGACATCCAGCCAGAATAAGGTATACCCAATCCATTTATTCTACACCTTCTTTCTCACTAGAATCTGTGGTGACCAATTTCAATCCTATTACACCAGCTAATAGCAATAGTATAAAGAATATTTTTGTCCAACTAAATGGTTCTCCGAAAACAACCATCTCTACAACAACCGTACCCGCTGTCCCAATTCCTGTAAAGACAGCATATGCAGATGCGACTGGTACGGTTTGTAATGCTTTTAGCAAAACAACAAATGATAAATATATTAGCAAGGCAATTACAATCCAAGAAATCCAGTTATTTGAATACTTCAGCCCGATTGCCCAAAAAATTTCAATAATACCAGCTATAATTACAAGTGCCCAATTACGATTCATTTATTTTCCCTCCGTAAAGCTTTTAATCCTTTGATAATCCAAGCCAATATAGATGCCATGAAGCATCTAATCTTTTATTTAATCGCTCAGGACCACCATATAACATTTCTACGAAAATTCCATCTAAGACTCCTAAGAATGCTACAGTAGCGCGCTTAGCTCCAATTGAAGAGCTAATTTGGTTTTCCATCATTGCTACTTCTACGATAGGAACTAGAAGATCTTCTACCTTATCCAAGTATTCATATACATACTTCATGACTTGATTGTAGAGATGAGTAGGAGGAAAAAACGATATGCGAAGCCAAAATTTAGTGTGTCCGTTTTTATCATATTGTTCTTTATAATGCAAAAGGAAATTAAATAAGAAACTCTCGATAGGCAGCTTTTTATTACATTCAATAAAATCGGCAACAATTTTTAATTCATTAGCAAATACGTCGCTACATACATCAAGAAATAGGTCATCTTTCCCTTTAAAGTATGTGTAGATTGATTGTTTTTTTATCCCTACCTCATCAGCAATGTGAGCCATTGATGTTCCATCATATCCATTCTCGGCAAAGCGATTAAGTGCAACTTCCTTAATTTTATATAAAGTCATATTATCCCCCTTCCGAACGTTCGTCAGTTAAAAATATCAAATATTTTATAACATGTCAATAAATTTCTACATGCATTTCATATTAATATAAAAAAGTAACCTTTGAAAAACGATTGATAAAAATTTAGATATATACTCCAATTAGCTGCTGTTGCAACATTATTACAATATTTATCACCCGTCATGAACATCATTTATTTAATTTTCCGCAAACAAACAGTTCTATCAAGACAAGATTTATTAACGGTTTCCTTAGCTCTTATTGGTTGTTTTTTCTTATTAACAAACGATTCCATTTCACTACTATCTGTACCATCTTCTGCTATTGTTTGGGGGATTTTATCTGGAGTTGCAGCAGCATTTTATACTTTATATGGTGCTTATTTATTGAAGAGATATGATTCTCTTGTAATTGTTGGCTGGGCTATGATTATCGGTGGTATTGCTTTAAGTTTTATTAGCCCTCCTTGGAAAATCAACTTAGCACACTTAACGACAGAAGCTTATCTATACTTAGGTTTCGTTATTATTTTCGGTACGATGCTCGCTTTCTGGTTCTTTATAGAGAGTTTACAAAGTCTTTCGCCGAAAGAGACAAGTCTTCTCGGAAGTCTAGAGCCACTTGCAGCAGTTTTAACAACCGTATTCTGGTTAAGAGAACCTTTTGGATCTTTTCAATGGGTTGGAACTGTTTGCATAATAGGAATGACTTTATTGTTGGCATTGAATAAAAATTTTTCATCAAAGACTAACAAAGCTGCAAAAAAAGAAAGACTCTATGATTAAACTAATTCAACTAAATAGTTCAATAACTATAAATCTGGTTCAGTAAAAGGCTTGCCGATTACTTTATCGGTCAAGCCTTTTTATAATTAATTGTTTAAAGAATAAGCACCTTTTTTAAAATATACTTTCCGTTTTGCACCTAATACAGCTTTCAATGCCAATAACCCTAATAAGAAGAAGGCAAATGAACCTATTAACCCCACTGGGCGGATCGAAGTTAATTCAGCAGCTAAACCTATTAAAACCGTTAATGCAACAATGAAAACTGATTCAATAACACTAAAGATGCTTCCGAATCTTCCCATCAAACTCACAGGAACGTGATTTTGGTAAAAAGTCAAATACCCTGTATTTGCAAATGTTACCGCAAACCCAATTAAAAATACTCCATGAGCTGCACTTAAAAAGCCAATCGAACTATAAAGTACTATATAACCTATTGAGGTAAAAATGGTACCAAAACCTATTAAAAGATTAACTGCAAGCTGTTTTGAAAATACTGAATTAATAATTGATCCTATTATAATTCCAGTTCCAAAGACACTTAATAAAAACCCATAATTGGTGTCTGATATTGAAAGTACTCCTTTAGCAAATGCTGCCTCGAGAGAATCTATTGCAGTCATGAATATAGTAGTACCGCTAAATAATAAATATATCTTTGTGACATAGGTATAGTCCTTACTGAAATTAAAAATAACTCGAAAATCATTTTTTATCATATCCCAAGTAATTCTTTGCCCCTCTGTCTCTTTGAGTCTTGAATCAACATTAGGTAGCAACATTATAATAAGTGCTGAAAAAAATAAAGCAACTGCATTCACATGGATGGCAGTATAAGGAGTACCCATCCAAAATAAAATCCCAGCAATAGCAGGACCTATTAGTGAACCACAAGAGTTGATAAAACTACGTAGTGCATTAAAGCGTTGCCGATCTTTTTCAGGTATTAGTTTAGTCATATATACCATAGATGCAGGTTGAAAAATAGCACTTCCCATATTAATGATAAACGCTAGTATATAAACATAAATAAGTGAAGGTAGAAATGGAATTAACGCAATACATATTGCTCGAAAAACGTCTAATCCTAACATAAGTCGCCTTGTATTTACCCGATCAATTAAACTACCTGCCCAAGCATTCGAACATATAGTTGCAATTGGACCTAGTATATATAATATAGCAATTGCAAGTGGAGAACCTGTTTCATTCAATATAATTAAATTTAGTGCGATTAGGTAAACCCATCCACCCACATTTGAAACGCCTATTCCTCCTAATAGCATTAAAGGATACTTCCATCTGGACATATTCACCACTCCTATTTTATTTTTTTTACAAAACAAAATAAAAAAACTCACCCCCAAGATATTTATCTTGGGGGCGAGTCATATCGCGGTGCCACCCCAGTTCACCTCCACATTGCTGCAGAAGTCTTATCAAGTACAGCTATGTGAATAAATCACGTGCGATACTCTATCCCGTTAACGTGAGAATACGTTGCATCATCATCATTCCAACAAACAAATCCAATGCACAGCTCCAAGCCTTGTTTCAACACATTCCCTACCCCTCTTTTTCAGCTACCAGAGGTCTCTTTAGATAGTACGTATGTTTACTCTTCTTTTCATAGCTTTTTATATAGATGATTTTTGTATATACTATATTATTTTGAACTAAAATACAATTCAAAAAAAAACTACTAATTATTTCTATGAAAGATATAGAAATATGTATTTAGTTTTGGTGAAAATAATCTCCACTATGTTAGGATTACAGAGAGTTAAAATTATTTTTTAATACTTCATTTAAACCATTAGGATAAAGTATTATCTTTCCCCTAAAAATATCTGTTAAAGAGATCCATTTCGCATAGGTAATTTTACTTCCTTCAACAATTTTAAAGCTTTCTTTTTGATATTGCATTTGGTCCTTAAATTCCACCAAGTAAATTTGTATGATTTCATGACCTATATTGTCTTCAATATTAAAGATGTTTTCTAAACAGACGATGTAGTCAATTATTTCTATATCTAAAGCTGTTTCTTCTTTAAATTCTCTTATTATAGTATCTTTAGAACACTCGCCAAATTCAATTGTCCCACCAATTAAACGATAATATAAACCATTTCCCGTTGAATGTTTCCCTTTTCGTTCTTCTACTAGAATTTTATTATCCTTTAAGATAATTCCTAATGACTTCGCTCTCGGATACACCAATTTCCCCTCCTGAGATAACGACAATTATGTTTAAAATTTATCATTATATATTTTAAATTAAAGCACCATTAGTGGAACTCGATATGTATTATTTAACCCAGTTTGCAATATGATTCCTGAAGTATTTGCCGATTTTCTCAACTTCAGCCATTACATGACATATCCCTTCATCAGTTAAAAACCAGTTTTCCTTGGTTATTCCAGTCCTATCAATTACAGGTGAGATGAAGAACTCTGTTTCTTTTGGGAACACCGTTTGATAAGTTAATAAAGCTCGACGAGAGTGGACTGCCATGCAGACCATGATCACTTTTTTAGGTTGAATTCCTGTTTTATGTAAAACTTCCAATGAGAAACGTGCATTTTGAAAAGTATTTTGTGCCCTATTTTCCTTTAAAATTGCTTCTTTAGGCACTCCATTCTCGACACCAACATCTTTTAAGAAATCCCATTCAGTAGTTTCAACACGAGGGTTTGCTCCACCAGAAGGAAGGATGAATGGTGCTAAGCCTTGATGATACAAGAAGGTCGCTTGTTCCATTAGTTGAGGATGGCTCGAACCAGGAATTAGAATCACATCTGCTGGAACAATTTCAGTTTCAACGAAAATAAAATTGGTAAAGCACTCGAATGGATAAGACATAGTTTACTCCCTCCTTTTAAACTGATTCAGTCATTTCTGGAAGTCCAATAAAAGAAAGTTCAATAATTGTAGGTGGATTTTAGAAGGTTCTCCACCACTCACTAATACTTTTGATTTATAAAAATCTCCTTCTTTATCCTACCAAATTATTAGAAAATTTGCGATAATATGAAAGATTAGAATTATAGAGGGAGGAATGAAAGTGCTAGAAATGTTTTTATATAATTGGCAAATAAGAAATGAGTGGTTTGATTGGTGCCAGGAACTATCAATTGAAGAGCTTACAAAAAAACGTATTGGTGGAATGGGTAGTATATTGCATAATCTATTCCATGTAATAGATTGTGAACAGATATGGATTAATCAAATGAATGGAACATCTGTTGTCGAGCATGATATTAACTTAATTACAGATATTCGAGTTGTAATCAATTATTCGAATGAAACCAAAGAAAATACTTATAAATTTATACAAGCTTCGACTTCTAATCTGGAAAATAAAGTTTTAAAAATTACTAATAAAAAAGGTATTACTTATACATTTTCTTACGATAAAATTATTCGTCATATTATTTCACACGAAATTCATCATATAGGACAATTATCTGTTTGGTCTAGGGAAATGGGATTTAAGCCTGTATCTAGCGATATATTATTTAGAGAACCAAACTATTAATAAGGACCTCTTAATTGAAAGAGGTTTTACTCCCCTAAATTTTTCTATTTAGCTTCTGTAAAAATTCTGGCTTCGTTACATATTCCATATAGTTTGTTGTTCCATCAAACTCTAAATAAGCTTGATAACGTGTTCGGATCGCAGGAGCAGTTATTAAATCTAACACTTTGTTTTTTGCCACCCATCCACTTTCTGTAGTTTCATCAGAAGTACATAGTTCTCCACCTACAGCCTTGCATGTAAAATCAACTATCAGTTTAGTGGGAACGTCCGTTTCATTGTCATACCATTTATGAATACCAGTGTTTGAATAAACACCAATCATGTGAGAAACAACTATATCTATACCGCTTTCTTCTTTTATTTCTCGACATAATGCATCCATCAGGTTTTCCCCTATCTCCACTTGACCACCAGGAAAAACCCACCCTCCATGAAGTGTCTTCACTAAAAGAATGTCTCCCTTTTCATTCTCTACTATTCCCCCAACTGCTAATATATGCGTTGGCATCTTCATTATTTTTCCTCCTTCATATAATTTAGTTAAAAAACTGTAGACAATTTTGCCTACAGTTTCGATGTGTTTTCCTTCTCGTTTTTACGAATCAATTGCAGCTTTTCTTTCATCTTATATTGATTCCATTCAATTATATCCTCTGAAATAAATCCATCTTTCTTCCGTTTCGGAATTTTCACATGCCCACTCACTGCCCTTGTATAGCCCTCAATCATGGCAGCAACGGCTAAAATTACAAGTGCGAAACAGATTGCTGGGGCAAGAGGAAGCCATGGAACACCTTGTAAATATCGAAACGAAGAGCCAAAAAGTCCAGCCCATTCATAAGCTATCGATTTTGGTGGGTCACCAAACATGGGATCATAGCTGACATTCGTTCCCCCAATAAATAATTGAAGCAGACCAAGATGCGTAAAAACAACTAAGGTTTCAACCACTTGCTGACCATAAATGACAAATAACTTTTCCCTCATCATTGGAAAGAGATGTCTCAATATTATTCTACGACGACTTGCTCCAAGTGTTCTTGCAGCTAAAATGTATTCCTGCTGATAAAGTAAATTCGCTTCATTCCCAATTAAAGCGGACACAATAGGCACGGTTATAATAGCCATTAACACAACTTGAATCACAATACGTTCCCATACCGTAGTCGAGAACCCTTCCATAGGCTCCCATAATACGGGGAACAACATGAGATAGGAAAAAATGGTCATTGGCACATAATGTAGCGGATCAATAAAACTATTCAATAATGAACGTTTCTTTTGCCAATACGTTCCTATCACAAAACCTAGGGGCACTGCAATAAGCATACGGACAGCAGCAACACCCATTGCAGCAATAATTGTATATTTTGCACCAAGCATAATTTTTGCAAACATATCAAAACCAAACTGGTCTGTCCCAAAAGGATTAGCCCAGCTAGGTGAAAGTGGAGCAGCTTCAATCAATTTACCCTTCTCATAAATAAAAAATGTTTGCTTAGGATCCGGTCCATTAATCCATTCGAATACAAAACTTCCTATTAAAAAGAATGCAAGAATGATAAATCCAAAAACAAAATAAGGTTGCTTCCAAACAAACTTCATCCGATAGCACCTCCCCGATTCAAACGGCGTAAAAAGTACCACTCACCAAAGCTGTAAAGTATGAAAACAGGTAAAAAGAAACTGCAAACTGTAATTAAAAAAAGTTCGCCAGACATATTTTGGCTCAAGTGAAACATAATACCTGGCATATTGAACATTCGTTCTAATATAAATAGATTGGAAAGCATAAACCACATCGTCTTTTTAGACTGGAAAAATATACTAATAATTGCATTTCTAAATATATGTATGATCAAAATAATTAATTTACCATAGCCTAGTGAAATTGCAAGTTCAACATACAGCTTTCGTTCCTCTGCTTCAAAAGTTAGCATGCTTAAACGATACAACTGAACCATTGGTAAAATCATTAGACAAAATACGGGGAGAATATAAATCTTTTCTCCTCCCGTAGCTGCAATGGAAAGAAAAATTCCTGTGTTTTTATGAATCATAATAACAGCTAATTGAACTAATAATATAACTAAAATGTCTGGTATGGATTCCAAAAAGAAAAAGGTTGTCTTAATATGTTGTCTTGTTCTCTCTTTAAACAACATGGTAATTATCGTAAAAATGAGTGCTAAAAAAATTGCCACTAATAAAGCCAAAAATAAAATCTCTAAAGAATAGATAATATATTTCCCTAAATGTGGACTATAGTATTGGTGCATAAAATTGGAAACCGGAAATATTGCAAGTATATGTTGAGTATACTCTTTCCACCTGAATTCCCCTTCTTGAAAACCAGTGATCATTATAGGTAGTCCACTTATCAGTAAAATCCCGATAAAGGCAACTACCAGTTGTACCCCCCACTTTAATAACCCATTCACAAAAAATCCCCCTGCTGTCTGAAAACTAAGATAAAATTATCATAACATAATAGGTTATAAATAAATGACAGATTTAACTAATTTAATAGATTTATCCAATTAAGTATTTCTATTCGTTAAGGGAGGAACATCTGGCTTGAAACTATCCGATTAGTTAGGGTCATTATCCGATTATCACTAGTTATTATCCGATTATATTCATTTATTATCCGATTGTTACTTATTATCATCCGATTGTTAAAATGGAACGACCTAAGTAATTCTTTATCACAAAAAAAACAGGCTAATTTTAGCCTGTCTAATAGAGATTATTAAAATAAACGATTTAAGTTAGCCATTTCAATTGCGGATACTGCAGCATCATAGCCTTTGTTACCAGCTTTAGTACCAGAGCGTTCAATAGCTTGCTCAATTGTTTCTGTTGTCACAATGCCGAACATAACTGGAACTCCTGTTGTTAACCCTACACTTGCAATTCCTTTTGCTGTTTCGTTACATACATAATCGTAATGTGTAGTAGAGCCTCTAATAACAGTTCCCAAACCGATAATAGCATCGTATTTTTTTGTTTCGGCCATTCTTTTCGCTAAAAATGGTACTTCAAATGCTCCAGGTACCCATGCTACATCTACATTATCCAAAGAAACACCGTGACGTTTCAAGCCGTCCATTGCGCCATCTAATAATTTACCATTGATAAACTCATTAAATCTACCAACTACAATACCTATTTTCAAATCTGTTCCGATTAATTGTGCTTCAAATACTTGTCCCATTCTTTATCTCTCCTAAATTTTAAATTTATAAATTAGATAATCCTGTTAATTAAAGTTATTCACCCATCACTAATTTTTCATGTGCATTTCGATAATTTACTAATGCTTCAATAGTGACAAATTTCAATCCATGAAGATTTGCTATTTCTTTTAATTTTGGTACTCTAGCCATTTCACCATTCTCACTCATAATTTCGCAAATGACACCAGCTGGTTTAACTCCGCAAAGTTTTGCAAAATCAACAGCTGCTTCCGTATGACCTGGACGTTCAAGTACACCATTGTCTTTTGCTATTAGAGGGAACACATGACCAGGTCGACGGAAGTCAGAGCCTACCGACTCAGCATTCAAGAGTTGTAATATCGTTTCAGATCGCTCAAATGCACTAATTCCGGTTTCCGTTGTTTTATAATCTATACTAACTGTGAAGGCAGTTTGATGATTATCCGTATTATTTTCGACCATAGGAGATAAATTTAGAGAATCAGCTAAATTCTTCGTAATAGGTGTACATATTAATCCACGACCATACATTGCCATAAAGTTAATATTTTCGGGTGTAGCATAATCTGCCAATACTAGAAAGTCTCCTTCATTTTCTCGACTTTCGTCATCCACTACAATAATGATGTTACCGTTTTTCAAATCATCTATTGCTTCTTCAATTGTATGAAACATTTTAGTAAAAGCCCCCTTTTTTAAAATCCATTTTGTCTTAAGAAATCCATCGTTATTGTTGAGTTCGTTGATTTCTCTTGCTTCTGATTTAATTGTTTAATAACATATTTTCCTAATAGATCATTTTCAATATTTACAATGTCTTGCTCTCTTTTAATACCTAAGATTGTCTCGCTGAATGTAAGAGGAATAAGCGATACTGTTATTTGTGTGGGCTGCACTTCGAAAATAGTTAAACTAATTCCATCGATCGCTACCGAACCTTTTAGCATGCAATACTTACTTAGTTCTCTATCAATTCCGATATCAACGTACACCGCATTTTCCAGTTTTCTTTTTCTTAAGATGACACCCGTTCCATCCACATGACCCGAAACAAAATGTCCACCAAACCTACCATTTGCCGCCATCGCTCTTTCTAAATTGACTACATGGCCAATTTGCAGTGAACGGATATTTGTTGACTTAACGGTTTCTGGCATTATTTCTACAGTGAAATGATTATTAGAAAAAGCAGTAACTGTTAAACAAACACCATTAACAGCAATACTATCACCTAAATGAATGTCTTCAACTATTTTGGAAGATTCCAATGTTAACTGCATACTGTTCGCTCCACTTTTCACGGCCTTAACTTTACCTAAGTCTTCAATAATTCCAGTAAACAACATAAACACCTCTATTCAGAAATAATTTATTAAATTCAGAAAACCTCCTGTCTTGACAACACAATTCTCTGTAAACAAAAGAAAACCCCTTAACTAAACACTAAGGGGTTTTGGGATTATGTAATTAAAGCAATACTTAATAAGCCTATATAAATCAATACATTTATAAGGTTTCTTGCTCTTACATCCTTCTCCCATCCAGACTATACTGTCGGCTTTGGATTCGCACCAAATCCTGCCTTAAAAAAGGCTCACGGGCTTAGAATTACTTCATCACCGTCGATTGGGAATTTCACCCGACCCCGAAGGACTATAATATGAAGTTGTAGCTGGGTTTTCATTTTTTACAAAAAGAAAACCCCATAGAGAATCTCTAGGGGTCGTAGGAAATGTTATTTCATCAACAAATAAACCTATAGAAGAAAAATTTCTCCATAAGTAAAAAAAGTTGCTCAAACGTCCCTCTCCCATCCAGACTATACTGTCGGCTTTGGATTCGCACCAAATCCTGCCTTAAAAAGGCTCACGGGCTTAGAATTTCTTCATCACCGTCGATTGGGAATTTCACCCGACCCCGAAGGACTATTCATCTATGCAGTTATAATACCATGCAAAGAATAATTATACACGTAAATTGTCTTTCCTATATTTGTTAATATATCAGATTCTACAAACAGTCGAGTTATATCAACTTTAATACCAGTAGAGAATAACTCTATAAGTTGTGTTTTAAACAGTTTTTTATGGTCTGTTTAAAGAAGTGATATATTCTTTATTTAAAGAATAATATAGAAGGATTCTGTACTTTCACTTCCTCTTTACTTATTAGTATTAAAGAAATTAATAATAGCAACATTTTGTATCAGATCTTAGAAAGGAGATCTTATGAAAACGTATAAATCTATAAATTTAGAAAAAGTTTTTAATAAAACTATGGTTAATAAGCGCATTCATGATGGAATTGTTTATATGGAAGATACAACAGGTGAATTTTCTTGGAACAAAGGCTATGGCGGTAAGGAATTAGATTCACCAATGCTTATGGCAAGCATAACAAAGCTTTTGACCACTGCTTGTATTTTAATTTTGCAAGAACAAGGTAAGCTATCTTTGAGGAATAAAATATCTGAATTTCTTGACCAAGAACATTTAAGCGGACTGCATATATACAAGTCAAAGGAATATTCATTTGACTTACTTTTATCCGACTTGTTGTTTCAAATTAGCGGATTACCTGATAAATTTGAAGAGAAGAAAAGTTCGACTAAAAGAAAAGTTATTAATCAAGATTTCAGCTTTTCTATTCATGAACTTTTACATTGGGCAAAAGAACTAAAACCACATTTCATCCCCCGCACTAATGGAAAAGCCTATTATTCTGACCTCAACTTTGATTTACTTGGAGAAATTATTGAAAAGGTAAATGGAACGACACTGGCAGAGGCCTACCAGCAATTAATTTTTATCCCATTAGGGCTTAAGAATACTTACCTTCCACAAAGTGAAAATGATTTTATACCACATATTTACTACAAGGATAAAGTATTGAACCGCCCAATGTTTATTTGTAGCTGTCGTGCGAGTGGCGGTGCTGTTACTACTGCGAGAGAAATGATGATATTTATTAAAGCATTTTTTGGCGGTAAGTTGTTTAATAAAATTATATTTGACGAACTAGCTAATTATAACAAGCTTCAAATCACAATGGGACCGATTAGCTATGGGGGAGGATATATGAGAATTACACTTGGTGGATTATTAATGCCGTTTATGAAAAAGGGAGAATTGTTGGGTCACTCAGGCTCAACTGGTTCCTTTGCATTTTACTATCCCCAGAAGGACATTTTTTTTGTCGGGGATGTTAATCAATTTGCTAACCCTAGTCTGCCGATTCGTCTTTCTATAAAGTTAGCACTGGGAGTATAGTAAAATATATCACAAGCACTGTTATGCTTAAACACAAATAAACAGTAGAAACCACTCACAAGAATGTGAGTGGTTTCTACTGTTTTTATTATGCTAAACGCATTTTAGCCTCATTAATTTGTATTTTTACTTGTTCGAAACCTGTTCCACCTAAGGAATTTCTTCTTTTCACAGCAGCAAGAGGTGATAATACATCGTAAATATCAGACTCTATTAGATTGCTTGCTTCTTGTAAATCTTCTAGTGGAAGATCTAATAGGAAATAGCCTCGTTGGATACATAGAAAAACCAATTTCCCTGTCACTTCATGTGCTTCTCGGAATGGAAGCCCTTTTGAAGCAAGATAATCAGCAAGCTCTGTTGCGTTAGAAAAATCTTTATGAACGGTATCGTGAAGTCGGTCAGTATGGATCGTCATTGTACGAACCATACCTTCAAAAATTTTCAACGATCCAACTATTGTATGAACTGTATCGAACATACCTTCCTTGTCTTCTTGCATGTCTTTGTTATAAGCGAGTGGTAATCCTTTAATTACGGTCAGTAAGCCCATAAGATTTCCATATACACGACCTGTTTTTCCACGAATTAATTCGGCCATATCAGGGTTCTTCTTTTGAGGCATAATACTAGAACCGGTAGAGAACGAATCATCAAGTTCTATAAAATTGAATTCTGAACTAGACCAAAGAATAATTTCTTCAGCAAATCTTGAAAGGTGTCCCATCAGCATCGAGGAGTTACTAAGGAATTCCACGATAAAATCTCGGTCACTTACCGCATCCATGCTATTAGCATATACATTTGAAAAGCCTAAATAATCAGCGGCCAATTTTCTGTCGATTGGAAAGGTAGTACCTGCTAGTGCACCTGCCCCAAGCGGAGAGATGTCGATACGTTTAATCGAATCATGAAAACGATCTTTATCGCGTTCTAGCATCCAGAAATACGCCATTAAATGATGTGCAAAAGAAATTGGTTGCGCTCGTTGTAAATGGGTGTAACCTGGTGCAAGAGTCTCCACATGTTTTTCTGCTTGTTCCACAAGTGTTTTTTGAAAAATCTCAATTAACTCAATGATTTCACCTACTCTATTTTTCAAGAATAGATGCATATCAGTAGCTACTTGATCGTTACGGCTACGGCCAGTGTGTAGCTTACCACCAACGGGACCTATTAGATCAATTAACATTTTTTCTAAGTTTAAATGAATATCTTCATTTGCAACAGAAAACACTAAACTGTTTTCTGCTGCACGTATTTTTAACTGTTCAAGACCATCTATTATTTGAAGAACATCTTCAGAAGGCAAGATTTTGCAATCTCCAAGCATTTTCACATGCGCAATACTACCATCTAAGTCTTCCAATACTAGTGTTTGGTCAAAACCAATAGAAGCACCAAATTCATCTACCCATTGCTCGGCTGATTTTTGGAATCTTCCGCCCCACAATTTTGTCATGATTGCACCTTCTCTGCTCCCTTGTTCACTAATGCGTGAACTTTAGTTGGAAGGCCCCAAAGTTCGATAAACCCAACTGCAGAAGCATGGTTAAATTCGTCATCTTTTGTATATGTTGCAAGCTTTTCATTGTAAAGAGAGTTTGGAGACTTACGCCCTTCGACAATTGCATGGCCTTTGAAAAGTTTCACACGAACTGTACCATTTACATATACTTGTGTTTCTTTTAAGAATGCCTCTAAAGCAGTTCTTAGTGGAGAGAACCAAAGACCTTCATAAATAAGCTCTGTTAATTTTTTCTCCATTACTGGTTTGAAGTGTGCTAATTCTTTTACTAGAGTAATATCTTCTAACTCTTTATGAGCAAGTAATAGAGTATGAGCTCCTGGAATTTCATATACCTCACGTGATTTAATACCAACTAAACGGTTTTCAACATGATCAACACGTCCAACACCATGTTTACCAGCTAATTCGTTTAATTTTAGGATTAACTCATATAATTTATATTCCACACCATCAAGCGCAACCGGAACTCCATTTTTAAACTCTATTTCAATAATATCTGGAGTATCAGGTGCATCCTCTAATGCAACAGTTAGATCATATGCATCGACTGGTGGTGCTGCCCATGGATCTTCAAGAATTCCACATTCATTTGAACGGCCCCATAGGTTTTGGTCAATAGAAAATGGACTGTCTAAGTTAATAGGAATAGGAATATTTTTCTTCTTTGCATATTCAATTTCTTCCTCACGACTCCAGCTCCATTCACGAACTGGTGCAATTACCTCTAGATTTGGGTTCAATGCTTTAATCGAAACCTCGAAACGCACTTGGTCATTCCCTTTACCAGTACAGCCATGTGCTACTGCTATTGCTCCTGTTTGTTCTGCAATTTCCACTAATTTTTTTGAAATTAACGGACGAGATAAAGCTGAAACAAGTGGATATTTATTTTCATACCATGTATGAGCTTGAAGAGCTATCAGAGCGTATTCATTTGCAAATTCTTCTCTAGCATCGATCATATAGCTCTCGATTGCTCCAACTTGTAGTGCTTTGTTTTTAATAAATTCTAAGTCTTTTCCTTCCCCAACATCTAGACATACTGCAACAACATCGTATCCTTCATCCTTTAACCATGTAATTGCTACAGAAGTATCCAAACCGCCTGAATAAGCTAAAACGACTTTTTTATTCATTTTACATTCCTCCATTGTATGTTTATACGTAAATTTAGTATTAATATACATAATGTAACATGAGGATTGTATAATTACAACTAATATTTTATGATTATGAGGAATAAATTTCATATTATTATTCTTCTAATATATCCTCAATTATTGGTTCCTCTTATTTGTTCCTTATCATTCCTGAATTTATACTATAATAGTTGTTCTTTTATCAAGATATCTTTCTATTTTGTTAATTGTATTCTTTATAACTTCTACGAGTGCATACAATTTATCATCTCCATGTATAACAAACAATATTGTATTTAGCTTTGTATGCATTCTTTAAATTAGTTTAAATCTTAAAATCTAATGCAAATTTATTAACCATTAGAAAAATATAAGCACATGATTTGATTAGCATTGTATAAACACAGATAATAAATAATATAAAAGGAGTGTGAGGTATGAGTTATTTATTTTCACCTATTACAATTAAAGGATTAGAGATAAAAAATAGAATCGTAATGCCACCTATGTGTCAATATTCTGTTGAAGCTAAAGATGGAGTACCAAATGATTGGCATTACGTTCATTATGTTTCTCGTGCAATTGGAGGGACTGGCCTTATTATAGTAGAAATGACGGATGTGGAACCAGATGGAAGGATTACCGATAATGATTTAGGTTTGTGGTCTGATGAACAGATTCCGGCTTATGAGAGAATTGTTTCGGAAGTACATAAATATGGCTCGAAAATTGGTATCCAAATTGCTCATGCAGGCAGAAAAGCAACTGACGCGAAACAACCTGTTAGTTCATCCGATATTCCAGTAGATAGTAAGTGGAAAAAACCTCGTGCTCTTTCTACTGATGAAGTGAAAGAACTTGTCATTAAATTTAAAGATGCAGCAAAACGTGCAGTAGCAGCTGGTTTCGATACAATCGAGATCCACGGTGCACATGGCTACCTAATCCATCAATTCCATTCACCGGCTATTAACAATAGAACTGATGATTATGGAAAAGACCTATCCAAATTTGGAGTAGAAGTTATTCAAGCAGTTCGGAGTGTTATGCCAGATGGAATGCCGTTAATCATGCGGATATCAGCTATTGAATATATGGATAATGGATATGGCCTAAAGCATTCATTAGAAATTGCTAAAAAATATAAAGAAGCTGGCATTGACATTTTCCATGTTTCAAGTGGCGGAGAAGCACCTCCTGGAAAAGTAAAACCAGCTAACACACCAGGCTATCAAGTTCCATTTGCACGTGCATTCAAACAAGCGCTAGATGTACCAGTAATTGCAGTAGGTATACTTGAAGACGCTACTCTAGCAGAAAAAGTTATTGAAGAAGACGATGCAGAATTAGTAGCAATTGGCCGTGGAATGCTGAAAGATCCCTATTGGGCACTACACGCGGAAGAATCAATTACTGGCAAAGTTGTACCTCCTACACCTTATAAAAGAGGTTTTTGACTAGAATTTTTTATATACTAGTCTAGAACCTCCCCATATTGTTACACGAGGGCACTCAATGGTATCTATTAGCGAGTATGTGACGACATTTCGTTCACATACTCGTTTTTTGTCTGTGCACCGTTAATTTCCATTCATGGAGATTTAGAAATTGTGAAAAAATAAGGCAATTTCTGAAAAAAATAATTGGTCATTTAAAACGAAAGTTTTTCAGTACCACCTAGTTTGACAGGGAAAGTTCATTCAATTAAAATATTATTTTTTTCTCATTAAGTTGCTACCATTTACATCTGTTGAAAATCCCCACTTTTCATAATAAGGAACAAGTCGATCTGGACAATAAAGTTCAACTCTCTCAACGTCTTTGACAAGTGAATGAGTCAATATAGTATTCATTAAAATCTTACCAATTCCACGTTCTCTGTGTTCTTCTTTTGCAATTACATCAAATATAAAAGCACGATAAATTGTATCTGTAATAACTCTAGCAAAACCGACTAATTCATCCGTTTCTTCATTAATAAATCCAATAACTACATTACTATTTTCAACCATTTGTTTTATATCTGAGAGTTGACGATTTTGCGTCCACCATTCATTTTTAAACAAAGCGAGTAAATTATTTAGTTGGTTATCATTTAATTTCTCTATCACTTTATATTTCATCTTTAAGTTTCTCCTCTTTAAGCATTTGAGTCTATGAATAAAAGAATTCCATAGGTTCTTTACAAAGTTTAAATCCATTCTTTTGATAGTAATTTATGCTATCATCACTTGGCCAAACGATAATGAATTCATATTTGTTATTTATAACCCATTCATTTATAGTCCTAATCAATTTACTTCCGATACCTTTGTTTCTGTATTCCTTAATAGTATAGACATTAGTCATATACGCAAATGGATATGTGATTCTTCCAGGGCGAGGAACTTTTTGAATTAGTTCAATATAAATATGAGAAACGATTTTTTCCCCTTCCTCAGCAATCCATATAAACCAAGTGTCACTCCCTATCGCCTTCTCCAAAAAATTTTGACACTCCAATTTAAATGATTCAAACTCACTTTCATGGAATGTTCTGGTGTCGTTGTCTTCAATTGTAAAGTCAAATCTCATTTGAATTAATTGATTAATGTCTATTTTCTCAGCTAGTCTTATCTTCATTTACTCACCTTCCGTAATCTGAACTATTATGCATCTGTAACAATAAAATCGATCAACCATGTTTCATCCTGTCTGATAAATTCAAAATAAATCGTACTATGTCCTTCAAAAAAATATTCTGCGAAGCCGATTGTCATCTTATCTTCTTCTAATTCATAAAATCGATATTCTAAGTTTTCTAAACTATATTCTTTATTACTACTTATCTCGTGACTATTTTTTTGACGTTTAAAAAATAAAATGCTCTCTTTCTCATTCACTTGAACATTTGGGGATGATATGGAAGAGATATACTCAAAATCTTTCTTTTCTAGTGCTGTTAAAAGTTTAAACGTCAAATTCATTGTCGTCCTTAGATCTTCATTTTCTTCCTCTTTATCCTTCTTTAATTCAATTAGTTGGTTTGTTAATCGCTCGTTCTCGATTAAAAGCTGCTTCACCTGTCCTTCTTCACTTTTTGCTGAAGCCACTGGAGATTCATTTTGACACCCAGTTAGTAAGATTAATAAAGAGAGAGGGATAAATAATCTTTTTATCATTTAATATTTCCTCTTTTCTTGACTTCATAATAATGTTCTAGCTTTTCATGAAATTTTTGAAAAAATTCTATATATTGTATTCTACGGTATATGAATAAAACCCTTTTTAAGCAAACTAAAAAGCACTCCATACAAAAATGATAGCAATGATAAAACTTACATTTTAAACGGCATAATTGCTTTTAATACAAAAACAAGGCACTTCCTGTTCAACATTTTGAGCAGAAAATGCCTTATTTCTTTGTCTATTTCTTACTTTTTTCATTCAGTAGTTTCATTATCCTTTTGAGATTAACAGCGAATAGAGGCCATGCTTTTCGAACCGCTAAATATCCTGCTGTAAATACAAATGTTCCGCAGATGTCTTCCTCTTTTCGATTTCCTTCTGATATTGTTGAATTTAGTTTCGCCACAAGAGCAATTTCTTGTCTGGGGATTTCTTTATATTCCAACTAACATTGCCAATATTCCAACTAAACTTGTTTAATTTCCAACTAACCGACCTAAAATTCCAACTAAAGCAATCATTATTCCAACTAACCAATTAACTCCACTTTCTTCATCACTTCTTCAAGCGTTTCTTGCTTCATTGAATTTAAATGATAGTCATGATTTGTAAAAGGTAAATTACTTGTCACTTCATTTGGAACAATCACACATCTAATTCCTGCTTTTTTTGCTGCTGTTAAGCCATTTAATGAATCCTCAAAAGCAATAGCCTCTTTCGGTAATAACCCACAGTCTTTTAATGTTTTTAAATATAACTCAGGATCTGGTTTAACTTTAGTTACATCATCTCTTGTATTGATTACATCAAAATATTCTATAATATGTAGTTGTTCTAAATAGGCAGTAACCCACTCTTTAGATGAGCTAGACGCTAAGCCGATTATTAAGTTGTGGCTTTTTGCTTCCTCTAAATATTCTTTCACACCTTCTCTAAGAACCGGTACTTTCATTTTATCTTTATATTTAATATAAGCATCACGCTCTAATTGTTCGCAGTCTACTGATTGACCAGCCAGCTCACGAAAATATTTATATAAAACATCATTACCAGTCCCAATACAATTAGCGTAACCTGCTAGGCCAAGTTCTACAGCATGCCTATCAAACAAGGTTTCTTTAAATGCCACATACCAGACTGTTTCTGTATCTACAATTAACCCATCAAAATCAAATATAATTCCTTTAATCATTTATAACACCTCTCTTCATATTCCTAAACTGTTCTTTCATTCAAGATTGACTTATACATGTAGAAGGCACTCGCAGTAAAAAGTTGATTAATTTCACCGTTTGAAATCATAGCCTCTATCTGATTGATGTCTACTAATTGCACATCAATATACTCAGTGGTATCCAGTTCTTGTTCAAATGCTTTATATGAATCTTCTAATAAAAATGTTACTACTTTATTTGTTTGTGTAGCTGGATTCACATAAAACTCTCCTATTAAAATTGGCTTTTTCTCTGTAATATACCCTGTCTCTTCTCGGACTTCTCTTAAAATCGCTTTCTCGTATTTTTCATCACCTTCTGGTTTACCTGCGGGAATTTCTAAAAAGAAATCTTCAGCTGCATATCTATATTGTTTTACAAGCACTAGCTTATTCTCTTTTGTAATAACAATGGCATTAACCCAATCAGCATATTCATGGACATAATAATTATTTATTACTTGCCCATCTGGTAATTCGCATTGGTCGTTTCTTAAATTTCCAAATACCGTTTTATATACATAATTTGAAGTTAACTTTTTCCAACTTTTCATTCTGGTCACCTCTAAAGTCTATACGTTCACTTTTAAAAATTGTTTCAAATTAATGTGGAGGATTCCAAAATTTTCTGTTCTTCGACTTTTATTCATGTCAATTGTGACAAATTTATGAACATTCATTATTATTTCACAATACGACAAATTTTTTAAAATCGTTATTGTACAATTTACTAGTTGCTTCCCTACATACTAGAAATACTCGTCAAGAAATGAAGCGAAATATACATTATGGAGGAAGAATTGTGAAAAGTTTGTTGAAAGGTAATACATTATTAGTTCGCATTGAGATAAAAAGAAAAGCTATGTACAAAATGGCGAAGCAGTTCGGATATAGCCATCCACTTGTCGTCTCCTGTAGCCAAGAGCTAGATGTGTTACTTAATAAATATTATGATAAAGTGTCATAAAAACATATATAAAAATAAAGTTTTCATATCTTCCTATTGATAAATTAATAGATCTCAACAATTTTTGATCTTTTCCTTCATTATTTAGTTAATGAAAAAAAGCCTATCATCCCTTAAATAGACGATAGGCTTTCCCTAATTGCGTAACAACTCTTTTTAACTTAACTAAAAATCCATTACTTGCAAACGTAAGTCACAATGTAAGAAGGATTTCACTGGCATTTCTAACAATTTTACTTCATTATTTCTTTTAATTCTGACCACTGATATAAACGTGGTAGATTAACATGTTGATTATACGATTGATTCATAATATAAACTTTCGTCGTTACATCATTTAACGTTTCAAGAACTGCAGGTTTATCGTCAAAATAGTAGTCTAATTCTAAATCATTAATCGTTGCAATCTTTTCATCATCCTGCATCCCACAAAAAAAGTGTTCATCTTCCACTGGAAAACCTTGAGCTTTCATCCATTCACGTGTTTGCATGCAGTACTTTTTTGGGCGAGATGTAATATAAAAAATTTCATGTCCATCTATTTTTAGTTGTTGCAATGTTCGAATTGCTCCTTCAAATGCTGGACAATCAGTAAAATAAATCTCTTCCAATAAGCTAATCCACATAGCATTTCCAGCTTCTTTTTCCATCCCAAAGGCTTCATGGATTTCGACTGTTTTCAATTCATGAAAGACCTCTAAAGCTATATTTTGATTTAATTTTTTGTTGTATAAATGAAAGGCATGTTCCCTTAAATTAATTAAAGTATCGTCAATATCAAAACCAAATTTCACGATATTCCTCCTGTATGTTACGCAAAAACTACAAATTGAGATGCAAATGACTGCTCTTTTTCAATTTGAATCGCTTGAATCTTTTCTACTTCTTTTTTTCTTTGTGTCGCACAACTAATGAAATCGAGTTTGTATATATAATTTTCATCAATAAGAGATGCAAGTAAATCAGCATCTTTTAAAGCACTATTTAAACCAAAAGCCCCGGTAGGTGTCATCGTATGCACAGCGTCACCAATCAACACTACACCTTCTTTTCCCCAATTCTCACTCGTACTACTATACACATCTAATAAGACGAAGTCCTGCCAGGAACGAATGTGTTGACGAACAGTGTCTTTAAGCTGTGGAAATGCCTCAATCAATTGTTCAATAAAAGGTGTAAAAGGCTGCTTTCTAAGTGCAGGAAAGGAACCTTCTTCTATATTCCATCCAATTTGAATAAAGCCTTTTGTTTGTGTGAAGAGTGAGAGTTGTTTATCACCAATAAGTGCCATTTTAATAGATGGCTCCCAACCGTCTGGTGCGGGTATTTTTGCCCAAAGTAAGTCAAAGCCATGCTTTCGAATGGTTGCATCAATCTCTGCTTTTTTACGAACAGTTGAAAAGCGACCATCTGCACCGACAATAAGTTGACTTTCGATCACTATTTCTTCGCCATCGCTCACTGCTTTCAAACCACAAAAACTACCATCTTTATTTTTGAGTAATTCCACTACCTTAGTGTTTAACATACACGTAAAGGCAGGGTATTTCTCCGCAGCCTGCAACAAAACAGTTAACAGATGTGATTGAGGTACATGAATACCGAGGTGGCCTACTTGAGGATCTGGGAGTATCGTTTTAAAACACTTTCCATCTTGCCAATACTCCAGCTGTTCCATTCGAAGTAAGCCTATTTGTTCAATAGCATCAAATAGGCCATGTTCTTTTAAAATATCTTCGCCTTCTTCATTAAGATGCTCTCCTCGGAATGCTTTACCGATCTCTGGAGATCGTTCCAAAAGAATAACCGAAACATTTTTCTTTGCAAGCAAATACGCAAGTAATGCCCCTCCAGGTCCAGCCCCAACGATACAAACATCTACTTTTTTATTCACTTTTGATCACCTTGCTTTGGATACGCTGTAATCCGAATATCTTCACCGTACTTATCGATTTCTTCAAATGACACAAGCATGGCAGCGTCCATCGTATCTATATCTTTTCCTGTAAACGGTGTAATTGAATTTCTGCCACCTAATAATTTCGGTGCAATATAAATTAAGTATTTATCTATTAAATTTGCTCTCAAAAAAGATGCATTTACAGAGCCTCCACCTTCAACAAGTACATCTGTAATACCTAGTTTATAAAGCTTTACTAGCATTTCTTGTAAGTTCAATCCATTATCATCTTGTGACACATAAACGAACGAAACACCTTTTTCTTCATACATTTCGACAATTTCATGATCTGCATCATTTGAAGTGACAATAATAGTTTCCGCCTCAGTTGTTTGTAATACATTAGCATTTAGTGGTGTACGTAATTGACCATCCAATATTATTCGGATAGGATTTTTTCCTTGCCCATTCGGTAATCTAGTCGTTAAGGATGGATTGTCTGCCAATACAGTTCCAACCCCGACTAAAATTGCATCTACTTCATCCCGTAGCTTGTGGACATCCGCACGAGCGGCATCTCCTGTAATCCATTTAGAATGACCTGTATGAGTTGCGAGCTTGCCGTCTAACGTCATTGCAAATTTGGAAATCACAAATGGACGATTCGTAATCATATTATGAATAAAACGTTCATTGAGTCTTTTTGCTTCGTCTTCTAATACGCCGACTTCCACTTCAATTCCTGCGTATCGTAATAACTTGATCCCTCTACCAGCAACATCTGGGTTCGGATCCTGCATTGCTACGACAACACGGCTAACCTCTGATTCTTTAACAAGCTTTGCGCAAGGTGGCGTCTTGCCGTAATGGGAACATGGCTCTAAAGTGACATAGAGTGTTGCTCCTTTAGCATGTTCACCTGCCATATTAAAAGCGTGTACCTCTGCGTGAGGCTCACCAGCTTTACGATGCAATCCTGATCCAACAATGACGCCATTCTTAACAATAACAGCACCAACAATAGGATTAGGATTCGTTTTACCTTTTGCACTTGCAGCTAAATCAAGTGCTAGGCGCATATAATCTTGATCTGAATTCATCACCATGCACTCCTTAAACGTTTAAAGTAGGTTCATCTTTTAGAATATGTCCCGATTTTTGAACTTTTGTTTCCAAATAAAAACGGTTCGTATCCGTTAATCCGCCCCATAAAGGTACATGATGTTCTGCTAACAATCCATGGTCCTTCAATGCTGCAAGCTTCTTAGGATTGTTTGTAATAAGGGTAACTGGTTTTTCTCTTAGAGCTTCTAGCACTCGAATTGCTTCGTCATATGAACGTGTATCATCTTCAAAACCTAGAGCCTCATTTGCTTCCACAGTGTCTAACCCATTCTCTTGTAAAAGGTAAGCTAGCGATTTTGAAAATAGTCCAATTCCACGACCTTCGTGGTCTGCCAAATAAAAAATTGCTCCGCATCCATGATCCACAATCATTTTCATTGACTCGTGAAGCTGGTAGCCACAATCACAGCGTTGACTTCCAAATATATCCCCTGTATGACAAATGCTATGCATACGAATAAGTGCATCATCTGCATTTTCAAAGTCCCCAAATACTAGTACGGATGACTGCTGTCCAAAAGCTAAATTGGATTTCACTAATGAAGCAACAACCTCTTCTTTTGAAAACATAGCGTCGACTTTTTGCCAAGAATACCAATTGAACGTGGTTGAAAAATCACCTTGCTTAATCGGCAATTTTACGGGTCCGACTAAACATATATTCTCCTGTTCTGTTAGTTCAATCAATTCCATTTTATCTTGAATAACCTCTAAAGTTTCTTTTAATATCGTCATTTCATTCTCACCATTCTTTTAAATTAAACAGAAAACATTCTAAAAGTGAAGATCCAGAGTGTTGACAGCTGTCTACATTCAGAATACATTCCTCTGAGAATCATCTGCTTTATTATTGTTTTTAATACCTTTTATTCACCGGCACTTACCTATCGTAACCAAGTATATAATTACAAGTGAAAAGAGTCAAATATTAGATATCATATGCTAAATGCAAACAAAATTAAAGGCGTAACGAATAAAGGAATTCGATACGCCTTTGTTCTTCATTTCATTTTACATCATGTCTTGTACTATTTTAAATAAAATTGTCCTTTTGCCATTGTAATCTGTATAGCTAAGGGAAAGCACATCTTTCGATGAATAATCCAATACTAATGATTCATCAATCATTGTTGTCTTAAAAACTAATTTGTTCTTTTCTTGACTAATAGGGATAAGTCCGAATTTATATAATACCCCATAATCTTTTGGAACAGAAAGGAAATACCCATTTTCTTCTGTTATGCACAAAAATAATTGTCCATTTTCACTTTGATACTCACCACATAAGAAATCCATATTATATATGTTCATTTGGTTTAAGAATAGAGGAAGTTCAATCGGTTGTTCAAAAAAGATTTTAGCAATATCTCTTGTCAGCTTTTTAACAGGAACAACGTTCATATTACATAGAAAGATAATTGTGAGTTCTTCTTTAAAACACAGCATCTCATTGACATAACCACTTATATCACCAAAATGATGGTAGCATTCTCTTTCTAAAACTGGATTAACATACCAACCACAAGCATAGTAATCTTGATTTGCTTTAAGCATGATTTGTGTAGATTCTTCCGAAATCAATTTAAATGAACGTATTGCACTATCCCATATTAATAAGTCACCAGTAGTCGAATAAAGTCCATAGGCACCTAAAGGAAAAGAAAGATCAGCATATGGTGCATGAACTGGTTTACCATTATAAGAATACCCAGATGCAAGCTTAGTTATGATATCTTTACCGTTATCACAACCTGTATCATTCATACCGAGTGGAAGGAAAATATGTTCTTTTAAATATTCATCATACTTCATACCGGAAACTCTTTCTATTATCGCGGTTAAAAGTATGTATCCAGAATTGCTGTAGTCAAATTGTTTTCCCGGTTCAAATTCTAATGGCTCATTTTTAAAAGAATTAATTATATCTTCTAAGCTCGAAGGAAGTCGCATCGTAGTGCTCCAAAAATCAGGAAAGTTTGTGAAATTCGTTATTCCCGCAGTATGTGTCAAACATTGATAAACGGTAATCTGTTCTCCTTTTGGAAACTCAGGCAAGTACTCATTTATTGTATTATGTATATTAAGCATCTTTTGTTCATGTAATTGGAAAACAGCGAGTGCAGTAAAGCTTTTAGTAATAGACCCTATTCTAAATTTAGTTTCAGAAGTATTTTGTATACCATGCTCCCAACTAGCAAAACCATACCCATTATTTAATAGTATTTCACCTTTATAGGAGACTAATAAGGAACCATGAAGATAGTTATTCTGCATGTATGCTTGTTCCCATTCCTTTAAACTTTTCCGTAATCGAATCTTATTCATATCATCACCACAGTTCCTTTTGCTTCATATCAATTAATGATAAATAAATTTATTGAATCCTTGAAATAGAAGCACTTTTATTTCTTCTGCTCTTTTAATCCACTTATTAAGTGTTCCATGATTTCTAGGTTATTAAAATATAAAATTATGCTTGTGATCAACATAATAATTGTTATGATACACATAATTAGAAAAGTTTCTTTAGATTTCCTTACATAATTAATTGCTATAGATAATAGCAAAAGCGGAATTATGATTACTAACATCAAGCAAATTGTTTTAAATTCTTTTATAGCTGATTTTAATAAAGCGATTTTTAAAGCATTTGCTTCTGTAACCTCTACTTTAAAATCATTTCGCAAAATACCGTTTTCTGAAATTGAAGCCATTCCGTGTCCATCTTCTTGCAAAGTATAACCAAAAGGAAAAAACAAGAAAATCATGCCAATAATAATTACTCCTAAAGTAGCAGTAACAACAAACTTTCTAGGTAATCCATTTCGTTTGATCAAAGCCTCTCCCCTTTACTTTTTCCATATGAGTTCATACATCCAATCTATGAGATAAAAAGAAGTCTTATTAATTTCTTACAACTTAATTTTATTTGAATATTTACTTTTATTACAATTATATTAAATTACGCTTTTCTTACACAACCAGACAAATTTCGCATTTTATCTATCGTACAATTGGACAAGTTGCTTCTGTTACATCTTGTATTTCCCCTCATAGTCGAAGCTAAATATAATAAATGGAGGAAGAAATGTGATAAGTAATTTGGATAAGATGGCTTTAATGTTTCAAATAGATATCAAAAGAAAAGACATGTATAGAAAAGCAAAAAAATTTGGATTTACACATCCAATTGTTGTCTCAGTTAGCCAAGAGTTAGATCGACTACTCAATAGATATCAAGAAAAATATAATAATCAGAATATAAATTCTTTAAAAAACCGATTAGTCTCCTAAATATGGAACTAATCGGTTATCTATGTACTCATAAACTTATTGCCATTTGCTAAACAAGTACATATAATCATTCTTGAATTTCTTTTATGCTTCTCCCACCTAAATAAGCGTGTCCCATTTTAAGTTTACTCACAGTTTTAAATCCGAATTTTTGATACACTTTTTCGACTCTTTCGTTGATTGGAAAGACCCACAGGTTTTCATAACCTTTTTTCGCCACTTCAGTTTGTATAAAATGTATGAGTTCTCCAATCAAACCTCTACCTCTAAATTCTTCTAAAGTAGCTACACTCTCCATTCGAGCTTGATTATCACATATAAAAATACAAGCAGTTGCACAGGCCGTCCCATTAAATCTTAGTAAATAGTGTTCAAAACTTGGGTGATTAAATTCAACCTCAAATGCTTTTTCTCTCACTTCTTTACCACCAAACTCCTTTATACTACATTCAATATGGAGGGCTTCAGAATAATTGTGTTTACTGACACGCTCAATCAATAAATGTTCGTCTCTCTCTTTTTCTAAAAGCTTTTTATCCCATAATTGAACGGGACCCATCAACTCCTCATAACCGAAGCTATTCGCGATTAAAATAGAAATAAGCTCCTGTTGTAGGTCTAAATTATATAAATAAAATCTTGGTATAATATTTTTTGAATTATAAAATTTAACTACTTCTTCCATTATTAAAGAAGGGTTTACACTTAAGTCACTAATATGTGCATGATTTGCATCGTAATATGATGGCTGACTCTCATTATAAAATAATGATCCCCACTTTGTATCTTTACGTTTAGAAAAAGTATCTAAATAAGCAAAATCCAAACTAATAATATCTTGTAAATTCATCTCATTTTCCTCCAGGATTTTAAAACTACTTTTTATTAAAAAAACCCTTTCCTAGAGTTTCCACGCTTTTTGGAAAAACTGCATACAGCTTACTAGTCAGACTCATATACGAAGGTAAATCGACTTCTCGCACTGGGTGGTCTATTGTTCTAATAATAGAAGCCACTACTTTTTGTGGATGTAGAAGATGTTTACTAAGCTTTCCTCTGTACGTACCAGTCCGATCGGCTAAATCGAGGAATGGTGTATCGATTGGACCGGGATTAATCGTAGTTACTTGTATCCCGAATTCTCTAAGTTCCATACGAATGGCATTGGCAAAACCAAGTATGGCATGTTTTGACGCAGCATACACGGATGCTTTTGGAGTGGCAACTTTTCCAGCTTGAGAAGCGATAAAAATAAAATGCCCGCTTCCTCTTTTTTTCATTTTTTCTGCAAAGTGTTTAGTTAGTAACATTGGAGCCGTCACGTTTACATTCATCATTTGTATCATATCTTTCTCTTCTAGATCTGTTAAATATGCAAATGTCCCAACACCTGCACAATGTATTATTGTATCAGGTGTCCCCATTTCGTGAAAAAGTTTCGAATAAGATTGTTCTTCTGTTAAATCTGCTTGGATGGGATGAACTCCAAGTCGATTTAACTCATCAAGAACTTCCAAGTTTCGACCAGTAGCCCAAACTTCGTGACCATCCATATTTAGCCTTTTTGTAAGTATTAAACCTACTCCGCTAGTTGCTCCGGTTATGAAAATTTTTTTACGCATGGTCATATAACAAAATGCCTTTCTCATTTTTTTGTTCCCTGATATAGCCTTCTTCCATTAAATAATCAATTTGACCAATTGTCTCTGACAGAGTCAAACCTAATTCTTTTTCATATACATTTGGAAATAGCAGTTGTGTCAGTTCAAAAATTGTTTTTTCTTCCTCTTTCATCATGTCTAAGACTTTAAATGCTCTTTCTCTTTGTTTTTCTAGTCTACCTGTAATAAGTTCATGTACGTTATATACTTCGTTACCATGACCACTATAGATCTTTTCAACAGGTAAATCTTGAATTCGTTTTAACGAAGTGTTGTATTGGAGCATCGATTTTGAACGTTTCAAAACTCTATTAAGGGGTGGTTCAATTAACGGATTAGAAGAAATTTTCTCTAGTACTAAGTCTCCTCCGATTAAAACTCTATCTTTCTCAGACCAAAAAGAAAGATGACTTTGCGCATGTCCTAAAGTCTCTAAAATAGTGAAATCAGGATGCCCTGGAAGTGTATCTCCTTCTCTTAAAAACTTTTGTAGAGGGCGATTTCCTATAAAATGTGTTGGTCTTTTCATCTTTTCAACCCAACGGAAGTAACTTTCTGGAACGCCTTCTTCTTTAAGGCATTGCAGATAAAATTCATCGTGAAATTTAAAAAACTCCACATCTCTCGTTAACCAAGGTTGGTTATAAGCATGACCCAACAATGTAGCTTGTTCAAAAGCATATACCCATCCAGAATGATCTGGATGATGATGTGTTAGAAGTACTTGTTCTACATCCGAAAGCGAGTATCCCACTTCTTCAATTCCAGCTTTAAGGGCAACTAGTGCTTCTTCTGTTTTGGGACCTACGTCTATTAGTGTGAGTGCATCACCTTTTAATAAATATGCATTAACATCACCTACCGCGAATGGCGTAGGAATAATTATTTTATGTATAGTCATAATACTACTCCCTCTTTATGAATGGTTATTCATTCTATTGTACATTTTTTTAAAGAAGCCGTCACTAAATTGAAGTTGACTTTTATTTGGAAGAGCCATATAATTTCATTAATTCAGAAAATAAAAGCTAAGATGAAGACTAGTACATATATGATGGAGTAAAGAGAGTGAAATAACCTGCTGCAAGTTTCACCTCCCGCTCATATATCAAACCTACTTCTGAGCTACTATGCAAACATAGTCGTGACCTTCACGATATGAAGGAAAAGTTGTGCCGGTTGCGGCAAATTTAGGTGGTACCGCGGAGACATGCGTTTTCGTCCTTATTTATTAGGGACGGGAACGCATTTTTTTATTTTATAAGGAGGAATATTTAATGACGAAAATTGTATTTGTCGGTGCTGGGTCAATGGCGGAAGCTATCATTAATGGACTTACGAAAGAAGACAAAGTTTCTCCAGAGTTCATACATGTGACGAATAAATCGGATGTAGATCAGCTACAACTATTAAAAAAAGCTTACAATGTACAGATTGTCTGTGAAAAGAAAATAGCTTTAACAGAAGCAAATATTGTTTTCTTAGCTATGAAACCAAAAGATGCAAAAGAAGCATTAACTGGTATCGCTCCTTTTTTAAATAAAAACGCAACAATTATTTCAGTTATAGCTGGTGTAACCATACAAACGATAACAAATTATTTAGGAAGACGTCCGATTGCACGTGTTATGCCGAATACATCAGCGGCTGTTGGACTCAGTGCTTCCGCCATAAGTTGGAATGATCTTGTATCTGAGGAAGAAAAAAAATCAATTGTAAGTTTATTAGAATCAATAGGAACAGTCCAAGCTGTAGATGAAGAGGATTTACATGTTGTCACAGCGCTTTCAGGAAGCGGTCCTGCCTACTTCTATTACTTTGCAGAGCAATTTGAAGCTGCAGCTATGAAGCATGGCTTGAATAAATCAGACGCTCGTCATTTATTTGTTCAAACGATGGAAGGAGCGGCTCAGATGCTTAAAAAAGGTGATGTAGAACCTAATGAGTTACGAAGAAGAGTAACTAGCCCAGGTGGAACTACTGAAGCTGGTTTGGAACAATTGATACAGTACAATGTAAAAGATGCTATTTTTGCTTGTATCGATGCTGCTCAAAATAAATCCAGGGTCCTTGGTAAACAATATGAATAAATCCAATCGATGATAAAAAAATTCCGAGTGATAATTGTTATCGCTCGGAATTTTCCACTTTTTTTAATAAGCCATTTTGCCATTCAAATTCAGAAAAATCATCTGCCACAAAAATCGGAAATGGAAAATCCTCAACTTGCGCTAACATATCTTTTATATCAGATGGCATAAATCGTGCACTAATATGGTTGACAACTAAATGGCTCGCATTTGCTTCCTTACATACATTTGCTGCATCTATAATAGTAGAGTGCCCATATTGCCTAGCAAGTTCAGACGTTTCTTGATCAAACGTTCCTTCGTGAATAAGTACATCAGATCCAATACTTAACAAAATCGAATTATTACAAAACCTTGTATCACCTAAAACAGTTAACTGAAAACCTTTCTTTGGTTCCCCTGTCACTTCTGCACTTCTCACTATTCGACCATCTTCAAGTTCAATATCAAATCCTGCTTTTAATTGCTTCAATAATGGTCCTCTAGGTACACGCAGCGCATCTGTTTTACTGATTAGTAGTTCAGGCGGAAGTGGTTTTTGAGTTACTTTATATCCAAAGCATGGAATGACATGCTCTAGTAATTTTGCTTCCACTATAAATTGCTCGTCCTCAAATACAATTCCCTCCTCTATTTCTATTATCGAAAGTGGATATTTGATGTATGTATTAGAAGTGGCGAGTGTCAACTCAATCCATGCTTTTATACCAGTTGGCCCATAAATTGTAAGTTCTTCATCTCCACCGAGAAAAGAACGAGATCCAAGCAATCCAGGAAGTCCATAAATATGGTCACCATGTAAGTGAGTGATAAAGAGCTTCTCTAATTTTCGCGGTTTGAGAGAAGTCCGAAGAATTTGATGTTGTGTCGCTTCTCCACAATCAAACATCCAGAAAGTCCCTCGTTCATCTAACAATTTTAAAACAGTTGCTGTCGTATTGCGTTGTTTTGATGGCATTCCTGCCCCTGTTCCTAAAAATAATATTTTCATCTTTCTCCACCTCAACTTCTATTCCATTCATCATAAGGTTTGAACAAAATTACTGCAAACTTTTTCTAGCTATATTACGTTTTCGTTACATTAAGCTAACTGCATAACTTTTTAATCTTATTTCTGTATACTTATTAATATCCTTGTATAGATTATCCGAAAATTTGTACAAGAGATTTAAGGGAAATGAGAATAAACTACATAATTACTATTGTTAATGCATGTATTTTTTAATTCAGCTAACAATAAATAGACACCCAGAAGGAGCGAAATACCCTTATGAAATTAGATTTATTGTTACAGTCCTTAGATATTACAATGAAAGATAAGTATCAATCTCTTGTAATAAATGGTTTATCTTTTGATTCTTCCAAGGTAGATAAAAATTTCATATTTATTGCGATCGCTGGAACAAACACAGACGGTCACCTTTATATAAATGATGCTATAAAAAACGGCGCTGCTGCAATAATTGGGGAACACGACATAGAAGATTTAGAAGTACCATACTTTAAAGTTCCTAATTCAAGGAAAGCATTAGCCATATTAGCTCGTACTTTTCACCACAATCCAACTCAAAATAAAATCATGATCGGGATTACAGGTACTAATGGAAAGACAACGACATCTTATATGCTCAAACATATTTTGGAATCACAAGGAATCTCATGTGCGTTGTTTGGAAGTGTCTCAACTGTAATTAACGGAATTGAAAACTCTTCTTCACATACCACGTTAGATCCATTAACTTTTAACCAATTATTATCCTTTAGCCATGATAAAGTTGTGATCATGGAAGTTTCATCCCATGGCTTAACACAATACAGAGTGGAAGGTATTGAATTTGATTATTGTATATTTACTAACTTAGAACCTGAACACTTGGATTATCACCTCAACATGGAATCTTACTATTTAGCAAAACAAACATTGTTTGATCATTTAAAATCAGATGGTGTTGCAATCGTAAATTCTACTACTGAATGGGGTGAAAGGTTAAGTTCCTATGTTCTATCGAGAAACAATCATGTAATTCAAGTTAGTGGCAAAGAATCTGCATATTCTATTTCTGGAAATGAATTATTATCACCCTCTAATTCTGAGTCTTTCCTACTTACAACATGTATGAAAGGACAGCATAATATTGAAAATGCTGCCTTAGCTTTTTTAACTTCAATTTCATTAGGTATTGCTTCTACTTCAATTATAGAAGCACTTAGTAATTTTAATGGTGTACCTGGAAGGTTTCAGTTATTCTCTCATCCCTCAGGTGCTACATTTGTAATCGATTATGCTCATACAAGCAATGCTTTTTATCATATTTTGGAAACTGTTCATTCTTATAAACCTCGAAAAATTATTCATATCTTTGGATTCAGAGGAAATCGCGATCCTCAGAAAAGAAAAAATATGATAGATGTATCACTAAAAAATTGTGATGAGAGTATACTTACATTTGATGATTTAAATGGTGTATCAATTGATAACATGTTAAAAGAATTAACCGAACTTAATCTACAGGATAAATGCCTAGTAATCCCTGATCGTACGCAAGCTATTCAATATGCATGGAAACAAGCACAAGACCAGGATTGGATAGTTATTACTGGAAAAGGCATTGAAGATTATCGGCAACCTTTTTCTTTACCAACCACTTCCGATATGGAAACACTACACTACTTGAATCATACTTTGTCCTTCCAAAAGGAGCATTAATAGATTTTATATTAAATTCGGCAAGGACCTCCACTTCGCTTTCCGTGGGCTTGGCTTCAGCCTCCTCGGTACTTGCGTACCTGCGGGGTCTTCTGCTCAAGCTGTTCCCACAGGAGTCTTCGTGGTGGTCCTTGCCTTATAGACAATTGATTAAAGATATCTACTATCTTTACCTTTAATTGATAAAGCAACTACTTCCTAGCCGTTTATAAAAGTACTTTTGTCGTCAAGCTGGGAGCATTAATAGAATTATTCTATTAATGCTCCTTATTTATTTATGATCGTCTAAAAAGTCTTTACTAAAGCTTGTTTTCGATTCTAAGGAAGGATTCTTTTTTAATTTAATTCCTCTCTTTATCGCTTCTTTTCCGAATTTATCCTGTAGCTGTTCAACTAGCTTCAATATTGGTTCTTCTTTAGCATGTTCTTCAAAGTTAAAAATAGATAATTGCTCAACATAGTCACCTTTATCTTGCACATTATTTACTGTAACTCCTAAAAGCCTTATAGCCTCCCCATTCCAAGTACTATGAAATAAGTCTTTAGCAAGCTGATATATCTCACGTTCTTCGAATATACGGTTCTGTACGGTTTTGCTTCTCGTCTTATTTTTCCAATCTGCATCACGAATATGAATGTTAATAGACTGTCCAGCAAGGTTTTTAGCTTCCAACCTAGAAGCCACTTTTTTGGAAAGTTTCAAAATCACCTTATTTAGCTCGGTAGGATCGGTTTCATCATATGGCAGGGTTGTTGAATTGCCTACACTTTTTGTATCAAATACGGAGGTTGGATCTACTGGCCGATCATCTATTCCGTTTGCTCTTTCCGATAGACGCAAACCAATCTTTCCTAATCTTTCTTTTAAAACACCAGTTTGAATAGTCGCTAAATCTCCAATTGTTTTTATGCCTAATTCCGCAAGTTTGTTTGAGGTACTTTCGCCTACACCATGCATTTCAATAACAGGTAGATTCCATAACCTTTCTGGCAATTCTCGTTTTCGTAGCACAGTTATACCCATAGGCTTTTTCATATTCGAAGCGGTTTTTGCTAAAAACTTATTCGGGGCTATTCCAATAGAGCTTGGTAAATCCAATTCACGAATTAATCTATTTTGAATAGATTCTGCTAAATTAACTGCGTTTCCTGAAAGATTCATTTCACTTACATCCATATACCCTTCATCAATCGATACAGGTTCCACAAGAGGTGTATATGACCGTAATATATCAAACATAGCTTTAGAAGCGATACGATATCTTTCAAAATTGGGAGGAAGTAAAATTATCTCCGGGCATTTACGTTTCGCTTCCCAAACAGACATCGTTGTGTATACACCTTTAGCTCTTGCCTCATAAGAACAAGTTACAAGGATGCCTCTACGTTCCTTTGGGTTTCCAGCTATAGCAATCGCCTTTCCTTTTAATGAGGGATCATATGCCTGTTCGACAGAAGCATAGAAACTATTCATATCTATATGAAAAATTATTCTATTTTTTCTATTCAATCAAATCCCCCCCTTACGTAAAAAGGTAGCTATGATTAGCTACCTCATGTTGACGACAAAAGTATTTTTATAACCGGTTATGAATAATAATAAATCTTCCTAAAGAGGATTATTTATCCAATTAAAAATAAAGATAGTAAGTAACTATAAGGAATTGATTATAATTCAAGGACCTCCACGAAGACTCCTGTGGGAACAGCTTGAGCAGAAGACCCCGCAGTTGAGGGGAAGGCAATCTAAGTTCGCCGCATCCTGCGGCAACGATTGCATGACCAACATCCTGTTGGCCTAGGAGGCTGAAGCCAAGCCCACGGAAAGCGAAGTGGTGGTCCTTGCCGAATTTAATATACAAATCCATGCACCCATTGAGTTTGTCTGTTTACAGTCTGAGGTAACTTTAATTAGCTACCTACTTCCTCTTTTTTTGCTGATTCTAGATAGGACTGAATATCTTTAATCCCTTCCAATGAACGAACTAATATAGATGGATCGACAATCGTAATCATACGATTTTCTAAATTTGCAACTCCAGTAAAGTACTGTGTTTTTGTATAATTTACTAAGCCGATTTGCTTAATATCTTCGGTAGGAATGTCTAGTATTTCTTTTGCTTCTTTCACTAGAAGTCCAATGGACATATCTTGTGTATGCATCGTTATTACTCGAGATGTTTCAAAATCAGCGCCATTACGATTATATAAAATTTGTTCAAAATCAATAATTGGCACTAGCTCACCTCGGATTTTCATTAATCCAATTAAATAATTTGGTAAATGTGGTATAGGATTAATATGCTCTAATTTTTCAATTGAGATAACATGTTCAATTGGAACAGCATAATCTTCATTGCCACATTGAAAGACAACTACTTTCTCACTACTCAATAATAGACACCTCCTGTAAGAATTATTCTGCAGCTACTCTTACAATTTCGACAAGTAGATCTGCAAGCTTTTCAAGTTCTAGTACTGGCATACGTTCATTGGTTGTATGGATTTCTTCATAACCGACAGAGAGAATTACGGTTGGAATACCAAAGCCAGCAATTACATTCGCATCACTGCCTCCGCCACTTCTTTTAATATCGGCAGTTCTTCCAATTCTTTCAACCGCTCGTTTTGCTACTTGTACTACATGATGGTCTTCCTCAAAGTGGAATCCTGGGTACATTAACTCTGTTTCAGTCTCCGCCGAACCACCATTATTTGCTGCGGTCTCAGCAAATATTTGAACCATATGTGCTACTTGAGCATCAAGTTTTTCTTTATTGATTGAGCGTGCTTCCGATAAAATGTGTACTTCATCACATACAATATTAGTCGCTTGTCCACCTTCAAATCGTCCAATGTTCGCAGTTGTCTCTCCATCAATACGACCCAACTTCATTGCTGAAATAGCTTTGGAAGCTAGTGTGATTGCAGATATTCCTTTTTCTGGAGCTACTCCTGCATGTGCAGTTCTACCCTTTATAGTCGTCCAAAGTTTCGATTGAAAAGGAGCAGCTGTTACGATACCACCAACTGCACCATCACTATCAATTGCATAACCATATTTAGCTGTAATCAAGGCTGGGTCTAATTCTTTTGCTCCGACTAAACCACTTTCCTCTCCTGCAGTTATCACTACCTGAATATCCCCGTGTGCAATATTCTCTTCTTTTAAACGTTTGATTGCTTCAAACAGAGCAGCGATTCCCGCTTTGTCGTCTGCACCTAAAATTGTTGTCCCATCTGAATAGATATACCCATCCTCTTTTAAAACTGGTTGAATTCCTTTACCTGGTACAACGGTATCCATATGAACGGTGAAATAAATAGTGTCCGCTTCTGATTTTTGACCTTTTAAAGTTGCAATTATATTTCCTGCACCATGTCCATTTCTAGTGTGTGCATCGTCTTGAACAACAGAAAATCCAAGTTCCTCTAATTTAGAGATTAAAATTGGTGCAATAATTTCTTCATGCTTTGTCTCTGAGTCAATTTTAACTAGTTCAAAAAATTCTTCTATTAAACGATTCATCTTGTATAAAAACTCCTTTACAATGGAATATTTCCATGTTTTTTCTTTGGTCTCGATTCTTTTTTATTGCGCATCATATCTAATGCTTGTATAAGCTTAATGCGAGTCTCCCTAGGATCAATCACATCGTCCACCATTCCCATCGATGCTGCAACATACGGATTCGCAAATTTGGAACGATATTCCTCGATCTTTTCTGCACGAACTTGTTCTGGATCTTCGCTTTGAGCAATTTCTCGAGCAAAAATAATATTTGCAGCTCCTTGAGGTCCCATAACTGCAATTTCAGCATTTGGCCAAGCATACACTACATCTGCACCAATTGATTTGGAGTTTAATGCAACATAAGCGCCACCATAAGCTTTACGTAAAATAACTGTCATTTTCGGTACAGTTGCTTCTGAATAAGCAAATAGTATTTTAGCGCCGTGACGTATAATTCCACCATGCTCTTGCTTAATGCCTGGAAAAAAGCCTGTAACATCTTCAAAGGTAATAATCGGTATATTGAATGAATCGCAGAATCGAATAAAGCGTGCTGCTTTATCAGATGAATCTATATCCAGACCACCAGCCATTACTTTTGGTTGGTTACAAACAAGACCAACTACTTCCCCTTTAATACGTGCTAAACCGACTACGATATTTTTAGCAAATTCTTTTTGAACTTCTAAAAAAGAATCAGTATCTACTACTTGCTCAATTACTTTTCGTATATCATATGGACGAATTGCTTCGAAAGGAACGATATCCGCTAAATCAGGTCGATCATCATTTTCGGTTGGTACTTCAGTTATTGCTGGTTTCTCTTCAAAATTTTGAGGCAAATAACTTAGTAGCAAACGGACATTCTCTAATACCTCTTCTTCTGTTTTCCCTCGGAAATGTGCATTACCACTAATAGTATTATGTACTTTAGATCCACCCAGATTTTCAGCTGAAATCTTTTCACCCGTTACAGTTTCAATCACTTTTGGTCCTGTAATAAACATTTGACTTGTTTCATCTGTCATGAAAACAAAGTCTGTTATCGCTGGAGAGTAAACTGCTCCTCCAGCACAAGGACCTAGGATAACCGAAATTTGTGGAATTACCCCGGAATAAATAGCATTACGATAAAAAATCTGCCCATATCCATCTAAGGAAACAACGCCTTCTTGTATACGTGCGCCACCAGAGTCGTTCAGGCCAATAAAGGGTGCACCATTTTTTGCAGCTAAATCCATTACATTTGCAATTTTTAATGCATGCATTTCTCCAAGTGCCCCACCAAAAACGGTGAAATCTTGGGAGAATAAATAAACTGGTCGGCCATTTACTTTTCCATAACCAGTGACTACTCCATCACCTGGACCTTCCTGCTTGTCCATTCCAAAGTCTACTGTCCGGTGTTGTATAAAAGGGTTTAACTCCACAAAAGAATCTTTATCAACAAGTAAATCTATTCGTTCTCTGGCAGTGAGTTTTCCTTTTTCATGCTGCTTTTCAATTCGAGCGTCTCCGCCACCTAATTCAATTTTTCGTTTACGGTCATATAAATCATTTATTTTATCATAAATATCCATTTTTTTACTTCACTCCCCCTGTTTTATCACATAATTCATATAAAACGCCATTTGAAGCTTTTGGATGAATAAAAGCTACTTGTGCACCATGAGCCCCAATCTTAGGTGTTTCTTGAATGAGCCTTACCCCTTTTTCTTTTAGCTCATTTAGACGTTCTTGAATATTTGATACACCAAAAGCAATGTGATGAATTCCTTCTCCTTTTTTCTCAATAAAGGAATGAATTGTACTTGTTTGATCTAATGGTTGTAGTAATTCTAGGTTTACATTGCCACTATCTATAAAAGCAACACGAACCTTCTCAGAGGGAACTTCTTCGATATGTAATAGTTTTAACCCCAGTGTCTCTGTATAATATGGTAGTGTTGCCTCTATACTCTTCACAGCAATACCAATATGATCTACTTTTTCCATTGTCTCACACCCCAAATTTTGACTATATAATCTATTGTACATATTTCAATAACTAAAGTGCAAGAGTATATGCAGAGGAATATAGTTTGAGCTAGTATAGGAGCAAATATATATAATAGGTAGAAAGTTTAACCTACTTTTCGGTAAATTTATAGCTACCTCTTGTGATTTTTTTCGAATTTGTTAAAATATAAGTAATTGTAAAAGGAGAGAAGTTCATGCGTAATCAAAAATTCCGTAAATTCGTCATATATTTAATGATCTTTGCAATGGTCGCGTCATCACTACTTTTTGGATTAAGCTTTATCTTATAATGTTTATAAAAAAGAGCGGAGGCAATCATTTGCTCCGCTTTTTTCATTGTATTTATTAAATTTCTTCGCAGTGCTCTTCAAACAATGCTTGAATATGAGTGATAACTGACATTGGATCATGTCCTTCAATTTCATGGCGACCTACTTCAGCTACTGCCTCACCATCTTTTAATAGGACAAACGATGGAGAAGATGGTAAATGGTCTTCACCAAATAGATTACGTGCTTGTTGAGTTGCTAATTTATCTTGTCCTGCAAAAACTGTCACTAAATGATCAGGTCTTTTATCATAATGAATTGCGTTAGCCGCTGCTGGACGAGCTATGCCACCAGCACATCCACAAACGGAATTCACCATTACAAGTGTAGTTCCTTGGCGTGCAAAAGCAGATTCAACTTCCTCAGGTGTAGTTAATTGCTCATATCCGCTAGTTTCCATTTCTCCACGAGCCTGTTGAACCATATCATTCATTAATAAATTAAAATCCATCATATTCATACAAAACACTCCTTTTCAATTAATTTTATAATAGCAGATTATTGCTTAGAATTCGAGGAAAATAACTCTTCAACTGCTTGCGAAACTGTTACTTGTCCATCCCTTACTAAACCCTCTAGTTGAGCCATTTCTTGCTTTTTATCGGTAGAAGAAAAAAAGTCATCATATAATCGATCCACAATCATTGTTTTAAACCAAGCTACAGTTTGTTCTTTTCTACGATATTGCCAGACATTATTCAAAAGCATTTCTTTCTTAAATGTTTGGATCGTTTCCCATACTTTATCTAATCCAGTTTTGTATAAAGAAGAGACTGCTAAGGCTGGTGTAGTCCAATTAGGCGAAGATGGTGTTAAGAAATGCAGGATTTGTTTATATTCCGCAACCGTCTTTTTAGCTAGTTTTTCATTTGATCCATCTGCCTTATTTACTATAATAGCATCAGCCAGCTCCATTATTCCTTTTTTCATTCCTTGCAACTCATCACCAGCACCAGTTAATGCAAGCAGCAAAAAGAAATCTACCATCCCTCGAACGATTGTTTCACTTTGACCAACACCAACTGTTTCCACTAAAATGACATCGTATCCTGCTGCTTCACATATTAACATCGTTTCTCTAGATTTCTTATGAACCCCTCCCAATGTACCAGCAGATGGAGAAGGACGAATAAAAGCATTTGGATGTTTTGCAAGCTCTTCCATTCTAGTTTTATCGCCAAGTATACTCCCCCCTGTCAAAGAGGAACTTGGATCAATAGCTAGCACCGCGACTTTATAGCCTTGGTCACATAGCATTTTTCCAAATGCTTCGATAAATGTACTCTTCCCTGCACCAGGCACACCTGTAATACCAATACGAATAGTATTTCCCGTATACTGTAGTAATTCTTTTAAAAGCTGTTGTCCTATTGTTTGTTGGTCAGCTACCGTGCTCTCTATGAGAGTAATCGTTTTTGCTAAATGTAATCTGGAGCCATTTCTAACTTCTTGAACATATTCTGCTTGATCTATTACAAATGGTTTCTTTTTTGAAAACTTTTTTACAGAAGATTTTCCCACGCCATCGTGCTGTGACTTAATGCCACCCATTACATGCATTGCCGATTGGTTTGTTTTATCCGTTTCAGCCATTAGCCATCCACTTCCTCATAACCCAATCTTAAATAGATTTCTTCAATTACTTTTTGAGCAGCAACTGGAATTACAGTACCTGGTCCAAAAATAGCTGAAGCTCCGTTTTCACGTAAGAAAGCATAATCCTGTGCAGGGATAACTCCACCTACTACGATTAATATATCTTCCCTACCAAGTTTTGAAAGCTCCTCTCTCAAAGCAGGAACTAACGTCATATGACCAGCTGCCAATGAGCTTACGCCAACTACATGGACATCATTTTCAACAGCTTGTTGCGCAGTTTCAGCAGGAGTTTGAAATAACGGACTAATATCTACGTCAAATCCCAAATCTGCAAATGCAGTTGCGATGACTTTCGCACCTCGGTCATGTCCATCTTGACCCATTTTTGCAATTAGTATTCGAGGTCTTCTTCCTTCATTTTCTCTGAAATCCTCTGCCATTTGCTTCACAGCTTCAATTTCATCTGCATCATTAAAGTTTGCACTATAAACACCACTCACGGAACGAATCACCGCCTTATGTCTTCCTGCTACAACTTCAATGGCATCTGAGATTTCTCCAATTGTTGCACGTTTTCTTGCTGCAACCACTGCAGCTGCGAGCAAGTTTTCTTTTCCAGTTCGAGCAGCATCAGTTAATGCCAGAAGTGCTTCTTGTACAGCATTTTCATCACGATTTTCTTTTAATAGAGCTAGTCGCTCCATTTGTTTTTGGCGCACGATTGTATTATCTATGTTCAAAATATCGATAGCATCTTCTTGTTCTAATCTGTATTTGTTTACTCCTATAATTATTTCTTTGGAAGAATCGATTTGTGCTTGTTTTTTCGCTGCTGCTTCTTCGATTTTCATTTTAGGAAGGCCAGTTTCAATAGCTTTTGCCATTCCTCCAAGCTCTTCTATTTCTTCAATTAGTGCCCAAGCTTTTTCCATGAGCTCATTTGTCAAAGTTTCCACATAATATGAACCGCCCCAAGGATCAATAACTTTAGTCATATTCGTTTCTTCTTGCAAGAAAAGTTGTGTATTACGAGCAATTCGTGCGGAGAAATCTGTCGGAAGTGCAATCGCTTCGTCTAGAGCATTTGTGTGCAGAGACTGTGTATGTCCCATTGCAGCAGCATTTGCTTCCACTAGTGTTCTCGTTACATTATTAAATGGATCTTGTTCCGTTAAACTCCATCCCGATGTCTGAGAATGTGTACGTAATGCTAATGATTTTGGATTTTTCGGTTCAAAACTAGACATCATTTGTGCCCAAATTCTACGTGCAGCTCTCATTTTAGCGACTTCCATAAAATAATTCATGCCAATTGCCCAAAAGAATGAGAGTCTAGGTGCAAAAGCATCAATGTCTATCCCTGCATTCAGTCCCGTTCTTACATATTCCAACCCATCTGCTAAAGTGTATGCAAGTTCTATATCCGCAGTAGCTCCTGCCTCTTGCATATGATAACCAGAAATTGAAATAGAGTTGAATTTCGGCATATTTTTAGCAGTGTAAGAAAAGATATCTGCAATTATTTTCATCGACATCTCGGGTGTATAGATATAAGTGTTACGAACCATATATTCTTTTAAAATGTCATTTTGGATTGTCCCAGCAAGTTGCTCTGGTGTTACCCCTTGCTCCTCGGCCGTGACAATATAAAATGCTAATATTGGCAGAACTGCTCCATTCATTGTCATTGAAACAGACATCTGATCAAGTGGTATACCATTGAATAAGATCTTCATATCTTCTACTGAATCAATTGCAACGCCAGCTTTTCCTACGTCACCTGTCACTCGTTCATGGTCAGAATCATAGCCACGATGCGTTGCCAAATCAAACGCTACTGACAACCCTTTTTGACCCATAGCCAAATTACGTCTATAGAAAGCGTTACTTTCTTCGGCTGTAGAAAATCCTGCATATTGGCGGACTGTCCATGGCTTAGCAACATACATCGTAGGATAGGGTCCACGGGTATTTGGAGCTATTCCAGGAAAGTCTTGTAAGTGCATTATGTTTTCTATATCAGACTTAGAATAAGTTTGTTTTAATTCAATACCTTCATTTGTCATGAAGGATTTTGATTCATTCAAAGAGCGATTGGATGACTTATCAATAACCTTTTCGATTTTCACATCTGAGTAATTAGGCATTTTCAGGTGAAACCTCCTTTTTAGCAAGCATTAACAATTCCTTAGCTTTATCAAGAAGGGATTGTCCTGCATAAATTCTTCCGAAGAGTCCTGCATCTAGCCAATCTTCATATTCCTCAAATTTCCCTGCAACATCCATTGGAACAGATAACTTCTCTTTTAATAATGCTGGAACTAAGCCATTAGTCTGCTCATCGTTTCCTACAAATACAACATAGTCTATATGCTGTTCATCAATCCACTTTTGTAAATCGAATGGTTTTAGGTTTTCAGGTGCTATCAAAGGAGAAATACCAATTGCAATTAAAAATCCACTCACAAAATCCATTCGAGCTTTATATTCTTTTAAGATTCCATATGGGACAATTGCTGTCTTTAAATTGTTTTGATGGAAAGCTTTTCTCAATTGTTCGAAAGGCCCTGCTAGGCGTTTATAATCGGTAGGGTTAATTTGATATTCCAATGAATCGTCTGGGTTAGCATAGACGTTTGTGCCAATAAGAGATTTCTTGCGAGTAGACAGGCTCTCTAATTCCTCATCCCATTTAGCTTCCGCTCTTTCAATTAACTTTTGATTTCTTCCATCTAACGTATCTTCTTTCATTAGCTCTAAAAAGTATGACCAGCTTCTTTCTACTAGCTCATTCGTAAGCGTTTCTATATAGTAAGAGCCTCCTGAAGCATCAAATACTCGATTAATATGAGTCTCTTCTTTTAGAACTAATTGCATATTACGAGCTATACGTTTGGACGTTGAGTTTACTCCAATTAAAGAGTCATGTGGATAAGTAGTAATACTGTCTGAACCTCCAAGTACAGCAGACAATGCACTATTTCCAGCTCGAAGTATGTTCACATTAGAATCTAAAGCTGAAAATGAACGTAAGGAAGTTTCTGCATGAACAGGGATTGGAGCTATATCTTCAATTCCATGCGCTTCTCCAAAGGCTTTCCAAAGAATACGAAAAGCACGTAGTTTTGCAATCTCCATAAAGAAGTTTGTATCTATTGAAAACTGGACAAAAGCTCTTTCACTAAATTCACTAAAATCTCTGGTGTCTGAAAGTGCATCTGCTTGTACTAGAACACTCGTTAGCTCACTTACAGCATCTCCACCTACTTTGTGTATGAAAGAGGCATCTAGAAAATAAGTTCTAGCATTTGAAAAATGTAATTTTTCTCCATTTGCTCCTTTTACCAATCCATTTAAGTTATTAAAGTTATGTAAAAAAGATGGATCGATAGTAACATCGAGTAAAACCGTATGACCTTCAAGTAAACTTTTTAGTTCTTCCAGTTCTGGCCCCTTCCAATTATGTTGAGTATCTAACGTATAAAAAATTATTTCGTTACCCTTAGAGGCTGACTCTTTAAGGTCTTCCAAAATCTCCTTACTAGTATTACCTGTAACTGCTTGTGCAATCAGCCAGTCAGAGGAGCTCTTGGATTCTCTTACGATAGATGTAAGATTGGAAGGGATGTTATTTAAATCTTCCAAAGTATAAAGCGGTTTCAAAATAATATCTTCCAATGTTTTGGTTGATAAAGATTCAAATGATTTATTCTTTAATGTTTTAATAGCTGCTTGTTCCCAATCCGAAACATTGGCTGGATTAAAAGTCGTTTCTTTCATTTTTTGTATGGTCATACAATCGCTTACGCTTCCCCCTTTGTAAAACTAAACATGCTATATTTATTTTAACTGACTATTTAGGCTTTATAAAGGAGAACTTCCTTAATTAATATTAAAAACAGCTCTCCAATAAAGAAGAGCGGAAGTAAATCACTCGATTGTTCCTGTACTTTTTAATGTGACATCAAAAGGTAAAGTGGGATAAGCTTCTTCCCACTTTTTAAATGTTTTGGTGTAGCTGTATTGTTCGATACGTCAGGCCAAATCCAAAAGGATCTAACTTTTCTTTTTGAACTATAGCAAATAAGTTCTCCAGTTCCTCATGTCCCTTAGTTATTTCAATCATCAGTTCTTCACCTGATTTCATTTCAATTAAATCAGGTGAAGATCCAATATACGACTTATATTTTGCACATGATTTAATCTCAAAAAAAGGTTTAATTATTATCTCACGTAATTTAATACCATTTACTACTAACCTTTGTGAGTACACAAAAAACCCATTTCGAATAGAAAATGCATTTTTAATTCAAAGCTATTGATATTGAATGTTTGTTTTTTTCAAAAATAGTCCCGTGTAAACTAGCAACGTACCAATCATAATTAAAATGCCAATATATACAGACATCATCGTAGGAATTAAAAACGCCCCTATGATTATGGTTAAACGAGCAATCAGATCTGCCCCACTAAAAGAAAAGTTTGTGAAAGCAGAGTAAGAGCCTCTTTTGTCTGATGGAATCATATTCGCCTGTTCGGCGTTTCTTACAGGAGAATAGATTAGTTCTCCCATAGTTGCTATAAAATTAAACAAGATTAGCACATAAAAAGTATTCGCTGAAGTAACCGTTACATAACCGAAACCATATATTATCAAGCCTACTAATAAGACATTTTTATTACTAAACTTATCTGTTAGTTTATTGATCAGAAACGTAAAACATACGACAAGTAGCATATTCTCTATATTAAGTATACTTAACATTCGAACACCAGCAATCTCAAAATCTCCAATATGTACAGATTTAAACGTTTCTGCTAATCGAACACCTATATAACTGTTTAACGAAAACTCAGCTGCTAAAATGAACATGGATCCTATAACTACTTTCACAAATGGTCTATCTTGAAAAGCAACTTTATAGTTTTGAATTAAATCCATAAACACATTTTGATGCTGTTTTTCTCTTCTAATTGTATGTTCATCAATTAACCAAATGTGATAAGCAATTGGTAGAATCGTTGAAGTAATCGTCAGCAATGCAAATAATTCTATTTGATGATTCAAATATAGCAAACCACCTAACGCAGCCCCTATAGCCATCGATAAATTTACTAGCCAGTAATCGAGTGCATATACCTCTTTTCTATTTTCAGGAGTGGTTGAATCGATAATAATTGCGTGCATCGCTGGCCGTCCAAGGCTACTTGTAACTATGTATAATGTGTAAGCAAAAGCAAAAACCGAAATGATGTTGTCTTTAGGATATAAACTAATTGTCATCAACAAAAAAAGTAATGCACTAATAGATGAAGTTAGTACTAATACTCTTTTTCGTGGGAAACGATCCGAAATATAACCCCCAATGAGATTTACAAAAAAACCAATGATTACAGTAAAAACTAGAAAGAGTCCTGCCCATACCTTATTCATTTCTTGTGCAAAAAATAGTGCCATGAAAGGCATTACTGCGGAGGATACCGCGCGATTAAAAAATGAAGTAATGAGACGAACTTTAATATTTTGTGGATAGTTTTTCCACCCCATGTTGTTCCCCTCCTTTGTCTTTAGTATATTAAACTAGACGAAGAAAAATAAAAACGGACATTTTAATAATCTATGTCCACTTAGATAGGAGATAAAATGGATAAGTATTTATTAATGCTATGGAATTCAGTCTCTTCAGGACCAGTAAAACAAGAAGAATTAGCAGATGTCCTCCAATTAAGTACAAAGCAAACGACACGTAATTTACAGAAATGGTCTAAAGAAGGCTGGTTAACGTATACTTCCGGCCGTGGACGTGGCAAGGTATCAAACTTACATTGGTTAAAAGATGTGGGGAGTATTTTTGAAGAGCAAGCTATGCAGATTATTGATGAGGAAGCTGTTGATGTAAGTAGCAAATATTTGTTATTCGAATGGAATATGGAAAGTAAACTGCGTTTAATGAATAAATTTCGTTCAAAATTCGGTTATGTTCAAAACACAAATGACACCCTTGTCGTCCCAAGAAAGTATCCATTTTTAACAATGCATCCTCTAGAAGCTGCTGACGTAAATAGCGCAAATATAGTGGCAACTATCTTTAACCGATTAGTTTTTGTGGATAAAGAAGGTATTGTATACCCCGAACTTGCTCATAGCTGGGATACAGGCGATACTCAGCTTCGAATTTACTTGAAAAAAGATATTAAATTCCATGATGGTTCCATATTAACTGCAGAAGATGTTGTAGAATGTTTGGAAAGACTACGAAAGCATGATTGTTTTAAGGATTTGTGGGAGCCTGTACAAAAAATAGTTGTAGCTGCTCCATTAATAATAGATATACATTTCCCAAGAGGATGCAGCTATTGTTTACAAATGCTCGGAACTATGAATGCTAGTATATACATAGAAAACAAAGAAAATGTATATGGAACTGGTTGCTTTTATCTCGAGGAGAACAATGATCACAAAACAACATTAGTCGCTTTTAAAGATTATTATGGAGAAAGACCTTTATTAGACATAATAGAGTTTGTTCAAATACCAATTGGATTTGAAATAGTATATCGTTCTTCTACCGAAAATCAGTCTACATTTCAGGTGGAAAGTGATTCTGGCTTTGGTTTGGTTGTAATGAATGTAAATCGTAATTCTGCTATTCAGAGAAAAGAAGTACGTGATTATTTACATTTTATAATAGCAAAGTATAGACATAAAATTGGTGAAGTGGATCATAGAATTTTACCTAATCCTCATGGATGCCTTATTGGTCATAGTACGAAATATTATATACCAACAGTGGAACGTCCATCATTTTCAGAACCACTAATAATAAAGTTAGTAAATTACACGGAAAATACTACTAATTGGTTGAAAGATATATTTGAAAGAGAAGGAGTTCCAGTTAATATAAAATGGGTTTCTTTTAAAGATAATATAGCAAATAAAATGAAGAACGAAGAAGCAGATCTCTTTTTTCATGGAGAAGTGTTTGAAATGAATCAAAACTTTTCATTCTTTTATTTCTTAAGAAATGGTTTTTCTCCATTGGCAACTGTTTTGAAAGAAAATAAAAAATGGAGTAATTATTTAGAGGAATACGTAAACACTCCATTTGAAGATTGGACACCGTTAAACTTAAAGGTAGAGAATGCTTTGATTGACGAATCTATTTTTGTTCCACTTTATTATGCGAAACGTCAAATTCCTTTCTCAGTAGATTTAATGAATATTAATATAAAACACTTTGGGTATGTAGACTTTTCTAAACTTTGGGTTAGGCCAACTTGTGATTAAATAGATTAAGTAACCTACTATAGCACCGAATTATCGGTGCTATTTTCTGAGAGAATAAATAGAGCTTATTTTGGACTTCATATAGAGTAATTTGGGGTAGTTGATATGATAGGCAACTCTATTCTAAGGATTAGAATGAATTTAACTTCTTAACCCAATGCTTATAAGCTCCCTTAAATCATCAATGACTATATCCGCTTTTTCTAATTCAATCGATTGAGCAAAATCAAAATTCACTCCAATAGAAACCAACCCGTTGTCCTTGGCTGCGTTAATATCCGATAAACGGTCTCCAACAACTGCTCCATTTATAATATTATTTTCTTGTAATACCTTCTTTACTAATTCAGATTTGTGGCCTGAAGGTATTGACTGAATACTATATATCTTTTTTATATACTTATTCAATTCATATGTATTTATAATTGCTTTTAAGTATTCTTCCTGGCCATTACTAGCAATGTAGAGTTCATACTGACCGCTTAACATTTCTAAGACCATTTCTGTATACGGGTATAATGCTCCCTTTCCATTTTTAATTAATTCAATTAACTTTTCTTGAAAGAAGTCATTGCTTTTTTCTCTTATCTCAATAGAGTGATTTGGACATAATGTTTTCCAAACCTCTGATAGCGGCACACCCATAATTTCACGATACTTATTAATAGGTGTTTCTCCAATCCATAATTTGTCCTTTCTTAGCATATTAAACGTTTTTTCTAATGCAGGCTCTAAAATCAAATTAGTTCGAAATAATGTACCATCCATATCAAATATAATTGCTTGTTCCATACACACCCACCTTTTAATTATGAGTCGTATACCATAAGATTAAGTTCTTAGGAAAAAAATGAAAAAAGGACCAATAATGATCCTCTTTTTTCTTAACTCATCCATTCATTTATTACTTAATGATATGTTTAATAACTGCCATTTCTTTTCCAAATCTATCACCATTATCAATAAATCCCAAACTGGAGTACAAATAATGTGCTCCCAAATTTTCTGGGTGATAGCCTACTACGATTTTCTTTACATTTGGTAATTTAGCCATCTCATTAATCATTAGCTTAGTTGCAGCTTTACCTATTCCTTGTCCCTGGAATTGCTTATCCACCATTATTCTATATACCCAATGTCCATCAAGTTCTTCTAGAACTGAGTTATACATTAAAAAACCAACAATTTTTTCTTCTAAGTAAATACCATATAGCATTAAAGTAGGTTCGAACTTAGATTGAGCTATTGATATAGCATTTGGTTCAATATAATTGCTTTGTTCTTCTGAAATCTCTAAGAGACAGCATTCATACCAGTTTTCTGCATTTAATTCTACCAGTCTAACATTATTTGTTCTCATAAAACTTCCCCTTTTAATTTTTTTGGGGAAAAGCATTTATTTTTTAATTAAGCGTAATCCCCTTGATGTCATTTCCTTTATAAAGTCTCTTGTTTACCATAATGAACTCCTCCTCTACCGAGACTATTCACTTCAAGAATAGTAGTTATTTGATAACAGTTATATTATATAAATTCAGGACAAATTCGGTGTTTTGTAGCCTGTTCGAAAGCATATGCAAATTTAATTAATACACCTTCACTAAATGCGGTACCTGCAAAAGTTACACCAAATGGTCTTCCACTTTCCATATAACCAGCAGGAATTGCTATAGATGGATAGCCAGCTTTGGCACATATTGTTGACCCTATATAGGATGGAAACATAATTGCGTCTAGATTATACTTTTTTAAAGTATAGTCGATTCCCATATCCTGTGAAAAATACAAATCTTCTAATTTTGCATTCAAATATTCAGGGTTTCTTAATGTGTTTGGCAAGCTTTCTCTAAATTCCAACTTATTTTGCCCATACTTTAATGTTTTCTGCTCATTTTGTTTATTAAATTGAATTAATTCGGTATCTGAATGTACTGGTATGTAATGTGGAAGCTGTGACAAATAATTTCCTAAACTATGCTTCAGTTCATATATAGGAACTCCCCAACTCCACTCCCTATTAAAAGAAGGAATTTCGATATTCTCAACAATTTCTGCTCCTTCTTTGTTTAATGTTTGAATAACTTTTATAAACAGTTTTTCATCGTATTCCCCTGATGTATAAAAATCTTCAGATGCATTGTTAAATACTCCGATTCTAGCTCCTTTCAATCCTTTAGAATCTAGGAACCCAGTATAATCATGCTTTGAAATACCCTCACTTTTAAGAGTTGCTGCATCAAATTTATCGACTCCTGTCATGGCCCCCAATAAAATTGCGGCGTCCGTAACTGTTCTTGCAAAAGGACCTGCTGTATCTTGCGAATATGTAAATGGTATAATTCCTGTTCGACTGATTAATCCAACTGTGGGTTTAATTCCAACTACTGAATTTTGAATGGCAGGACTGAGTATAGAAGCATCCGTCTCAGTACCAACAGATACTACTGTGAAATTTGAAGCAACTGCTACAGCAGAACCTGAGCTTGAACCACCGACAAATAGATCACTCCCATATGGATTTAAGACTTGTCCACCTCTTGAACTATAGCCTGCCCACATAGTAGTTGACATTCCATTAGCTAGTTCGGTCATATTTGATTTACCTATAATAATTGCACCTGAAATGCGTAGTTTATTAACAAGAAATGCGTCATGCTTACTAAGATGATTTTCTAATGCAAGTGTACCAGCACTTGTATGCATAGAGTCATTTGTTTCAATATTGTCTTTAAGTAGAAGTGGAATTCCATGTAAAGGCCCTCTAGCTCCTTTTGTTTTTCTTTCATGATCTAGTGCTTCGGCTATAAAAATTGCATCCGGATTTATTTCAAGGACAGAATTTATCATAGGACCTTCCTGGTCAAACTTCGCTATTCTATCAAGGTAATACATAACTAACTCTTTTGAGGTTATTTCCCCTTCTTCTAAAGCATTCTGTATTTCATTAATAGTTAATTCTTCTTTAAAAAAATGTTTGAAATTGATATTCATTTAGTTCTCCTTAAATATTTCTATATTTTTCATGCTCTGAAATCTTAAAAAAGTTGCCACAACTATAAAGCATCATAAAATACGAATAGTGAGTTCAACAGGTTTAATAATTTTTAACGTACAGATTATTTATGTGCTTTTGAGACAGTCCATTTTATCCGTGCTGTAAAGAGGTAATATATAATTTTAAATACCGCTCATAGTCTGGATTACGAGCGGTATTTTTTGATTTTTATTGAACTAAACTGCTGCGTTAGTTCAATAACAAAAAGAGTTACCTATTTAACCCAAGATTTTTATAGTACTAACTCTTCTTTACCACTAAAAGCCCAAATAACATCATTTATTTGGATATCCATTCATATTGAATATCTGGTAAATTTTCTTCATTTTCATGTCCTCTATTTGTGATTTCAAACCCTTGGTTTTCATAAAACCGTTGTGCTTTTTCATTTACTTCGAATGTGTACAATGTTAGTTTCCCACTTGATTGAGCTTTCGCTTTATCAAGTAATGTCCGACCTATACCGATTCCTTGGTACTCTAGATGAATATATAGTTGGGTTATTTCCCTATCGTTATAGGCAATCATTCCAACAACAACTTCATCAATTAACGCTAAATCTATTTGAAACTGTTCAGGTAATATGTGATTTAAAAAATAGACGTGATTTTCAAAGTCATGAATTTCTTTTTGACCAATAGCCTGTTCCTTACTAGCTCGCCACATTTTCACTGTTTGTTCTGCGTATTTGGTGTTATAAGGAATAATACTGATTTTATGTTGCTTCATGTTATGCCACCTCAGAATTTTATTTAGAATGCCCTGTTTAACTAAAGCACCCGTTAGCCATCCATACAGCACAAAATAGTGCTGCACCAAAGAGAATGAAAATGGTTAGAGTAGTCAATACTAATAGTCTACCTAAAACCATAGACTTTTTTTTTAATAATTGAGCAGAGTCTTTTTAATTGTTGTCATTTTTATTTCTTGATGAAAATAATTTTCATGGTAGTTGAATAAGGGGTGGGGCGAACGAACTCTATTGTGTTTCATCTACTAATCATTTTTTTGAAGTAAATTGAAAAGTTCTTTAAAAATTCCTGGAGTAGAACAAATTATTTCTTCCCCAAACAAGTCATTAGGGATATTGTCTGGCACTTTTCCAGCGTGACCAATAGTGGCACCTGCTTCTCTTGCTATTAACCCCGCAGCAGCAACATCCCAATATTTAAGACTCTCTGTATGAGCATCAAGTAATCCAGAGGCTACATAGCATATATCAATGGTTGGTGCAGCAAAACGACGGATGTCTCGGCAACTGGTTGCAAGATTATTTATTCTGGTAAGTGCCGATTTTATTTGACTTTTGTCGTGGGGAAATCCAGTACCAACCACCGATTCTGATAATTTTGATATACTGCTAACCTGAAGTTTCTTACCATTAAAAAAAGAACCGTTTCCACGAATCCCAGTAAATGTAATACCCATTTCTGGTGCGTGAACAACCCCTACCCAAACAATCCCATCAACTGCAAAAGCTACTAAAACAGCAAAATGTGGAAGCCCCTTTGCAAAATTTACTGTACCATCTAATGGATCGACAATCCAAAGAGGTCCATCAAACCGCTCTTTGTTACCTTCACTAGTGAAGTTCTCTTCAGACAGAATTCGATGATCAGGATAATAATACAAAATTGCCTCACGAATGATTTGATCAGACGCAAAATCAGCAGATGTTACAAGTTCTCCAACATCCTTATAGGTAATATCTATATGAGATTCATTTCTCATTTTAACTATATGTTTACCTGATTTTCGTACAACATTTTCTGTAAAGTTTAACAGTTTTCCCAACGTTATAAGGTCCATCATATCCTCCTTTATAAAAAACTATCAAAATCTTAGAACAAATTAGGTAGTTAATTATACACAACTACATCGTCTATACTAACTTCTCCATTAAATAATCTTCTTCTTTCCTTGCCTGAGAATCTTAATACGATTAGATTTTATAAAATAAATATATAGTTTCACTAATCATTAAACCCACTTTACTTAACTAAAAAGGGCTCTCCCTTATCATCAAACGAATGCTTAAAATCAAATGCAAATGAAGTTGCTCCATTCTGAGTATAGTAGTTATATCTCATGAAAGCCTCCTTCCATGAGACATCCTTTAGTTTTTCTGTCCACCATATTACATATGAAAGGTGTTTCTCTTGATATGGCTCTATCCATTTATTTCTCTCTCGTAATGCTTGCCTATGAAGACCTGAATAGGTAAAAAGATATAAGGATTCGAGGTCTTTCCATACTGTTAATGTAAGAACAGGGAATCCTTTTCCTTTAATAGCTTCTTGAGGAAAAGGGACCCCGTCAGAGGAAAACGCCTGTACAAGATGTCCTGATTTTATCGCTTGCCCAAATACATTATTTCCCACTTCAAAAAATTCTCGAGAAGCAGGGTGTTCAATGGGATGATTTAGCCTACCAACAGTATAAATAGATACTAAAGACATAAACAGCACCTCAATTACAGTTTTTTACTATTTATATTCCAATAAAGGATAAGAACATGCAATTTATATATAATGAAATGTTCAGAATACAAGGTCGGTTTCAAAAGATAATAAAGAAGAAGTAAAAGGTTGTGAGTAATTTCGATAACAACTTACACTTGGTCCCTCCTAAAGCACTAAGGGAAGTTAGAAAAGAGTGTTAGAGAAAACTATGATGATGTTGTTTCTGAAGAGTTAATAAATCAGTGAATAATCCTCTATATGCTCTATGCAGTTACAATATCTTCATAAAACCACTCTGTTATATGTTTTGGATTTGCAATTACATTCCAAACTAACTCTTAGATTTCTTTTATGCCCGCCGCTTTACTATTTTTAAATCTTGGATTTGATTTCATTACTTTCTTCAACTCATCAAATCCTACTCCTAAAAAATATTGACAGTTAGGTTTATCAATCAGTCTGTTGTACACCTGTGTCCAGATATAAAGACATTTTACTTTCTAATCATTCTCAGGCTCTCTTATAAAAAGAAAAATCCTAATAATAAAACTTTTGTATCTTCGACACCTCGATAAACATTTAAGTCAAGTACAACCCGATTAGTTTTTAATTCTCATTAAGAAAGTAAAGTAATTGAACTACACCAGAAGATACCTTCTTGTTTCTACTAGTTTTAAATTCACCCTTTGCTTTATATCAATAAATAAGGGTTTCCCATCTCCCAATATTGGGTCGCTAATCATGCTCTACTCATTTATTTACTAACTTCCGGCTGCACTGACTGCACCTTATGCTTAAATAATGGCAGAATAAATAGAACTCCAATCAAGAACAAGATTCCAGATGTCAGGTAAACTCCAGATAAGGTAAGCGGTTCTTTCAACAATCCTGACATGGACATGCCGATGACCATCATTCCCATGAACATCGGGTTCAATACACCATTAACACGGCCTACAAAGGCTTCTTCCGTATTACTCAGGATTAAAGTATTAATGCCAATATGAATGCATGGAAAGAATAAACCGTTCATAAATTGAAGGGTAATGGTCATTGCAGGACTATGAGAAAAACCGATTCCTACAGTCCCAATGACACTTGCTATAATGCCTAATGCCAATAGCTTCTGAGGAGAAACTTTTTTGGAAAGAGCAAAAATAGCTCCTCCGCCAATTAGCATTCCTACCCCGCTCGCCATGAGCAGCCACTGGATGAATTCCTTTGTCATTCCCAAGTTCTCAATGGCAATGTAAATTGCTAACGGCTGAATTAACCCTACTGCCAAGCCACAAGCTGCAAAAATGGCACCCATTGACTTCAATACCCTATGATTAAGTACATAACGGAACCCGTCAGCCAACTCCCTTTTGAAGTCAGGTTTTACCTCAGTTTTCTCCTTTTCTATGTCTTTTGGCAAGAACATCAAGACTGCTGCAGAAAGAAGGAACATGACACCCATCACTCCAATAGACATATAGATGCCAAACTTCTGATAGACGAACGTACCGATAATCGGTCCGATGACCATAAAGATTGCCATTAACGATTGGAACATAGCCATGACAGATTGCAGCTGGTCCGCCGGTACATGCTGTTTGAACAAACGCATGGCGGAAGGCATCGAGAACTGTGATAATATTGCGGAAACTAAAGTAGCAAAGAATATGGCATACCACGAACCAAAAAATAATGTAATTAACACAACAAAAATTGAAACTGCAGACAATAAATCACACCAGACCATCGTCAATTTTGGTTTCCATCTATCAGCAAATGTTCCTCCGATAAAAGAAAAGACGAAAATCGGTGCGAACTCAGCTACTGAAATAAGCGAAACATATACCGGATCATTGTTTGTAATATCAGTGACATATAAAAGTATTGCAAAGTTACGTATCCAGATCCCAAGTTGCAGTAAAAAATTCGAACTCATAATCGATAAAACAATCCGATTTGAGAATATATTGCTTGAAGACCTCACCTGCAAGCCTTCACCTTTTGCCATCCCCATATAAACCCTGCCTCTCATTCCCCAAATTTCTATTTCTTTCAACATCGCAACCGAATTCTGAAGAGATACTTTAGAATTGCATCGGTGAGCCTCTTTTCCTTTTATCGTATAATTTAAAGTTTAAGCTTAAAGCCTTCATGAGTTGCAGTAAATCCTAATTGTTCATAAAAACGGATAGAATCGGGCCGCTTTTTGTCTGTGGTGAGTTGCACCAAATGACAGCCTCTTTCTTTTGCACGGTCAATGGCAAAACGGATCATTTTACTTCCGATTCCCTGTCCCCGCACTGATGCCGATGTCCGGACTCCTTCTATAGTCGCCCGCCATCCTCCCTGATGGGTAATGTAAGGAGTAAACGTAATTTGCAGAACCCCGATGACAGTTTCATCTATAGAAGCAACGATCAATTCATTATTTAGATCTGATTCAATTGCCCTAAAAGCTTTGAAGTAGCTTTCCGGCAATGGCTTTTCATATCGTTCCCTTTGGCTTCCAAGAGGATCATTAGCGAGCATCCCGACAATTATATCAAGATCTTCTTCAGTCGCTTCTCTAATTGTTACTTTACATTCCATCTGACACCACTCCTTACTATTAATACTCTCCCAAAGTCTTTGCTTTCGTGATTGTTAAATAAATACTAACAGCACCCAACAAGCAAAGTATAGAGTGAACAAGTCCTTGGTTGTATCCCAATATATATGTGAAGTTTTGAACTTGCATTAAAAAGATTGCTCAAATGACCGTGGATATGGTAGCCCTTTTGATTAATCCAAATTAAAATGGGGGAATTAGGCTAATTAGAACGGTACAGAGAGACCCGATGATCGCCTTAGTCAAATATGCTTTCAATTCCATCCAGCCAAATGTAACGGTAATCAAGTCCATGGATTGATCAACAATTACCGTTGACACACTTTATGTTGAGTATTGTAATCAGGAAGTTGAACTGGAAAATGAAAGTGAAGCAGATCATCGTTCAACAATTCATAACTGTAAGTACTAGTTCTCGCACTCCCACCATGCCCCCGTTAATCTAAAGCTAAAACGCGGTATTTTTCTCCTAATATGGCAGCCATTTGATCCCATGATTCTGCACTTTTTCCCAGTGTGTGAAGTGCAACAATCGGTGGTGCAAATGGTTCTCCACTCTCGCGATATTGAAAAGTGAGACACTGTATACTCAAAACTAAATCTCCCCAACACGACCTGCGTATCTAATGGAAAGGAATATGCTCAGTGCACCTAATATAGTCAGTACGGTTATGATAATATATGGTTCAAGATTAATGAATGATGAAAAATTGGGTAAATTCATTATCATAATCGCACAAATTATGGTTGGCACGATTGCTCTCCTCCAAATCCCAAAGAGAAAGAGTGGAACGAAGCTCATAATTGTAATGATCAACGAGACGATAATCGTACTACTGAAAAATTTAACAATATCCACACTCGTTGGCTGTCCTTTAATAATGGGGAATAATTGATCCAGCATATAAGTGATCACCCCTGAAAAGAGAAAGGAAATGACGGTAGCTAGAAAAATAAAAAGGAAAATAAACAACACTTTTGCTGTAAATAACTTTTTTCGACTGATCGGATATCCAAATGAAAGTGATATGGTTTTGCTTTTATATTCTTGAATGAAAACTTGGCTAATTAGAGATGCAGCTAATAAAATCATCCCTTTTTGTATAAACCAGTTCATTTCTATCGCCATGTCATAACTCTCACCGAATGCAGGCATTGCCACATTAATAAAAAATGTAGGGAAAAAGAAAAGAGTAAGCCAGTAAATGATTAATTCAATAATAACCTGTTGTTGGTTTAATTTTTTCCATTCGAGTTGAATTAACTTAGTCAATTTGTCCACCTCCATTAATTTGCTTATAAAAATAGTCTTCTAATGAACTGGTGTGTCTTTGAATTTCTTCTATGCCGATATCATGAAGGATTAACATTTTAGAAATGTCATTTTGTGAATGAGTCAAATCATATATTCGAATTCGATTCCCATTAATCATTTTCATATTTGATAAATGAAGTTTATTTTCGAGTATATAAACCGCCTTCTCCACATTTGTTGTCAATATCTCGATGTAATCTGTTTGTTGTTTTCGTATTTCGTCTAGTGTTACTTCCCTCAACAACCTTCCATTATCAATAACGCCAATCCTATTTACTACTTGTTCCATTTCTCCTAAAATATGACTAGAAAGAAGAATGGTTATCCCATATTCTTTATTTAAAATCAGGATTAAATCGCGAATATCTTTGATTCCAATTGGATCTAGTCCATTTATCGGTTCATCAAAAATAATTAGTTCTGGCTTTGTAACAATAGCCCTAGCTATACCAAGCCGTTGCTTCATTCCAAGGGAAAATTCCTTCACTTTTTTGTTCTCAATCCCTTTTAAATGAACCATATCCAACGCTTGCTTCATCCCTTTAACATCGTAATATCCTAAATATTCACAATGAATCTTCATATTTTCCATCGCTGTTAAATGCTCAAAAAAAACGGGATATTCAATGATACTGCCAACTCTTTTTAAAACAGTCTTGGAACGTTCCGTAAGCCTCTGTCCAAATAATTCAATTTCTCCATTGGTTGGATTTGTTATTCCAGTCAGCATTTTCATTATGGTGGTTTTACCAGCACCATTTTGCCCGAGAAAACCATAAATTTCGCCTTTACGAATATGAAGATTTATATTTGATACAAGATTCTTTCCTCTAAACTGTTTAGTGAGCCCGGTAGTTTTTATTACATAATCCATCGTCCCATCCTCCTTCATCTATTTCTATCATAGAGAGGAATGTTATCTTTTTTCTTTCTCATTCCTTACAAATTTCTTACGTTTACAGTTTGTAGCAAAAAAGAGGCAGTCCTGTAGAACACCTCTTTTGAAAAGCACTAATACGTCATTCGATTAAACATACAAGTAAAGACCGTTTTTTTATAAGGTTTGCTACTTAAGTGGATGGAACCCTTCATCGCTTCTGTTAAGCGTTTTGTAATACTTAATCCGAGCCCACTTCCTTGAAACTCTGGATTTCTGGCATCATTTAATGTATACAATCTTTCAAACACTCGTTCTTGATGAATCTCCGAAATTCCTTTACCTTTATCCCAAATATCGATTGCCATAAAATCTTCATCTTCTCGAACTGTTAATCCAAACACTCCTCCATCGCTACCATAACGGATGGCATTCGAGATCAGATTGTTTAATACACGATTTAACGCCTCTTCGTTTCCAAGTATATAAATATTTTGCTCAGGAATGTTGATTTCCACATGAAGATTTTTAGATTGAAGTAAATCATAGAAATCCAGCACATTTTTTCTGCAAACTTCATTGATACAAAGTCTGCCTAAAGGAATCGCATAATCACCAGACTCTAGTTTAACAAGGTCAAAGAATTGGTTAAGTAGTGCAATGACACTTGCCGTTTTTTGATGAAGTCGGATCGTAACCTCGTCCCGTTCCCCTTCACTCATGCTTTGATCCATCTTTAATTTTTCCACATAGCCCAAAATGACCGTTAATGGGGTTTTCAAATCGTGTGACATGTTGGACATCATTTTTCTTAAGCTTTCTTTCATTTTCGCGTAGTCTGCAATGACTTTTTGGTTGTAATCTAAAAGACGATTGATTTGAATGAGAAAAAGCTTAATCGTTATCTGATCCGTTTGCATCAACACTTTTTCGGCAGTTTCCTTATCGATAATATCCGATAACATATCTAACATTTTCGTCAGGTGTTTATTCATTTTTCTTCTTGAATAAAATTGGAAACCTATTATGGTAAGCAATATAACAATAATCATACTCAAAATAAAAACCATAGCCTACTCACCTAATTTATATCCGATCCCCCAAATTGTCCGAATGTTTTGCGGGTTTGAAGGATCAGCTTCTATTTTTTCACGCAGTCTTCGAATATGGACATTAATCACATTTTCATTTCCGAAATAGTCATCTTCCCAAATAAAATGATAAATTTGTTCCTTTGTAAATACTCTGTTTTGATTGGTCATGAACAGCTTTAAAATTTGAAATTCTTTTGACGTCAATTGTATGGTCTTATCTCTGACTTGCACAGAAAAGGTTGTTAGGTCTAGAGATAACTCTTTATATTGAAGCGTATTTGATGTAGGTACACTCTCTGAGGGGAGAGATTGCGTTGCCCTGCGTATGACAGCTTGTACTCTGGCTGTTAATTCAATCATGGAAAAGGGTTTGCTCATATAATCATCCGCACCAAAACCAAGACCCAATACTTTATCAATATCACTCCCTTTAGCGGAAATGATCAGTACGGGTATTACGCTCGTTGCTCTTATCCTTTTTAAAAGTTCCATCCCACTTATCTTTGGAAGCATTAAATCAAGCAAGATTATATCTACCTCATTTTTTTCAAGAAGAGTCAATGCCTCCTCACCATCAAATGCTCTATATACTATAAAGTTCTCCTGTTTCAAGTGACTCGTAACCAATTGACTAATTTCTCTGTCATCTTCAACTAGAAGAATAACATTTGACATGTTAACACTTCCATTCTTTTTTCAAATAGCCTACTATTCTTTATTTTTTTGAAGTGATAAAAATAATGGTCTTGCTTAACTAAAGCACCCGTTAGTTGGAGTAGAAAAAGTATTTTAGCTTACTTGAAGTATATTTAAATGGTTATTGCTTGATAGGTTTAATTTTCAATTACAATTTCTCCCTCACCTTTTGGTGCTTCGAAACCATTAAGGTAGGAAGTTAAAATTTCTTCTGAAATAGGAAACGCATTAGCATCAAAACGTTTGTTTCGTATTTTAAGCCGTTCACGCAAATCATCAGGGTGAACTTTTAAATAAATAAGTTGCCATTTACCGCCGGACTTTTCAATAAGTTGCTTATATTGGTTCCTTCTTACACGATCCCAAAAACTGAAGTCAATTACCACCTGTTTTTTATCGTGAATTAACTTTATTAAATGATTACGCAATTTTCTTTCTGCATCTATCTTGTATTCCTCAATCTTTTCAATTGGGAAATCAATCCCATAACGACCATTAGTAGACCAAATTTCTTCATCAATAGAAAGACGCACAAAGCCTTCTTTTTCTAATAGTTGTGAGAATGTAGTTTTCCCAGAACCGGCCACACCACACATCATTACTACAAGAGGGGTGAAATCATCTTGTTCACGATAAATTAAGTCAAAATTAAACTTCTCAAACATTTCGATACTACCCCCACCTTTTTGATATGAATTCAATCATAATCCTAAATAAGTTCTGAAAAGGCTTTTAATCTAAACTGCTTCGTTAGTTCAATAAGAAAAAAGAGTTGCCAAAGCAGCCCATGATCTTCAATTAAAGCACCCGTTAGCCCTCCATGCAGCACAAAATAGTTCTGCACCACAGAGAATGAAAAAGGTTAGTGGAGTCAATACTAATAGTCTACCGAAAACAATAGACTTTTTAATGTCCGCTCTCCTCTTTTTTTAACGATTAAGCAGGGGTCTATTTAAGTAATGTCATTTTTCTTTTCTTGAAGAAATTAATTTTCATGGTAGTTCAACAACTTTTTCGTTGAAAATTATATTTAAAAAGACATTAAGTAAGTAGAGGTTTTATGTTTGATAAACCCATATCAACTGATGTCTCTATCTAACCAACTATCTGATTAAACGTTAAACATTAAGTTTTTCATTTATAACTTCCTTATCATATTCCATATCGCCTAAAACGTAAGGAACGAATTTTTTAACTTCTTCAGACTTAACCTCTTCCAAATCTAAGATTGCAGGAAATTTATTAAGCGTTTTTCTCAATTCATGGGTAAAACCATAGTATTCTAATAATTTTCCATTTAATAATCGGAAATCATTATGTTATAAATTAAGTATTTCTTTATTTTCTTCCATCCTGTTTTTCAACCAAGGAAGATAAAAACCTTTTAGCCAAATATTATCAGCGATTAAATGTGTAAAATATCCTGAAATATAAAGATTTTCTACTTGCGAACTATATTTATGCAAAAATCCTTTATAATCAACTCTTCTTGAATAATCTTGTACCTCACCTTTAAAGAAATGTGATAAGTCTTTAGTGGAAACAGCATCTGCTGCAATGCCTCCAAGCAAAAATGAAGTTTTATTTTCTATTAATAGACTCTCTGCAATTCTATTAGCAATGACCAAGTGCATTATTCTTGAACCCAAAATTCACTCACCCTTTAAGTATTATTTGACCATTCTTTAATATAATCTTCTATAAATTTTGGAGAATTCCTTCTTAAACTAACCTGCTTCGTTAGTTTAAGTATAACAATTCACAATGGATTTCTGAGGTCTACTTGATGTTTCGAATAAAAAAATAGATCATCGAAAATGATGGTCTTGTTTAACTAAAGCCCGTTAATTCAAGAAAAAGTAAAACAAAATTGCTACAACAAAACTTGGAATTGGAATTTAACAACCAATTATCTTTGTACCACCTTGAATACCTTTGAAACGAATTGAGGTTCCATTTTCAAACAAATTCCCCATTTTCTTGTTGAACTAAACTGCTGCGTTCGTATTATAAGGTCAGCCAGAGAAAATCTGGTTGACTATTTTTTATTCAATTTATAGATTGATAGTACCGGGGTAGAACGGAACTGCTCGTGGGACTTGATCCCGACAACTAAACAGTTCGCCCTCTACTTGTTAACACATGATTAGGCTGGTTGGGACATGATGATCTCGTATAACAAGCGAAGATATGAATAACAAGGTAGATAGAGGTTACCGGTCAATC